>JBBRED010000076.1:0-27181 GCA_038203335.1 Haliangiales bacterium | reverse complement strand
GGACGACGACTTCACTCCCACGCACGCGCGCCGCTGTTGTAAACTTCACGGATGGGGTCAGGTCAGGCGTTGTTACTTGCGCTGGGTCTCTCGCTCGCTGGATGCGCGCAGCCGAGGCCGTCTCCGCAGTACCGCGCGCAGATCGCGGATGTTGTCGCGCCGCGTCCGCAGTCGCTGCTTCCAGCGTCGACCGACACGGCGCCAAGACCGTGGGCTCTCGGGCAGTGGGCGATCTACAAGACCACGGCGACCGACGGCGCGGTCGGCTACATGCGCTTCGACGTGATCTCGGTCGATGGCTGCGGCACATGGGTGCGACTCATCCTGCAGGGTGTGGACGTTCGTCGATCGTGGTCCGTCTGCGTCCGCGACCAACCGGACGGTCGCAAGCTGGTGGCCTACGTGGTCGACAACGCCGACGGTGCCGTGGTGTCGGGCGACTTCCGCGACGACCCGCGACCAGCGCGCTACCTCGCGCTGTTCATGCCGCCGGTCGTCCCTGCCGGCTCATCGGTTGAATCGGTTGACGTCCCGTATGGACACGTTGATGGCGCGACGCGCAGCGATCGGCCGAGGACCACGACCTGGTCGCATCCCGCAGTGCCGTTCACGGGTCTGGTCAAGCAACAGAGTCACAGCGGCGGTACCACCGAGCTTCTCTCCTTCGGCGACCATGGCGTGGAGTCGATCGTTCCAGAGATCGCGCGCGCAGCCGCGAATCATTCCCGCAGCAGTTCGTGGCTGTGGGCTTCCGGCGGAGCTGGATTGGGGATCGCGCGCGGCTATCGCCGCGAGGATTCGGACGGGTCGTCGACCTACCGGCTGCGTGGGGGCACCGCACTGAGCCCTTCGGTCGACTTCATGACAGAGATCGTTGGCGTGTCCTCGGAGAGTGATGATCAGATCTCTAAGCAGGACAGCACTGTCATCATGGCCGGCGCTCGCTGGCGACCCTTCACGCGCTCGCGGTCGCGCGTCCTCAATGACCTTCACCTGCGTGGGGGGCTGGGAGTCAGCTTCCTGGATCGCACGATGTCCGGTGCGACTTCGACGGAGGAGTCACTCGCCGGATCGGTTGGCGTGGTGCTCGTCGCACGGATGACGCGCAGCCTGTCCGTTGCGATGGACCTCGGAGACGACATGCAGGTGTCGGGTGCGGGCACGCGTCACAACCTGCTCGCCACCGGCATGCTCGAAGTGCGCTGGGACCGGAACTAGCCGCTCTGGTTGCCGCTAAAGAGGCAGCGAGCCGGCGTGGAAGTTCGCGACGGTGCGCGTGATCAGCTCGTCGTGCCGGCGATCTTCGTGGGTCGCCGGGCAGGTCTCGCGGATCGCGTCGTACACGGCCTTGAGCGGCGCGGGTAGCTCGGCCGCGCGGCCGGTCGCGTCCGTGGCTTGCGCGCAGGCGAGCAGCGAGATCGCGAGCATGTGATCCGCGAGGCTCTGGATGTGGCGCAGCTCGCGCGCCGCGATCGCGCCCATCGGGACCTTGTCCTGGTTGTGGCCCTCGGTCGATCGCGAGAACACCGAGGCCGGCGCGGCCTGCTTCATCGCCTCGGCGACGAGTGACGATGCGAGGATCTCGATCGCCTTGAAGCCGTGGTGCGCGGTGCCGCCCTCGCCCGTCACCTTGACGAGGTTCGTGGGAATGCCCGAGGTCGCGGTCGAGTGGCAGAGCAGCACGAGCTGGCGCTCGAGGATCTCCATCGCGTGCGCGACGTGGACCTTCAGCGTGTCGGCGACGTGGGTGACGTGGCTGCCGTAGAAGTTGCCGCCGTGGAGCACCACGCCGGTCTCGAGATCCATGAGGGGATTGTCGCCGGCGCCGTTGAGCTCGATCTCGATCGTGGTCGCGCCCTGCTCGAGCACCTCGTGCAACACGCCGACGACGTGCGGCGCGCAGCGCACCGAGTACGGATCCTGGAGCTTGTTCGTGCCGAGCGCGGGTCGCGCATCGACCACGAGGGCCGCACGCACCGCGGCGGCGTACTTCTGCGAGCCCGGATGCGGCTTCGCGATGAACAGCCGCTCGTCGAAGTGTGCGGGCTGGCCGCGCAGCAGGAACGAGGTCCACGCCGTGAGCGATGCGTGCGCGCGTGCGAAGGCCTCCGCGCGCTCGAGGGCCATCGCGGTGAGCGCGGTCATCACGCTCGTGCCGTTCATGATCGAGAGCGGCTCCTTGTGCTGGAGGCGCAGCGGCTCCATGCCCACCGCGGCGAGCGCCTCGGCGGCCGGGCACACGCGCCCGCGGAAGTAGACCTCGCGCTCGCCGGAGAGCACGGCGGCCACGTACGACATCGGCGTGAGATCGCCGGAAGCGCCGACGGAGCCGAGCTCCGGGATCACGGGGAGCACGTCGTTCTGGAGCAGGCGCACCATGCCCTGCAGGGTCTCGAGCCGGATGCCGCTCCAGCCGACGGCGAGCTGCGCGACGCGGGTCACGAGGATCGCGCGGCTCTCGGCGGGCGCGAACATGGCGCCGATACCGCAGCCGTGGAACCGGAACAGATTCGAGGCGAGCGACGTACCGTGCTCGTGCGCGATCGAGTTGACGACGGAGGCACCGAAGCCGGTGTTCACGCCGTAGAACGGCTCGCCCGACTTCGCCCGCGCATCGACGGCCGCGCGGTTCTTCGCGATGCGGGCGAGCCACGTGGGCGCATCGGTCAGCGCGACCGCCAGCTCCCCGCGCGACACCTTGCCGACATCCGCGTGGGTGATCCGGGCAACGCCGATCTGGAGGGTCACGACGTGGGGCTCCAGAAGTCGAAGAAGTTGAACCAGTTCAACGGGGCGGAGCGCGCGTAGGACTCGAGCATGGAAGCGTAGGTCTGAGAGTACCGGGCGAGAGCAGCGGCCCGTTCGTGGCGGTCGAGTCTTACCTCGTCGGCCAGGAACTCGAAATGCAAAGCGTAGTGATTGGGACGGCTGTAGACCCCTGCGACGAAATAGACGGGGCAGCGGAGGGTGTGGGCCAGGAGCCAGGGGCCCGCCGGGAACGAAGCCTCGGCCCCGAGGAACTGGGATTTGACGACCCGGGTGGCGCCGGTCTTCGCATCGGGGATGCGGTCGCCGAGGATGGCCACGAGCTCGCCGCGGTCCACGGCCGCGCGGATCGCGAGCATGGCCTGGAGCGGATCGGTGCCGAGCGAGATCAGGCGCGTGTCCATGTCGGGCGCGAGCGAGCGCAGCACCGCGTTGACGCGCTCGGCGTTCGTGAAGTCGACGACGACGTTGATCGGGACGTTGAAGTCCTTCGCGCGGCAGCGCATGACCTCGAAGCTGCCGAGGTGCGCGCCGAGCAGGATGACGCCGCGGCCCGACTTCGCGGCCTGGACGAGGAGGTCGTGGTTCTTCTGCTCGAACTCGAACGACTTGATCTTGCCGGTGACGAAGAACAGCCGGTCGAGCGAGACGCGCGCGAAGGTGTGGATATGGCGCACCGCGTTCCAGAATCCTGCGGGCTCGCCGACGCGGCGCAAGTAGTCGCGTGATGCGCGTCGCACCACGGGGCGAACGAGCGCGTAGTAGAACGAGATGATGTAGAGAAACCAGCCGGTGAGCGTGCGGCCGAAGATCCGCGCGCACAGCACGAGGAACCGGATGCCGAGCACGGTGCCGGCCTCGGGGATCTTTCGCCACTCAGCCACGGCGGAACAGCTTTCGCCACAGGGCGCGGAACGGCCAGGTCAGGATCCGGATCACGCCCTCGGTGCACAACCAGACGTGCGCGCCGGCGATCAGCATGGTGTCGTGGAACGCGCGGTAGTGCGAGACGCCGCCAGCCTCGGCGCCGCGATACACGACGGGCGTGGGCACGTGCACGACCTTGCAGCCGGCCCACACGAGGCGAACGGCGATCTCCGGATCGAAGTCCATCGCGTCGCCGCGCGCCTTGACCGCGAGCGCCTTCTCGACGGGATACACGCGATAGCCGCACAGCGGATCGCCGACCTTGTTCGACAGGGTCTCGACCGCGGCGAAGAACACGGTGATCTTGCGCGCCCGCAGGCGGCCCTTCGGTGCGGAGGCATCGAACACGGGCTGCGCGAGGACGAGCGTCGGATCGGTCGCCCCGGTGACGCCCGCGACGAGCTTCGGGATGTCGCTCGGATCGTGCTGCATGTCGGCGTCGATCTGGAGCGCGTAGTCGTACTGGTGCTCGTGCGCCCACGCGAGGCCGCTCTTCACCGCCGCGCCCTTGCCGCCGTTCTCGGCGCGGAACACGACGGTGCAGTTGCCCGCGTCGCCGAGCGCGCGGACGACCTGCTTGTTCGCATCAGTCGAGCCGTCATCGACGACCACCACGTCCGCGATGTGCTCGCGCACGCGCGCCACCACTACCCCGATGGTCTGGGGATTGTTGTACGAGGGGATGATCGCGCACAGCCTCATGGTCAGTCCGTGAGGAGCACTCCGCTCGAGACGGGACCGGCGGCGCCCACGACCTCGAAGTTCAGCTTGCCGTTCTTGTGCGCGAGCGTGACGGTGACTTGCTGATCGGGGAGCAGCGGGCGACGGAACCGCAGGCGACGGATCCCGCGCAGCGGCGGCAGCTCGGGGAACTCCTGCCGCACCACGGGGAGCACGAGGCGCTCCACGATCACCGCGCCCGGCAGGATCGTGAACGCATCGAAGTGACCACGGAAGAAGACGAGGTCGCGCGGGATCACCGCGGAGTACGTCAGCGGCGCGATCTTCGTCGTCGGGATGAACGGCGTGGTCGGTCCGTCATCGAGACCGAGCAGCTGGCGCAGCGGCTCGATCGCGACCTTGCCGCGATCGGTGCGCGGGATCGCGGCGACGACCTTCACGATCTTCGGCACGAACACGGAATCGAACTGGCGACGGATCGCCGCCGCCACGTCCTCGCGCCCGACGACGACGCCCTCGGCGACGGTGATCGCGCACACCACGCGCGGCTCCTTGCCGATCGTCGCGTGGACGAGCACGGCCACGTCCATGACGCCGGGCACCGTGCGGATCGTGGTCTCGAGCTCGTGCGCGTCGGCGCGCTTGCCGGCGACCTTGATTAGCTCGTTCGCGCGGCCGAGGTACTGGAACGTGCCGTCGGGGCGCAGCTCGATGCGATCATCGATCGCGGTCCGCGCACACCACGGCGACTCCACGACGAGCTGCCCCTCGGGCGCGGTCACGGTCACGCTCGGCAGCGGATTCCAGCCCTTGAGGGGATGCTCGCGCGTGGCGATGCCGCCGGTCTCCGTCGAGCCGAGGACATCGGTGACGATCCAGCCGTGGCGGTCGGCGAGTCCCATCTGCAGCTCGGAGGGCATGCGCGCGCCGCTCGAGATCACGCGGAGGCCGCGCGGCATCGGGGCATCGAGCATCGCGCGCAGGTGCGCCGGCGTGGAGATCATCAGATCCACGCCCTCGCGCTCGATCACCGCGGCGACATCGGCGGGCAACAGCGCCTCGTGGCTGACGATCCGCGCGCCCATCCTCAGCGGCAGCAGCGCCCCCCACAGCAGGCCGTAGAGGTGCGAGAGCGGCACGGTCGACAGCACCGCCGTGGCCTTCGGGATGGCGACCGCGAGCACGTCGAGCTCGCCGATCAGCTCGGCCATCGTCTTCACCACGTACCGAGGACGCTCCGTCGTCCCGGATGTAGTCATCCGGACGGCAATCTCTGGCAGCTGTCCAAAAAAGGGGTCCGACCCCAATTTCGGACGAAGCGCGCTCGGGACGTGAATGGCTTTCGGCGAGCGGGCCTGGCGGCTGGCGTCGTCGTGGAGGATCGCGGCGATTTCGGGGTCGGCGTCGACGCGGTCGAGGGTGCCCGGCGAGACGTTGGGGAGCAGCTCGACGGTGGCTCCGGCGGCCCACGCGCCGAGCAGACCGGGGACGAAGGCGTCCGCGTGCCGGCACGACAGGACCACCCGGCCGGGCCTGATCAGGGCCGCGATGCGCTGGGCCTGGGCGGCCAGCTCACCGTCGGGGGGTACGAACGCGCTCAGCATCACCATCACGACGTTTCAGACCGGGGCGCAGGGAACAATTTGCTCAGGATCCAGTCAAGCGGATTCCGTCCGTAATCCCGGAACGTGAGCTTGCGGACCAGGTACTCGATCGCGAACAGCACTCCGACGAGGCCGTAGCTGACGAGGCCCACATAGATCGTCCAGATCGCGAGGGACACGGTGGCGGCCAGGACCAGGCCGGTGGCGGCGAGGGCGAGCAGATAGAAGCCCCAGACCCGGGTCCAGCTCCGGCAGTGGGCCTGCTGCGCCGGGGTCAGGTCGGGCTTCACCATGCGGGCAAAGTGCTCGATGAGGGGCGTGGTCTTGAGCGAGCGGAGGAAGGTCAGGCCGAAGGCGGCCTGGGTGGCGGAGGGCATCACGAGCAGCAGCACGCCCTGATCGAAGATCCAGCCGAGGAGCGCGAACACGAGCGCGATCGCGGGGAGCTGGAGCGCGGCCGCGCGCTGCTCCTTCTTCGCCGAGAGCATCACGGGGATGGTCCGCACGATCACCCACGCGATCAGCGTGATCGCGGCGACGGTGACGTCACCCTGCGACAGGGTCCAGTAGAGCACCCACGGCGAGGCAACGATGAACAGTCCCGAGATGATCTTGAGGACGACCTGCATCTACAACCGCTCGAACTGCTCGTTCGCGATCGAGAGCGTGTAGCCGAACCATTCGTTGCGCAGCATCGCGCTCTCGGGCTCGCAGTGCTGCGGATCGCAGCCGTCGCTCATCTGCACGCGGATCGCGCCCTTGAGCTTCGGATCATCGGGGCGCGTGAACGTGGCCGCGCGGAGCTGGCCGTCCTTCCACGTCTCCTCGACGTGCTCGCCGTCGAGCTCGCCCTTGTTGACGCCCGTGAACGTCGGATCGGTGGGTGGCGGCAAGCGCATGAAGAACACGCGGTGGATATCGACGACGATGTTGCGCGGCGAGAACGGCAGCTGCGGCCCGTAGAACTGATCGAACACGATCTGACCGCCCTTGTGGGTCAGCGTGAACGCCTTCACGTTCATCGGTCCGAAGCCCACCACCGACAGCGTATCACCCTGCTTCTGGAGCACGGCTTCGAGCTCCGCCTCGACGGGCTTGCCGTCCTTCGTGGTGTGGACGGTGAGAGTTTGTCGCACGAAGAAGTTCGCGGTCAGCGTCGACGGATCGTGAAGCGTGCCCGGGTACTCGGCGGGCTGGCTCGTCGGGACCTCGAAGTGACGCTTCGGGGTGCTGCCGCAGGCGGCCAAGACCACGAGGATGGCGAGCGCTCTCATGCGGGCTCCTTCGCGACGAGCTTCGGACCGGCGAGCGACGCCATCAGGAAGCAGGTCAACAGGCTGTACGTGACGCCGAGGGTCACGGTGATACCGATCGCCGCGAGGCCCGGGCTCGCCGAGAGGCCGAGCAGGCCGAACGACAGGATCGTGGTGATCGACGCCGTGATGATCGAGACCATCGTGCGCGCGGACTCCTCGAGCGACGCGCTGGTGTCGACGAAGAAGATACCGAAGTCCACGCCGAGCGAGACCACGAGGAGCAGCGACATCACGTGCAGGATGTTGAGCGAGATGCCCAGCGCGACCATCGTGCCCACGGCCGCGACGCACGCGAGGACCGCCGGCGCGACGGCGATCACGACCTTGCGCAGGCTGCGATAGCGCCCGAGCAGCAGGAGGAGGATCACCGCGAGCCCGAGCAGCGACGAGATCACGGTCCGGATCCGCACGCCGCGGAACAGCTCCACCACGGTCACCGACGGCGCGACGATCGTCGCATCCGGCACCACGGCCTGTAGCGCCGCGACGTCGGCCACGCCGACGAGCGGGATCAGCGCGATCGGCGTGCTCTGCGCCGGCACCCACGCGGCGAGCAGCGGCGCGAGCGGCGAGCGGCGGATCTCACCGAGCGTGAGCACCTTCGGCGCCGGCTGCGCGAGCGCGGTCCAGTAGTCCGCGAACTGGTCGGGCACGAACTCGAGCTCCTCCATCACCGTGCGCGTCATCGGCACGGCGGCCTTCGCCGCGGCGAACCGAGCCAGTTGCTCCTCGGCGCTCGGCAGGATCCGGCCGAGCGGTACGAACGAGGTCAAGCCCCCTGCCCCGTGCGCGGCCTCGAGCTCCGTGGTCGCCTTGCCGATCTCGATCAGCAGCGCCTCGTCGGTGCCCGCGGTGACCACGGCGTACGTGTTCGATTCCGGCCCGAGCCGCGAGCGCACCGCGGTGTCCTGCTCGATGTGCGGGCCGGTGTCGCTGACGAGCATGTTGACGTTGTCGGAGAACCGCGCGACCCGCACGCCCACGACCACCAGCGCGATCGCCGCGACCACGATCGCGATCCGCGCACCGGTGCTCCACGTGCGGCTGGTCAGGCGCACCAGCAGCTTCAACACCACGCGGTTGACCACCGCGAGCGTGCGCGGTGGCTTGTACGTCACGGGCATCCACGGCGGGACCATCCAGTACGTCGCCGCCATCGAGGCCAGGATCGCGATCACCGAGAACACGGCCATCTGGCGCAGGCCCATCAGCCCGGCGGCACCGAGACCGACGAAGCCGATGATCGTGGTGAGCGCTCCGAGCACCAGGCTCGGCGCCACGATCTTCATCGTGGTCTTCGCGGGGACGTCAGGGGTCAGCACGAAGTGCGCGTAGTAGTGCTCCACGTAGTCGAGGCCCACGCCGAGCAGCGAGGTGCCGAACGCGATCGTGATGCCGTGGATCTCGCCGAAGATGAGCTGGCACATCAGGACCGCGACGGCGCTGCCGAAGATCATCGGCACGAAGCCGACGAGGATCATCCGCACCGAGCCGAACAGCGCGAGGAAGATGACGAGGATGCCGATCGTGGACACGATCCCGATCCGGTTCACGTCGCCCTTGATCTGGGCCTCCGAGGCGATCGCGAACTGCGCCGCGCCGGCGGTCTGCATCACCACGCCGGGGTTGACCGCGAGCCAGTCATCGAGGACCTGGCGGAACGCGCGCTGCTTGTCGCTATCGAACGACGACGACCTGGTCTCCACGAACACGAACGCGTGCGCGTGATCCGGCGTGTACAGCACGCCGTCGTCGTCGATGATCGCCGTGCCCTGGGACCCGCGCAGCGCCTGCAGCGGCTCCCACATGCCACCGAGCGGATCGCGCGGCGCGGTCTGCCGCACCATCACGCCCATCGGCCCGCCGAGCTGCTCCTTGAGATCCGAGAGCCGCGCGCGCACGGCGGCCTCCGTGAACGCGCTCGCCGGCAGGAACGTGGTGGCCGGCCACACGCCGAGGAACGTCATCATCTGGGTCAGGTCGGCGTCGGTGAAGCCCGAGCGCGCCATCGCCACATCGGGCAGCGCCTCGAGATGCGTCTCGAGCGCGATCGCCGTGTCGTGCAGCTTCTCCGGTGACGGCATCGCGAGGTCGATGACCATCACCTTCGAGAGCTCGCTCTCCGCGAGCAGCGCCGCGATCTGCGCGCCGCGGTTCGCCTTGTCGTCGGGGAGAAACTCCGTGATCTTCGTCGAGAACTTGAAGTGCGGCGCGGCGATCGCGAACACGATCCCGGTCAGCACGACCACGGCGAGCGTCGCAGCGCGCGCGCGCCACCGCATCAGTTCGCCCCGAACGCCGCCGCGATCTCGGTGTCGGGGACGTCCTTGTTCCGGCGGACGTCGGAGAGCTGCGTATCCGTCGTGTCCCCGCTCGCTTCGACCACGCGGAGCGCCACGGCATCGGTCTTCTTGCCAAACACCGTGACGGACTTCACGAACTTCTTCAGCGCGGCGGACTTCGGCGCGAACGTCAGCGCCCACCAGTCGGTCTCGCTGCCGTAGAGCCCGATGTCGAACGACGTCTCGAGGGCCGAGCGCTCGCCGCGCAGGAGCGTGGGAAAGATCAGCGCGAACGCCTTGAGGTCCTTGCTCTTGTCGAGCGGAATCTCCTCGACGGTCTTGCCCTTGATCATCTTGATCGAGGTCTTCGTCAGGATCACGGTCTGCGGCTTCGGCTTCACGACCGCGCGGACGATGCCCTTGTCGCGATCGAACACGATGGTGCCGCTCGAGGTCAACGGGCGCGCGAGCAGCGCTACGTGCTTCTGCTCGGCGAACGTGCACGCCAGGCGCTGCTGCTCGAGCAGCTTGAACACCGGATCGAGCTTGGGGCCGTGGGTGGCCTCTCCCGAGATCAGCGTCGCCGGCGGCGTTTCGGCGGCGGCGGTGCCGGCCAGGACGGCCGCGATCAGGAACGCTCGCAGGATCATGGGGGTTAGAATCTACGTGGCAGCAGCGGCGCGCTTCGCCTTCAGCTTCTCGATGCCGGTGGGCCCGAGGAGGTTGTCGATCGCGGCGAGAACGTCATCGATGGTACGTAGCTCGCGGATCTTTTGTTCATCGAACGCAAGTCCGGTCATCTCCTCGACCTTCACGGCGAGGTCGATGGCATCGAGGCTGTCGAGCTCGAGATCCTCGATCAGACGCGCTGACGGCTGCACCTTGGCCTCGTCCAGGTCGAACAGCTCCTTGAACATGAGCTGAATTTCCCGAAGGATCTCGGTCTTGGTGGCTTCGTCCATCGAGCCGCAGAGTGTAGTTAGGGGTGGTCCGAATTCAAGCCCGATCGTGCCCCAGTGACACACACTGCGACGTAGAGTTCGCCTCATGGCTGACGCCAGAAAACGCGTCCCCGAGGCGTTCCACCAGGTCCACGGCCTGGCGTTCGCCCCCCTGTTCTTCCAGGCCGCCATGGCCGCCCGAAACATGGGCGTCCTCGCCGCGGTCCACGAGTCCAAGCGGCACGGCCTCGTCCCCAGCGAGGTCGCGACAAGGGCCGAGGTCTCGCTGTACGCCGCGCGCGTGCTGCTCGAGGGCTGCCTCGCGCTGAAGCTGGTCGTGCTCGAGGGCGGGAGATATCGCCTGACCGACGCCGGCTATCTCTGGCTGTTCGACGACATGACGCGGGTCAACGCGAACTTCGTGCAAGACGTCTGCTATGCGGGCGCGGCGAAGCTCGAGGAGAGCCTGCGCACGAGCAAGCCCGCCGGCCTGCCGGTGTTCGGACCGTGGCCCACGATCTACGAGGGCCTCACGCAGCTCCCCGTCGAGGCGCAGAAGAGCTGGTTTGACTTCGATCACTTCTACTCGGACTCGGCGTTCCCGCTCGCGTTCCCGCGGGTGTTCGCCGCGAAGCCGAAGCGCCTGCTCGACGTGGGCGGCAACACCGGCAAGTGGGCGATCCACTGCCTGAGCAACGACCCCACCGTGGAGGTCACGGTGCTCGATCATCCCGGCCAGCTCGCGCGCGTGCGCGAGAACGCCGAGGTCGCAGGCGTCGCCGCGCGCCTGCACACGGTGCCGACCGATCTGCTCGATCACACGCGCCCGTTCCCCACCGGCTTCGACGTGGTGTGGATGAGCCAGTTCCTCGACTGCTTCGGCGAGCTCGACGTGCTCGCGCTGATAGGGCGCGCGAAGGCGGCACTGTCTCCCGGTGGTCGGCTGTGCATCCTCGAGCCGTTCTGGGATCGCCAGCCGAACGATGTTGCCGCGCTGTGCCTCCAGGGCACGAGCCTCTACTTCACGTGCATGGCGAACGGCACGAGCCGCATGTATCACTCGGAGGACTTCCTCGAGCTGATCGCGAAGGCGGGCATGAAGCTCGTCGGCGACGAAGCCGTCGGGCTGACGCACACGATGCTCAGCGCGACCTAGCGCGCGGTGTTACGCTGGCACCACCTTGGAGGCAACGTGAGCACCGTCACGGTTCGGTTGGCGTCGGTCATGGTCGCGGTTCTGGGTGCGAGCAGCGTCGCGCACGCGGACGAAACGGATGGTCAGCCGGTGCCCCAGCCCGGGTATCCGCAGGGCTACCCGCAGGGCTATCCACCACCGCAGCCATCATCCGGCGTCTACGTGCAGGCGCAGGTTCGTTACGCGCCGCCGATGGAGGAGCCCCCGGAGGAGATGAACTACGTCGAGGGGCAGCCGATCCCGTACGGCTACACGCGCGTCGAGAAGGCCCGCAAGGGTCTCGTGATCGCGGGCGCCGTGACGTTCGGCGTGGTCTACGGCTTCTCGGCGGCGTTCGGCGCCATCGGCGAGGATCTGCGCAACGCGAACGAGACGCGCACCAACACGTCGTCGATGTGGATCCCGATCGCAGGCCCGTTCCTGCAGATGAAGGACACGTCGACGAGCACCGGCAAGCTGTTCTTCTTCAACGTCGGCCTCGCGCAGACCGCGGGTGCGTTGATGCTCGTCTACGGGCTGACCTCGCCGCGCACGCTGCTCGTCCGCAACGATCAGCTCAGCGTGGTCCCGATGCTGTCGAAGGACGCATCCGGGATGATGGTCAGCGGCCGCTTCTAGGTCGTCTTGCCAGCCGCGCGCTGCGTGGTGATGAACTCTGCGAGGTGATTCACCGAGCGGAACGCGTCGCGCGTGTTCTCGTCCTGGCTCACCTTGACATCGAACGTCCGCGCGATCGCGGTGGCGAGCTCGAGCGCGTCGATCGAGTCGAGATTGAGGCCCGAGCCGAACAGGGCATCCGAGTCCGAGATCGTGTTCGGGTCGACGCCCTCGAGCTGGAGCGACTCGACGATGAGGTCTTTGATCTGCTGATTCAGGTTCGACGAAGTCACGATACGCCTCCGACAGAGTGTGGCTCGCTGGCCACGACGGCCTGCGCAGAATAGCCCAACATGTCCTGGTAACGCTGCTCGATCTCGCGACACAACACCTTGCTGTCGCGTCCGCGCACGGGCTCGATGATCTCGACGACATCGATCGTCAACACGGCCATCTGGTCGCTGACCTTGTGGATCGGCAGGCTCTTCGACAGCACCGACGGCACGCAGGTCAGCTTGACCATCACGAGTGGAGCGTTCGCACGCGTCGCGAGCTCGAACGCGCCGCGGTGGAAATGATTGATCGGCCCACCGAACGGCGTGCGCGTGCCCTCCGGGAAGATCAATACGTCGAAGCCCATGCGCAGCCGCTCCTCGCACTCGGCGAAGAACGTCTTGCCGGCGGGAACGAAGCCGCACATGCGCGCGCCCCAGCGAAACAGCGGGTTGTTCGCGAGCCCGCTGCGCGCGACAGCGACGACGTTCGGGAACAGCGACACGATCGACGTCACGTCGACGAGCGTGGGGTGATTGCAGATGATCACCGCCGGCCTGGTCGCCTCCACGCCGGGCGGGCGGAGGTGCTTCGACGGACTCCACCGGTAGTAGAGGCGCAGTAAACGCATCCAGAAGTGGAAGAACATGAACCCGCGCCGCATCGTGCGTAGCGCGCGGCTGTACTTCTGCTTCCGCGTTCCCGGCCACAGCACGATCCACGGCAGCCACAGCCAGCCGACGAGCACGCAGCCGAGCCAGAACGCGGAGAACACGATGATCGAGATCAACCAGCGATACGTCCGGTACAGCCAGTAGATCGGCGCCGGCAGCACGCGCTTGTAGGGGTGGCGATCGAGGAGCAGCTCGGGACCGGGCGTATGCATCATGCGCCGACTCCGGCTTCCGCGAGCGTCACGCAGCGCAGGCCGCGCGCCTTGCACTCGTCGATCAGCGTGGCGAGCGCGGCCACCGTGGGCCGGCGATCGGTACCTCCGCCGAGGCCGGTGCCATCGTGCAGCGTGACGATCGCGCCGGGCTCGAGGTGCTTCGAGACGCGCGCGACGATCGCGGCCGCGGTGGTCTGGAACGAATCGAGGCCGCGCACCGACCAGGTCACGCACGTCAGGCCACGCGTGCGCTTCCAGCCCGAACCGAACAGCGGCGTGCGCAGACCCTGCGGCGGGCGAAACAGCGTGGGCGATGCGGGCAGGATGCCGGCGACCACGGCGATCGCGTCCTCGATCTCCTTCTGGACGAAGCTCGGGCTGCCGAAGTGGAACTTGAGCAGGTGGTGCTGCGTGTGCGTGCCGATGGTGTGTCCCTCCGCGTGCATGCGCTTGATCAGCTCGGGGTGCTGCGCCGCGCGCGAGCCGAGCACGAAGAACGAGCCATGCACGCCGTGCGAGCGCAAGACGTCGAGGATCTGCGGCGTGACGAGCGGATCGGGACCGTCGTCGAAGGTGAGCGCGACGATCGGCTCCTTCGTGGCGAGCCGCGCGACCACGGGCGCGAAGAACTGACTGCTCGGATGCACGATGGCGTAGGTGATGAAGCCGATCGCGGCAAGCGCGATCACCACGACCGCGAGCGCGGCCCAGCCGGCCGGGAGCGTGTAGATCGCCGCGAGGGCCGCCGCCACGGCGCCCCCCTTCACGGCGAGGGCTCTCAGCACCTGTGGGCTCGGCGGTTCATACGGCGGCGAAGATCAGACTCGTATTGATGCCGCCGAAGGCGAACTTGTTACAGATCACGCGTGAAAGCTTCGCAGTGCGCGACTCGCCCTTCACGTAGTCGAGCGGGGCGCAGTCCTCGGCGACGTTCTCGAGGTTGCGCGTGGGCGCGATCCAGCCCTCGCGCAGCATGGCGATCGCGAACGCCCCCTCGATCGCGCCGCACGCGCCGAGCGTGTGCCCCATGTGGCCCTTGAGCGAGCTGACCGGCACGCGATCGCCGAACACCTCGTACGTGGCCTTCGATTCGGCCACGTCGCCGACGCTGGTCGCGGTGGCGTGCGCGTTGACGTAGTCGATCTTGTCGGCCGACAGCCCCGCGGACTTCAGCGCGAGCAGCATCGCGCCCTTCATGCCGTCGCTCGACGGATTCGTGACGTGCGTGCCGTCGCAGTTCGTGCCGTAGCCGATGATCTCGGCGTAGATCTTCTTGCCGGCCTTCACCGCGCGCTCGTACTCCTCGAGCACCAGCGTGCCGGCGCCCTCGCCGACCACGAGACCATCGCGCTTCGCATCGAATGGACGCGGTGTGAGCTCGGGCGTGGCGTTGAAGTTCTTGCTCGCGGCGTGGAGCATGTCGAAGATCGCGGCGTGCGTGAAGTGCAGCTCCTCGGCGCCGCCGCACACCATCACGTCGGAGAGGCCGCCGGCGATCAGCTCGAAGCCCTGCCCGATCGCCTGACTCGCCGACACGCACGCGGCGACCGTGCTGACCACGCGGCCCTTCATGCCGAAGTGGATCGCGAGGTTCGCCGACGTGGTGTGGCTCATGAACTTCAGATACGTGGTCGCCGACATCCCGAGGAAGCCGTTCGCCGACGACAGCTTCTTCACCCACTCCTGGTTCGCGGAGGACGAGCCGTTCGTGCTGCCGTACGCGAGCCCGATCGTGCCGTTGTCCATCTCCTCGGCAGAGAGCTGCGCGTCGGTGATCGCGAGCTGCGTGGCCGCCGTGGACAGCAGCGAGACCCGGCCCATCGTGCGCTGCTGCTTGTGCGTCAGCTGCAGCTCCTTGGGAATCGTCACCGGCGCGGCGACGCCCGGCGTGAAGTGCGGAATGGTCCCCCACTCCGGCATCGCGACGACGCCGGTCTCGTTCCGCTTCAGGCGCGCCGATGCTTCGGTGAAGTCACAGCCCAGCGGGCTGACGATGCCGATTCCGGTGACAACAACCCGCCTCATCGATAGCCTCCAGACCGCGTTGGGTACCACAGTGGCCCTGGTCGGACCATCTACCTTCGCCCCACGTTCGTGGGACTTGCGTTACAAACCGCCCGAGATCGATAGCACCTGACCGGTGATGTACGCGGCCTTGTCACTCGCGAGGAATGCAACGAGATCAGCAACTTCCTGAGCCTGACCGACGCGCTTCATGGGGATGAACTTGAGAATTTCTTCGACCGGCGCGGTCGCGATCATCTCGGTGTCGATGAGTCCGGGGGCCACCGCGTTCACCGTGATGGTGCGGCTCGCCAGCTCGAGTGCCAGCGCTTTCGTCGCGCCGATGAGGCCAGCCTTTGCCGCCGAGTAGTTCACTTGCCCGCGGTTGCCGATCACGCCGGCGACGCTCGCGATGTTGATGATGCGGCCCCACTTGCGGCGGACCATCGGCATCACGAGCGGCTGCGTGACGTGGAAGAAGCCATCGAGCGTGGTGTCGACCACATTGTGCCAGGCGTCGCGCGACAGGCCGGGGAACGGGCCATCCTTCGACACGCCGGCGTTGTTGACGACCACGTGGATCTGCGTCTGCGCGAGCAGCGCCTCGATCGCGATCTTCGAGGCCTCCGCATCGCGCACGTCGAACTGCGAGACCCAGGTCTGCGCGCCGAGCGCCCGCAGCTCCTCGGCGAGTGCGTCCGCGGCCTCGCGACGCGACACGCAGGTGATCGCGATGTCGAAGCCTTCCTTCGCGAGCGTCTTCGCGACGGCGGCGCCGATGCCGCGACTACCACCGGAGATCAGCGCGACCTTCTTCGTCATGACGTTGCCTGGGCTCCGGCGAGGTTCGCATCGACGACCGAGAGCTGGATCTGCACGCACTGCGTGCCGTCGCGATGGACGAGCCCGTTGAAGGCCGCGAGCTGCTCCTCGCCGAGGATCTTCGTCACGGTGAAGGTGAGGACGTCGCCCACGTCGAACCATTCAACGATCGGGAACGAGATCTCGCGGCAACCGATGATGAAGCCGAGCCGCGGCGGACCGCCCTCGCGCGAGGACGTCACGCCCGCGGCGATCGCGCAGGTCTGCGCCACGAACTCGATCATCGAGCTCGCGTGAACCTTGCCGTCGATGGCGAACACGCAATCGGGACGCAGCGTGGTCCGGCAGACCGCGCGGGTCTTCGTGACCTCGAGGATCTCCTCGATCAGCAGCATCGGCGGGCGATGCGGCAGGTAGTCGATGACCGGTCCGAGCGGCCCGCTCACGCCGTCACCCGCAGCTGGAGCAGCGAGCCCGGGCCGATCCGGCCGAGCGTGATGGTGCCGGTGAGGGAGCCATCCGCGAGAGTCGCGAGCAGGCGGCGCGGATCGATCGCGATGTCGTCGGCGCCGGGAACGATCACGAGCTCGGCGGCGCGACCGACCTCCGAGGTCGCGGGCGCGAGCACGAAGCCGGCGGCAACGCCGACGGTCTCGCCGGGGCCGTGGAACACCTCGGGCACCGGCTCGTCGGCGATGCTGAGGAGCACGGGCTTGCCAACCTCGGCGACGGTGAGCGCAGCCTCGAGCCAGCCGCCCGGGAGCGCGTTGTCGCCGGTCAGCGTGGTGGTCGGCGCGGTGTTCGCGGTGGCGACCGAGTACACGCCCGACGGACTGTTGTGCACGCTGAGCGCGAACCGCGCGGAGCTGACGACCTGGTTGTCGCGGAAATCGGCGATCAGGTGATCCGCGGTCTGGATCTCGCCGTGCACCGTGGCGAACACCGCGATCGTGCCGGGCTCCACCACCAGGTTTCCGAGCACCTCGACGTGCATCTGCGTCGCGAGGCTCGTGAACCGGCGCGCGCGACCGACGAGCAGCTTGTACGCGGGCGGCGTCAGCACGTGTTCGCGATCGGCGAGCACGTCCGCGGCCGAGGCGTGGTTCGTCGAGAAGAAGCTGGCCTGTGCGATGCGGAACGCGGTCATGCGGCCCTCACCACGACGCTCGCGTTGCTGCCGCCGAATCCGAACGCGTTCACGATCACGTGGCGGATCGGCATCGGTGCGAGCTTGGTGACGAGCGCGACATCGAGCGTGGGGTCGGGATTCGCACGCAGCGTGGCGGGAATCGCCTGGCGGTGAAGCGACTCGAGCGCGAGCACGAGGCTGGTCAGGCCCGCGGAGCCGAGCGTGTGACCGGTCAGGCTCTTCGTCGCGGTCAGCGGGATCCGGCGCTCGAACACGCGGTTCACGGCGGCCGCCTCGGCGGCATCGTTGAGCTTCGTGCCGGTACCGTGCGCGCTGACGAAGTCGATCTCGTTCGGCGAGATGCCCGCGCGATCGATCGCCTGGCGCATGCACAGCTGCCCGCCGAGCCCCTCGGGGTGCGGGCTCGTGTGATGGAAGGCATCGGAGGCCGCGCCCACGCCGGCGACGTACGCGATCGCCTGCGCCGACGTCCCGCGCTCGATCAGCACGTATGCGGAGCCTTCCCCGAGCGTGATGCCGGCGCGATCCGCCGAGAACGGCGTCGTCGCGGTCGGTGCGGTGAGCCCGAGGCTGTGGAAGCCGAACACCGTGGTGCGGCACAGCGAGTCCGCGCTGCCGACGATGACGGCATCGGCGAGACCTTGATCGATGAGGCGCATCGCCGAGGCGAGGCCCTTGAAGCTCGACGAGCACGCGGTGGAGATCGCGAGCTGCACGCCGGCGATGCCGAGGTGCTTCATGATCGCCGGGCTGGTCGCATCCATCGCGTGGTTGCCGTAGCGATAGCTCTCGATCGGCGGCATGCGCGGGCTCGGCGCGACCGTTCGCTCGGTCTCCTCGAGGCCGCCGGTGGAGCTCGCGAACACGTACGCCACGCGCGATGCGCCCCAGCGCTGCACGGCCGCGCGCACGTTCGGGCGGATCTGGCGGACCGAGGCGAGCGCCACGTGTGCGAGGCGCGTCATCGCGCAATCGAGGTGATCCTCGTCGGTGGTCGCGTACGCGGGCAGTACGCCGAGCACCGTCCGGAACGGGAACTCGAAGTACTGACTCGCGGGCACGAACGTCTCGACACCGGCAAACGCCGTGTCGAACGCCGTGCGGTTGTCCGCGCCGAGGCAGTTCGCGACCGCCGCGCCCGTGATGGCGTGGCCCGCGCTCACGACAGGTTCGCGACCTCGATCTTGTGCGCGGTGCCATCCTTGCACATCGTCGCGAGCGCGCGCAGACGGCGCCCCGACTGCGGACCGCAGTACGGGTTCTTGGGATCCCACACGTATCCCGCGAGCACCGAGCAGATCATCTTGTGAATCTGCCAGGACTTCTCGGGATAGAAGATCACGTCCTGAAGGCTGAGGTCGTACCAGCCTGAGACGAACGTGCGGAACGTCTCCACGCCGAACATCAGCGGCTCGTGGAACTCGGTCTGCCAGTTCGGGGTCTCGCCCTTGAACGTGCGATCGAGCAGCCCCGCCGCGAGCTTCGCCGAGTGCAGCGCGATGGTGACGCCCGACGAGAACACGGGGTCGAGAAACTCCGCCGCGTTGCCGAGCAGCGCGAAGCCGGGGCCGTGCAGCGTGGACACGTTCGCCGCGAAGCCGATGATCTGGCCGACCGGGCGCACGGTGGTCGCGTCGACGAGCATGCCCTTGAGGCTCGGCTCGTCGGCGATCATGCCCCAGTACTTCTCCTCGTCGGTTCCCTGGTAGCGCGCGAACTGCTCGGTGTTCGCGACGATGCCGAGCGAGCTGGTGCCATCGGGGAACGGGATCAGCCAGGACCAGATCTCGCGATCGCTGGGGCTGATGCCGACGCGGATCTTCTGGCGATCGAAGCCGCCCGCCGGGATGCCGTCCTTGACGTGGCAGAACCGCGCCGCGCGCGCCGGGAACGCCGACGGCTTCTCGAGGTCGAGCATCTTCGCGAGCGTGCGACCGAAGCCGCTCGCATCGAGGACGAACTTCGGCGAGTAGGTCTCCATCTCGCCCGCCTCGGTCTTGCAGACGACCTTCGGCTGCGCGCCGGGCGTCATGCCGACGATCTCCACGCCGTAGCGCACCGTCGCGCCGAACCGCTCCGCTTCCTTCGCGAGGATGTGATCGAACTTCGCGCGCTGGACCTGGAACGTGAAGCCGAGGCCCGGCGACACCTTGTCGGCGAAGTTGAACTCCTCGTGCTTGTCCTCCCAGTCGAACGCCGCGCCGTTCTTGTACTGGAAGCCGCCCGAGAGCACGGCGTCGAACATGTTCGCGTCGAGCAGCATCTGCGCCGCGTACGCGAGCAGGCTCTCGCCGATCGAGAACCGTGGGAAGTGCTGCCGCTCCATCACGAGGACGGAGTAGCCCTTCTGTGCGAGCAGCGCGGCGGCCATCGCCCCCGCCGGACCTGCACCGATGACGAGGACGTCTGGATCGCTGGCTTGCGGCATCTGCGTTAGCCGCCCGGGGGAGGAGTCGGGGGAGCGTCGGGGACGCCCATCAGCGCGCGGCCAAAGCCCTCGTCCTGAAGCATGTGCTCCGTGGCCTCCTGCAACGCGTTCGACAGCGCCTCGTTCATGTTGTCGGGGTTGTGCGAGCGTCCCCAGCGGCTGCTCGTCCCCTCGTAGTTGCGCGCCCAGTCCGGGTTGCCCTGGCGGCGCACGGTGACGCGGATGCGAACGACGCCCTTGTACGTGTTGCCCTCGTCGACGCGGAACTCGAGGAGGTCGGTCTCGAGGATCGCCTGCGGCGCATCGTTCAGGCGTGCGCCCGCGTTGCGGAGGATGTCGCCGAACCGGTTGCTCGCGTACTGCGCGACGTTGTCGGTCGTGCGAACGACGTAGTGATCGTCCTCCACGGTCCCGACCGCCGTCTGATCCGCGCGCGTGTCGCGCAGGCCGAACGCCAGCGGCACGGTCTGCAGGGCCTGCGCCGTCGTCGGGCTGGGCTTCGCGGACGTGTCGGCGGACTTCCACGCCAGCGGCAGGTTTGAAATCTGACCACCACCACAGGCGGCGGTCACGAGGATGACAGCAGCGATTAGGAACCTCACGATGAGGACGACATACCACAGGCGCGCCGTCGCAAAACGTCCATTGCACTTCCAGGTCTCGTGAGTTGGCTCACAAGTTCAGCTACTTGGCGCGTGGGGCTGCGATAGCATCGGCCCGATGACCGAGAACGTCGCGACGCTTCTCGTCGCCTGCCCGGACCGCAAGGGGCTCGTCGCTTCGCTCGCGCAGGTGCTCTACGGCCACGGCGCGAACATCCTCGATTCGGACCAGCACTCCGATCCGGTCGCCGGCATGTTCTTCCAGCGGCTGCGCTTCGATCTCTCGTCGCTGACCACCGACCGCGTGTCGCTCGAGGCCGGCATCCGCGAGGTCGGCGAGCGCATGAAGATGGACTGGCGGCTGTCGTACGCGAACCGCATCCCGCGCGTGGCGATCTTCGTCTCGAAGCAGGATCACTGTCTCTACGATCTGTTGTTGCGCCACCGCGCCGGCGAGCTGCCGTGCGAGATCGGCTTCATCCTCTCGAACCACGCGGATGCCGCGCCGATCGCGAGCCACTTCGGCGTGCCGTTCCATCACCTGCCGATCACCGCCGAGACGCGTGCGGCGCAGGAGACGCAGGCGATCGCGCTGATCGAGGGCGCCGCGATCGATCTCGTGGTGCTCGCGCGCTACATGCAGATCCTGTCGGCGGAGCTGGTCGCGAAGTATCCATCGCGGATCATCAACATCCACCACTCGTTCTTGCCGGCGTTCGTCGGCGCGAACCCGTACAAGCAAGCGTTCGAGAAGGGCGTGAAGCTGATCGGTGCGACCAGCCACTACGTGACCGCGGAGCTCGACCAGGGCCCGATCATCGAGCAGGCCACGATCCGCTGCTCGCATCGCGACACCGTCGACGACCTCGTGCGGAAGGGCCGCGACATGGAGAAGCGCGCGCTCGCGCAGGCCGTGCGCTACCACCTCGAGGACAGAATTCTTCTGTACGCGGGGAAGACGGTCGTGTTCGATTGATCGCTCGTCGGCGGTGGCCATACCATCGCCGCGTCGATGCCCACTCGTATCGAGACAGATGTATCCGTCCAGCGCTTTGGCTTCGTCAACGACGAGGCCGGCAATCGTCTCCTGTTCCCGCACGCCGAGACGCACAAGCTCGAAGGCCGCAGCGGGACCGTAGGCTACGGCATCGCAGACTGTCTGTTCGAACGCCTCGAAGGCCGGCTCGGCACGCTGCTGTGGTCCGCGGATGCGGCGTCGTTCGGCAGCGCGTGGCTGCGCGACGATGCCGGGCGCTTCGATATCGCGGTGGAGCGGATCGAGATGCCGAGCGGCATCCAGCTCACGCGCGCGGACAGCGGTCTCGAGATCATCTCGCCGCAGGTCTCGCTCTCCGAGATGCGACTGACGCTGAATGGCCCGTTCGGTCGCGGCGCGAGTGACGCGCCCATGCCGCCGGCCTCCGAGGGCGCGCCCACGCTGCGCCAGGATCGGCTGCGATTCCTCGATTCGCTGAGCGGCCGGATCTACCTGACCGTCAAGGTCGTGCTCGATCTGCCGGTGCTCGGCAAGCGCACGCTCGATCAGGAGCTGAAGCTCCCGATCCAGGAGGGCATGGTCGACTTCCGCGCCCTCGAGAACAGCCTCGACTGGCTCGAGGGCAAGTTCATCGACATCGAGGCCGATGGCGATCGCCTCGTGCTGTCGTGGAAGGTGCCGATCGTCGGCTCGCAGCGCGACCTGATCTCGTGGCAGCTCGATAGCGACGCCGCGACCGTCGCGTCGTTCGGCAAGGTGCCGGTGCGCTCGCTCGCGGACTTCCGGATCGGCGCGAGCGGTAGCGGTGGCACGAAGGCAAAGGCCGACGACAAGAAGCGCAAGATCCTCCAGGCGCTCTCGATCGAGGGTATCGACATCGCGATCGGCCTGCTCGCACCGCGCTCGCTCGAGGTCGGTAACGGCCTGATCATGTTCGGCGGCGACGATCAGCCCGGCATGGTGGATCTCAAGGTGGCCGGCGATATCCGCGACGCGGGTCCCGGCAAGCTGACGGGCGCGATCGGTTCGATCGATACGACGATCAAGGATCTGCGGCTCGGGCCGGCGCTGATCACCGCCGATCGCCTCCACTTCGACAGCCTCGATGGCCTCGAGGTGACGTTCGATGGCTTCCGCCCCGCGAAGGTCACGATGGTCGTGAACCGCGTGACGGCGACGAACCTCGCGATGCGACTCGGCGGCGAGCGCTAGTTCGCACGAACCGTCCGGAGTGCAGAGTCCGCGCGCGCCGCTTGCCAGGTCAGCTCGGACGGTTCAGCCGCGAGGCTCCGGTCTTCACGTAGAAGCTCCAGTAGCCGATCTGCGCGCCGTACCGCCGCGCGATCGCGGCCTCGTCGATCGGCTCGCCGTAGATCGTCGCCGCGTCGTCGGCGAACATCGTGACCGAAGGCACCTCGTCCATCCGCCCGAGGCCGCGCAGGAGGATCGCGGCGGCCGAGAACGGACCGATGCCGCGGATCGCGAGCAGCGCATCGCGCGCCTCCGCGTACGGCGCCTCGCGCAACGTGGCCTCGCCGATGGCCGCCACGCCGCTGACCACCGTCGCGATCATCTCGCCCTTGCGCGCGTGTTTGATCGCCTTGCCGATCGCTTCGCCGTCGAGCTCCGCGAGCGACGCGAGGGACGGCATCGCGCGCAACGTGCGCCCCGCGACCTCGACCGGCGTGCCGAACGCGTCGAGGAACGCGCGCTTCATCCGGCTCGCCATCGTGACCGGAGTGCGCTGCATCATCACGCAGTAGACGCTGATCTCCTCGAGTGTCAGGAACCGCACGTGATGGAGGCCATGCAGGCGCTCGATCAGCGCCGAGAACGCCGCGTCTCCGCGCGCCGCCGCGTACAGCGCACCGACATCGTCGTTCGCGCCGATCCAGTGCGCCGCGTGCGCGCTGACCGCCGCGAGATCGGCGGCGCGCGGCGTGGCGACCTCGAGGGTCTTGCCGGTGCGGTGAATGGTCAGCGGGACCGCTCGCTCGCCTACGGTGACCGCGGCGGTCAGGGCATCATCCTCGACGATGTACTCGCCCTGACACGGCGGAAATCGCCGGATGAACGCCACGGTCTGGTCGAACGAGTACGGCAGGCGAATCGGGAGCGTTGTGCGCATGTCTCCGGTGATACGCAGGTCTTGTGTCAGCCTTCTGTCAACTTTGGAAGATCGGCGGCTGGTGTGTCAGGATGGCGCCCTGGTGCGTCGGTTTGTCTTCCCGCTGGTGACGGGGCTCGTGATCCTCGGGATCTGGTGGATCGCGTGTGCGGCCGGAGCGTTCCCGATCGGCACGGTGCCGTCGCCGCCGGAGGTCGCGACTGCGTTCGCCGAGGAGATCGCATCGGGTCGCCTGTTCGCCGACATCATCGCGTCGCTCTACCGCGTGGCGTGGGGGTTCACGCTCGGCGTGCTGTCCGCGGTCCCGCTCGGTCTCGCGATCGGCCGGTCGCGCGCCACGCGTGATGCGCTGCTGCCCCCGATCAACTTCTTCCGCTCGCTGTCGCCGATCGCGTGGATCCCGTTCGCGATCGTCTGGTTCGGCGTGGGCGATTCTCCCGCGATCTTCATCCTGTTCATCGCCGTGTTCTTCCAGGTCACGCTCGCGACCAGCGCCGCGGTCGCCACCGTTCCGAAGATCTACTACCGGGTCGCCGAGGACATGGGTCTCTCGGAAGCCCAGCTCCTGTACCGCGTCACGCTGCCGGCGATCATGCCGCAGCTGATCACGGCGCTCCGCGTGGCGATCGGCGTGGCGTGGATGGTGGTGGTCGCCGCCGAGATGATCGCCGTGCGCTCGGGCCTCGGATTCCTGATCGTCGACGCACGGAACGGCCTTCGCATGGATCTCGTCGTGTACGACATGATCACGATCGGTGCGATCGGCATCGGCCTCGATATCCTGTTCGCGCGGCTCGCCAAGATCCCGAGCGTGCGCTGGGGCTTCGAGCGATGACCGCGATGCTCACGCTCGCCGGCGTCGGCTTCGACTATCCGAAGCTCACGGTGATCGACGACCTCGATCTCACCGTCGCGAAGCACGAGCTGGTGGTCTGCGTCGGCCCGTCGGGGTGCGGCAAGTCCACGCTGCTCTCGCTGCTCGGCGGTCATCTCACGCCGACGCGCGGCACGCTGGAGCGCAAGGGGCAGAGCCGCACCATCTATCAGGACGGCGGCCTGTTTCCGTGGCTCACCGTGAAGGAGAACATCGCGGGCGGACTGCCGCGCGACACCAAGCCCGAGGCGCGCGACAAGAAGATCGCGGAGTGGCTCGAGATCACGCGCCTCGCCGACTTCGCGAACAGCTATCCGCACCAGCTCTCCGGCGGCATGCGGCAGCGCGTGGAGCTCGCCCGCGCGCTCGCGGCGGAGACCGATGTCCTGCTGCTCGACGAGCCGTTCAGCGCCCTCGATTACCAGTCGCGCACGCGGATGCGCCGCGAGCTGGTCTCGACGCTCGCGGAGCGCCCGCGCACCGTGGTGTTCGTGACGCACGACATCGAGGAGGCGGTGCAGATCGGCGACCGCGTGCTCGTGCTCAGCAGCCGCCCCACTCGCGTGCAGAAGGTCCTCGAGCTGCCGCCCGGGCGCTCTCGCTCTCCCGCTTCTCCTGGCGTTGCCGAGGCGGAGCAGGCCATCATGGAGCTGGGACTGTCATGACCTCGAAGCTCCGCGTCACCTTGATCACCGTCGGCGCGCTCGTCGCGCTGACCTTGCTCCACAAGAAGCCGTGGCAGGTCACCACCGCCTCCGCCTCGGCGCTGAGCGTGGGCTTCTTGCCGGTGACGTGTCACCTGACCTGCCCGGTCACTGACTTCGCCACGAAGACCACCACCACCGGTACGCACTTCGAATCGCAGCGCTTCACCGAGTTCCCGACCGTGGTCGAGGCGCTCAAGGCGCGCAAGATCGATGCGACGTTCCTGCTCGCGCCGCTCGCGATGATCCTCCGCGAGCAGGGCGTGCCGATCCACATCGTCTACCTGGGCCACCGCGATGGCTCGACGGTGATCGTCCCGAAGAACTCGCCCGCGACATCGATCCGCGACCTCAAGGGCAAGATCTTCGGGAGGCCGAGCAAGTTCTCGAACCAGTACCTCGTGATCACGAAGCTGATGGAGGACGAGGGCATGCAGCCCGAGGACATCAAGTTCGTCGACATGCCACCACCCGACATGCCGCAGGCGCTCGCCGCCGGTGCGATCGACGCGTACTTCATCGGCGAGCCGTATGCCGCGAAGGCGCAGCTCAACGGCACCGGCCGCGTCCTCTACTACGCGAAGGACATCTGGCCGCACTTCGTGTCGTGCGTGCTGGTCGTGCGCGACGAGCTGATCCGCGAGCACCCCGAGGTGGTTCGCGATCTCGTGCGCGGCATCGCCGAGAGCGGCGAGTGGGCCGAGACCCATCGCCTCGAGGCCGCGAAGGTCGCCGCGCCGTACTTCCGGCAGGACCAGAAGCTCCTCGAGTTCGTGCTGACCCAGCCGCCCGACCGCGTGAGCTACCGGATGCTGACCCCGACCGACGAGGACATGAGGGGGATCATGAAGTACGCGATCAAGGCCGGCATCCTGAAGAAGGAGATCGACATCTACGATCTCGTCGACCGCCAGTTCATCCCGCGCGACATCCAGCCCGCGAAGATCGATTCGAACTGACCCCAGACCTCCGCGCGGGGCGGGTGAACATCGCATGGATATGTCGTCGCGGGCGTGGGGTTCAAGCTATCGTCCGCCGGTGCGGCTGCTCCACATCGACGACGACGCCGACCTGCTGGATTCGCTGCGCGTGGCGCTCGGCGCCGAAGGGCACGTGGTCACCGGCGTCACCGCCGGCCGTGCGGGCCTCGCGCTCCTCCAGCGCGAAGCCTTCGACGCGATCATCTGCGACGTCAACCTGCCGGATCTCGACGGCTTCTCGATCTGTCGCCAGTTGCGTGCCCGGGGCGATACGACGCCCCTCGTGCTGCTGACCTCACGCGACGGCGACATCGACGAGGCGCTCGGCCTCGAGCTCGGCGCCGATGACTACGTGACCAAGCCGTTCAGCATGCGCGTCCTGCTCGCGCGCCTGGGAGCGCTGGTGCGTCGCTCGTCCACGCCGGCGGGTGACGTCCTGCGCGCCGGAGAGCTGGAGATCGATCGCGGCAGGCTCTCGATCCAGTTCCGCGATGCCCCGATCCCGGCCACGCTCACCGAGCTGCGGCTGCTCGCAGCATTGGTCGAACGGCCCGGCCGGGTGATGTCGCGAGAGAGCCTGCTCGAGCGTGCGCGCGAGGATGACTCGTTCGTCGCGCCGCGCCTCGTCGATACCTACGTCGCGCGGCTGCGCAAGAAGCTCGAGGAGATCGAGCCGGGTGCCGGCGGGCTGATCGAGACCGTCACAGGTGCAGGCTATCGGTGGCGCGATTGAACGCGGTGTCCTCGACGCGGATCCGGCGACTCGTGTCGGTGGTGCTGCTCGCGATCGTCGTCGTCCCCACCGTGGTGGTCATCGCGGTTGAGCGGCTCGCGCGCTCGGGGCGCAGCGAGGTCGCGGAGGCCACCACGGTGGCCGTGCGGGAGGCGGCAGCGGTTGGTCCGGGCTCCGACGGCGACGCGCACGCTGACCCTGATCACTCCGAGCTGCGCGCGATCGCCAAGCGTCACGCGGTGCGCATGTGGCTCGTCGATCCGTCGTCGGGCCCGCTGTTCGATACCG
>JBBRED010000075.1:0-27537 GCA_038203335.1 Haliangiales bacterium | reverse complement strand
ATCCCGGTCGGCAGGTGGGTGACCTGCACGGCGGAGTCGGTCTTCTGCACGTGCTGACCGCCCTTGCCCGGCGAGCGGCACGCGGTCCACTCGAGATCCGCGTCGGGGATATCGACCGTGGTCGCGACTTCCTCGTCGAGGACCGCGACCGTGATCGTGCTCGATTGCACGCGACCGCGCTTCTCGGTGGGCGGAACGCGCTGCCAGCGATGTCCACCGACCTCGCCGGTGAACAGCGCACGCGCGCCACGCCCGGTCACGCGCAGGAGCGTGAAGCCCGCGCGACGCTGCACGATCTCGATGTCAAAGCGACCTCCGGCCTCCGAGCCGCACGTAGATCGCGACCTGGTGCTCGACCAGCAGCTTTGCATCTGCACCACCCTCGGCGGCGCGGATCTCGACGATGACAGATTCACTCTGACGCATGACCGTCTCCTTCTCTCTCTCGTACCTCGACGCGTAGCAGGACCGTTCCGAACACGTGTTCGGCGGTCACAGCTCGCGGAGGAGAGACGACATCACGCCTGACCTTTAGCACGAGTACGGCTCGGCGCCCAACGGCCGCACCGGTGCGACTCGTCGCTCATTCCTCTCGTCCGGACCAGAGATGGGTCTGAGGAAGCTGTTCTCCGGGTGGTTTGGCGGTACTGGCTCGACCGCCGCCGAGGATCGGCTGGTCGATCGCTGTCGCGGCGATCGCGAGCTCGCCGAACGGCTGATCAACCGCGAGCTGACCCGCCGCCCGGGGCTGTCCCGTGCGAAGGCCTCCGAGTCCGCCGTAGATCGCTGGAACCACGAGCGATGGTCGACCGCGGTCGACACCTCCCGACCCGTCCGTGACACTAGGGACATGCGGCTCGTCACGGTGTCCCTCCTCCTCAGCCTCGCTGGCTCCGCCGCTGCCGCGCCGGGCTGGACCGACGTTCCGGATCTCCTCGCGCGGACGACCGCGCCGATCGCCGACGAGCTGCGAGCGTGTGTGAAGGGCAAGCTGCCGAAGACGATCAGCGTGATCCTCTCGCGGGGAACGTCCGGCACCACCGCGGGGATGCCGATCTACGGCCTCGGGTATCGCGGCCCCACGCCCGAGGAGCGCTGTCTCGGTGGGGCCGCCGCGAAGCTCGCGTTCCCGGAGCTGCCCGCAGAGATCGATCAGTTGCTGATCGGCGTGGTCATCGTGCGCGACACCACGCCGATCCTCCCTCCCGACCAGGCGTTCGCGGACTGGAAGGATCTGGCAACCGCGGTGACGACCTTGATCGACGCGCCGATGCGAGGGACCCTCGCGGCGTGCGATGGAAAGGCGCGAACCGTGCGGCTGGTGGTCGATCGCACCTCGAAGAAAACGCGCGTCTGGCTGCCGGCCTGGCAGTTCCACTCGCCGACCGGCGACGGCACCACGCCGCCGAAGGAGCAGCGGGTGAAGGCCTGCATGACGAAGGCGCTCCGCGGCATCTCCGCGCCCGCCCTTCCGGCGGTGCTCGGCGAGATGCAGCTCGCGATCAAGGTCTCGCGCTGACCTCCACCGTGCTCGCGTCGCTGTTGCTCGCCGCGTGCACGTCGACCGCGCCCGACGATCCCGACGACCTGTTCGAGCCGCCTCCCGATCTCGTCGACGTCGGGAACGGGGACACCCCGATCTCCGAGGACTGGACGCCGATCGGCCTCGGCGTCGCGTACCAGCAGGTCAACACCGGGCATGCGATCCTGATCGTCTACGGCGGCTACACGGCGAAGCTGACGTACAGCGCCGCGTGGGCCACCGAGCTCGTCGATGCGAAGCTCGGCGGCGCCGGGGTCGGCCACATCTACGCGGTCAAGGGCCCGCAGGATGCGAGCTACGCGGCGAGAGAGATCGAGAACAGCAAGCTGCGCGCTCACCTCGCCGCGCTGCCCCCCGATGCGCCGATCTACATCGTCGCGCACTCGAGCGGCAGCTACGTCGCGCACGAGCTCCTGCAGCAGCTCTCCACCGCCGGCAACACCGGCGTGCTCGCCCGCATCTCGTACGCGAACCTCGACGGTGGATCGAGCGGCCTCACCGCCGCCATCGTGTCGGCGCTCGACAAGGTCTCGTTCGTCTACGCGCAGGACCCCACGCTGTCATCGGGGCTGTCGCAGAACGCCTCGTCGGCGGTGGCGATGGGCATGACGTACGCGATGTACGGCTCGTCGTTCAAGGTCGTCGTCCCGGACACGGGTTGTGCGAACGGTGCGGGCTGGTGCCTGCACGACGTGCTGATCACGCACCGTCCACACAACGCCCAGAGCTACGACCTGGCCCGGGACTACACCGACTTCGTCGATCGTCCCGTGACCACCGAGTACCTCGACGGGTTGATCCCGTGATCACTTCGTCTTGAGGTACTCGGTCACCGCTTCCTTGTCCTTCGACGACAGCAACGCGCCGTAGTAGTGGCCCTGGTTCTCGAGGAGATCCGGGCACCGGTTCGTGAGCGTCACCGGGTCGAGGTTCGCGAACAGCGCCACCGGCGTGCCGACCGGCAACGTCACCGGACCGGCCGGTGTCGGGATCGTGATCGATGCGGTCGTCACCTGGACCGAGCCGAAGAGGTTGCGCTTCCACGGGTTCAGCAGCTGGTCCATCGCGTCCTCGTACGCCGCGATCCGGCCCGCGACCGAGGGGTCGGCGTTGTAGAGACCGAGGCGGTTGTTGTGGAAGAACGGCGCCGTCGCCCACACGCTGAGCAGCGGCACATCGCGGTAGTAGCCCGGGCCACCGGTCGGACGTGCCTTGTACTCGTCGGAGGAGAAGTTCGCCCAGATCCGACCGGCCGCCCAGTTCGTGGTCTTCGAGCGGCACGAGTTCGTTCCGATCTCGAGCGCGGGATGGATCTCGTCATCCGAGAGCACGTCGAACGGACCCTGCTTCTCTCCGTTCGAGTGGCAGCCCGCGCAGTTCTTGCGGAACACTTCCTTGCCGCGGCCGAGCTTGTTGTTCTGGACGAAGCTGTTGCCGTTCGGCGCCGCCGAGAGCGGCGTATCGGTCTGCGAGGCCATGAACGCGCACTCGTCATCGACCGCGGCCTTCGCGGCGACATACTCGGGGCAGCGCGCCGTGCACTCGGCGTCGTCGATCGGCGTCGACGTTCCGCCCGGGCCATTCGCGAGGTGCGGCACCATGCACTCCGCCGCGCACATACCGATGTTGAAGTAGACGCGCAGCGCCGCCTTCTGGCAGCCCGCGTCGTCCTCGCCGCCCTGACCACCGCGGTGCACGTTGATCGGCATGCCGTGGTCCGTAAGGTCGAAGTACGGGCGATCAGGCGTGTTGAAGAACTGCGTGATGATGCCCGGGTTGTTGACGCCGTCGGACTCGATCGCCGTCGTGTCGACGGTGCCCGGCGCCCACGTGTCGAACACCTGCTTGCGCGGGTCATGCGGATCGAGGTGCGCCCCGAACAGCTTGCCGATCTGGATGTACTGGTTGCCGACCGTGGCGTGGATGTTCTCCCACGCCGGGTGGTTCGGGTCCGCGGGCGGATTCGACGGGTCGAGGCCCGCGTGGCACGCCGCGCACGCGACGCCGACCAGCGCCTTCGGACCGGCGGGCGTCAGTACGATCCGCTTGCGCACACCGACGACACCGGCGGAGCCGGGGTCCGTGCACTTGTCGAGGTAGCCGCTCGACGCGTCGCCCTGGACGCAGTCGGGGTCGTTGAGGAGGCCGTAGTTCGTGAAACGCGTGTCGCGTGGCGACGTCAGCGCCGTATCGAGACCGAGGGACAGGTTGAACGGTGCGTTCGGGAGGATCAGACTGAAGAACTTCTCGCCGCCGAACGTGCTGGTGAACCAGACGTCCTTTCCATGCTGGAGCTGCGGCGTCAGCGCTTCGGTGGTCTGCCCGGTCTCGAGCGGCCCTTCGGTCGTACAGCCCGTCGTGAGCAACATCAGCGCGAGTACACGAGTTTGCATTTCGGTTTCTCCCCTGGTGAACCGAAGCCACGTTCGTCGCGTGCTGATGTAGGCGTCAATTCGTAAGGATTGTCGTGGAGCGCACCGAACTGAACGCGACAGAACACGTAACTCTGTGAGGATACGTCGCGCACATGTCATCAAGTCGGCGCTGACTCGCGCTGAGCTTGAAGACAGATGTGTGAGTCAGCGAACGATCGTTTGAGGTCAGATCGATTCGAGGCGATCGTTCCGCACGCCGTTCGTAGGATCCCAGTGGATCGAGATCCCGATCGAGCCGTTCATCGACAGCGGCTCCGCGTACGACAGGCGCGAGAGCTGCTCGTAGTCCGATGGATCGATCGCGTCCATCGCGGGCGCCGGAAGCTGGCGCTTCGTGATCGAGAGCGACAGGTTGACGTCGACGTGCGCACCGAGCTGGATCTGGACGAACGGCGAAGCGGTGAGCAGCGCGCGGCGCCCGGGATGGTTGACCTGTACGTCGCTGGAGAGCGTGAGGCCGAACGAGATCTTGTCGTGGCGCACGCTGCCGACGGCGTCGATGCCGTGCAGCGGATACTGCGCGAACGTCTCGCCGAGCTCGTTGCGGATGTTGTAGCGGTCGACCGCCCAGCCCAGGTGATAGAACACCGCCAGGCGGTTGCCACGCGGATCGTCGGCGGGGAACATGTCCCACTCGATCGCGGCACGCGAACGCGAGTTGTACCGGTACTGCGCCTTCGGATCCTCGATGCTCGTGTAGCTGCCCACGCCGAGCGACCAGCAGTCGTCGAGGAGATAGATCACCTCGGCGCCGCCGCGGAACGCCCACTGCTTGCTGTCGAGCGAGACCACCGTGCCATCGTCGAGCACGAGCGGAGGCTGGCGATTGACGCCGGCCGACATGGCCTCGAGCGTCAGCGCGCGGAACTTGCGCGTGATGTACCTGCCGACGAGCGTCAGCTCCGACGAGGCCTGCCGGTAGTTCTTCGTGTAGTTGCCGCTCGCCGAGAGGCCGAGCGTGACGCCCCACGGCGACGTCTTCGGCTTGGTCTCGGCCATCGCCGCCGGGACCGACAGCGCCACGGCCACGGCACCGGGATAGCGAGCAGCGACGAACAGCGAGATCCCTCGGAGGAACGCGGGCTCGAGTGCGGCGCGCTGTTCGTCATCGGTGGCGCGCGTGTCGAGGTCGACGTCGAGCTCGATCACCTGCGGTGCTCCGGGCACGCTTCCGACGAACCGGAGATGCATCCGATCGATGAGGGCGACCTGGTTCGCGGTCGCGTAGATGACGACGTCGGCGCCGGCGCGCGGGGACGGCAGGAGCACCTTGTTCGCGTCGACCACGCCGAGGAGGAAGGCCGGGCACGCCTTCGTGCGCCCGGTCTGTTCGCAATCGATCGCGACGCGGATCGGCGCCTGGCTCTGCGCGAAGGCGGGCGCGGCTCCCAGCACGAGGAGGAGGGACAGGAGCAGCCGGTACATCGCGCCCGAAGGTACCGCGTGTAGAGTACGGGCGCCGATGACGGACCGCCTTCCGATCTCTGTCGCAGGTGTCGCGGATCCGCGCGCCGATGCGCTCCGCCGCGGCTACGCACCAATCGCCCGCGCATATCGCGAGAACCTCGCCGGCGAGCTCGCCGGCAAGCCGCTCGACCGCGCATTCCTCGACGCCTTCGCAGAGCGATGCGCCGGCGGCACGATCATCGATCTCGGCTGCGGTCCGGGCCACATCGCGCACTACCTCACGGGCAAGGGCGCGCGCGTCGAAGGCATCGATCTGTCGCCCGAGATGATCGCGGAGGCTGCGGCCGCGTATCCCGACATCGCGTTTCGCGTCGGCGACATGTTCGCGCTGCCGCTCGGCGACGCGTCGGTCATCGGCATCGCCGCGTTCTACGCGATCGTTCACCTCCGCACCGTGGAGCTCGAGGCGCCGTTTCGCGAGATGCACCGCGCGCTCACCCCTGGAGGCCTCGCCGCGATCGCATTCCACACCGGCACCGATCACGTGCACGTCGACGAGCTGTTCGGGTGCGCGACGTCGCTCGAGTTCTGGCTGCACCCGCCCGACGCGGTGGTCGCTGCGCTCGTCGCGGCCGGGTTCACCCTCGAGGCGCGGCTCGACCGCGCGCCGTACTCGAACGCCGAGCACCCGACGCAGCGGACGTACTTGCTGGCACGTGCTTGAGCGCCTCGCGCTTGCTGAGACCGGAGATCTCGCTCTCGTGCTCGGCAACGTAGCGCGCGACCTCGTCCGGATCGCGCCTCGCGTGCTGGCGGAGCGCCCAGCCGATCGCCTTGCGCAGGAAGAACTCCTTCGAGGCGATCGACGGCGCGATGCACGCGTACAGCAGATCGAGATCGATCGCGTCCTTGAACCCGAGCTGGCAGATGATCGACGTGCGCCGCTTCCACATGTCCGAGGACGTGCTCCACGCGCGCATCGTCTTCGTCATCGGGCGGGGGAATGCGGCGAGCAGCGGTCCGATCCGGTTCGAGGCGATCTCGTCCACGTAGTCCCACCACGCACCGTCGACGATCATCTCCTCGTACATCGGCAGGGCGGCGAGCGTCTGGAACGGACCGGCCTTCCGGTGGCCCGTGAGGTGGAGCGCCGCGTAGCGCTCCTCGCGGTACTCCGCGCCGCGCCACAGCGCGAGCGCATCTGCGCGCCAGGTCTCCGCCGACGCGAACGGATACTCCGCGAACACCTCGCGCAGGGCGGCCTTCAGCCTCGGCGCCGTGACGCCGAGGTAGGGCATCGCCGACTTCATGTACGCCTGCATCTGCGGCGCGCGCGCTGGCTCGGCGACCGGGCGGATCGCCGCGAGCACCCGCCATCGAAGAGTCGGACGCTTCGCCACGTCGAGACGCTACTCCGATGAGAACGCACACACCACGGGGCCACTCGTGAGACGCTGGAGGCATGAGTCGCCTGCTGGTCGCGCTCGTGATCCTCGCTGCGTGCGGTGACGACAGCGGCGGAGGCGACGATACGGGTGTGCTGCCCGACGCCGCCGTGCCAGTCGCGCGATGCAACGCACCACCGCTCGCCGACGTCTCGGCCCCGACAACGGTCGTCGGCGACGGCAGCGCCGCGAGCTGCACGGCCGCCGCGCTCCAGGCCGCCGCCACCACGGGCGGCGTGATCGCGTTCGCGTGCGGCACGGCGCCCGTCACGATCACGGTGACGTCGACGATCGTGGTCGCGAAACAGACCGTGATCGATGGCGGAGGGCTCGTCACGCTCTCCGGCGGCGGTGCCGCGCGCATCCTTTACCTCGACTCGGACTACAACACCGCGACGCCGCGGCTCACCGTGCAGCGGCTGACGTTCAAGGACGGCAAGAGCGCCGCCACCGGCGAGGATACCGCGCAGGGCGGCGCCGCGATCTACCGCGATGGCGGAAGCCTGACCGTGATCGACTCGACGTTCGAAGGCAACCACGCCCCGGGCATGGGCCAGGATGTCGCTGGCGGCGCGATCTACGGATTCGGCGGCGGCGAGACCGTGATCGTCGGTAGCACGTTCCGCAGCAACGCCGCGAGCGATGGCGGTGCGGTCGGAAGCCTCAACGGCGACCTCACCGTGATCAACACGGACTTCAGCGACAACGCCGCCACCGGCACCGGAGGGAACCCCGGCAACGGTGGCTGCGGTGGCGCGCTGTACATGGATGGCCGCGACGAGGCGGCATCGCTGTGCGGCGTCACCATCCGCCACAACACCGCGGGAGCGATCGGCGGCGGGGTCTTCCGCGTCTCGAATGATCACACCGGCTCGTTCGCGATGGACCGCTCCACCGTCGACGACAACAAGGTCACATCGACGGCCGATGGCAATGCCGGCGGCCTCTACCTCGAAGGTCTCGCGCTCACGATCACGGCGAGCACGATCTCGCGCAACCAGGCGTTCTACAACGGCGGCATCTGGATCAACACCTGTACGGTGACGATGACCAACACGACGATCGCGGAGAACACCGCGACCGGCTCGAACGGCGGCGGCATGTGGCTCGGTCACGATCCGACCGGCACGGTGCTCAACTGCACCATCGCGAACAATCACTCGAGCGCGAACGGCCAGGTCGCCGGCGCGATCTTCGGCGCGGGCTTGACACTGGTGAACACGATCGTCTCCGGTAACACTGCGATGTACACGCCGAACTGCGACAAGACGCGCGCCACGGGCGGTGGCAACCTCCAGTTCCCTGGCACCGCGCCGTGCACCACGTCACCGCTGGTGATGGATCCGATGCTCGGTGCCCTCGGCAACAACGGCGGCGACTCCGAGACCCTCGTTCCGTCGCCGACCAGCCCCGCGCACGGGATCGCGACGGGATGCCCGCCCACGGATCAGCGCGGAATGCCGCGCGCCGAGCCGTGCACCGCGGGCGCGGTCGAGTAGCCTTCTAGCGGGATGGAGTACCGCATCGGCCGCGAGCTCGGGTCCGGAGCGCTCGGGAGGGTGGTGGAGCTCCTCGACGAGGACGGCCATACGTGGGCCGGAAAGATCCTTCATCACAGCCAGGACACCGACGAGCGCGCGCGGCGTCGGTTCGAAGCCGAGGCACGCCTCCTCACCGGCATCGCGCACCCGAACCTGATCGCCGTTCACGGTCTCGTGCACATCGGCGAGCAGACCGCGCTCCGTATGGAGCTGGTCACCGGCTCGGATCTCGCGCGGCTGATCGCGACCGAGGCACCGCTTCCGGCGGACCGCGTGATCGCGCTCGGGCGCGGCATCGCGGCGGGGCTCGCCGAGGCGCACCGCGCCGGCCTCGTTCACCGCGATCTCAAGCCGGCGAACATCCTGCTCACCGGTGATGGCACGCCGAAGGTCGCCGACTTCGGGCTCGCACGCGCCACGTCGTTCGCGTCGAGCGATCCGGATGCGCTCGCGGTCGCTGGCACGCCCGACTACATGGCCCCGGAGTCCGCCGATCCGCTCGCGATCGATGCGCGCAGCGATCTGTACGCGCTCGGCTGCATCCTGTGCGAGCTCGCGACCGGCGCGCCGCCATACTCGGGACCCACGGCGTTCGCCACGCTGCACATGCATCGGAACGATCCGCTGCCCGCGCTCGACGGCGTCTCCGATGGTCTTCGCCGCGTGATCCGCTGGCTCCTCGCGAAGTCACCGACCGATCGACCGCAATCGGCCGGCGAGGTCGAGACCGCGCTCGCGAACCTGACCACGTCGACCGCGCTGGTAAAGCTGCGCGAGGAGGTCACCGTCGGCGAACGGCGGTGCGCCGCGTGCGGTGCCTCGGGCCCATCGCTCGTGCGGGTGTGCTTCTCGTGCGGGGAGGCGCAGCTCGAGCCGGCGACCGGACCGATGTCGGTGTTCGTCACGGGGCCGGGGGAGAACGCCGCCAAGCTCGATGCCCTGCTCCGGCAGAAGCTGCTCGCCTGGATCGCGAAGAACCCCGCGCTCGGCCTCGATGCCGCGCTGCTCGCGAAGGAGGTCCCGCGCCTTCCATTCGGCGTCGTCATCGGCGTCGACGAGGCCTCCGCGACCGCGCTCGTCGCATCGCTGCGCGAGCTCGGGCTCGAGGCCGAAGCGCTGACGGGCGGAAAGCTCGCGCTGGCGTCGATGCGCCGGAAGGGGTGGACGCTCGCGAAGCGCACCGCGACCGTCGGCGCCACCGGAACGTTCTTCGCGTTTCGCAGCTCGGGGACGATGATGTTGATCGGCGCCGCGATCGTCACGATCAGCGCGCTGTGGCGCGGCTTCGGGCACGCGAGCCGCCCCGTCACGAAGCTCAAGAAGGCCTCGTCGCGCGCGTTGCTCCCGTCGGCGCTCGAGGCGGCGCTCGGACGTGTGGCCGGCGTCGTACCCGCGATGGTGGCCGCGCGTCACCGCGATGCGTTGCGCGGCGTGGTCGAGCGCGCGCTGTCACTGCGCGATGCGCTATCGCCGGCACAACGCGGCGAGCTCGAGCCGCAGATCGCCGAGCTCATCGATCACGCGGCGCTCGCCTCGTCGCGCCTCGATCAGCTCGAAACCGAGCTGTCGCCCGACGATCTGCGTTCCGGTGACGAGGCCCGGCGCATGAGCTGGCACGCCCGAGATCGGTGGGCCGCGAGGATCCTCCAGGTCACGGCGTTCCTCGATGCAATGCGCGCGCGCGCCGTGATGGCGCAGGCCAAGGGCGTGGCGCACGCCGACGTCGACGAGCTGCGCGCGCAGATCCAGGCGCTCGAGGAGCTGGCATGAGCACGCCGAATCCACCCGATGCGGTCCCCGGCCAGCGCGTGGTCGGCGAGCCCACCCGGCTGCGTCACGAGATCGCGTGGACCGTGGACCTGCCCGATGGCCGGCGCGCCGTGATCGCTCAGCTCGTGCCCGAGCTCGCCCGCGACGCCGCACTTCGCCGCCGGTGGGTCGCCGACATGGAGCGACTCGCCGCCCTCCCTGCCGCGCACCTCGCGCCGACCTTGAGTATCGGCCCCAGGCCGGATCCGCGCGCCGCGGACGCCGAACCGCCGTGGCGCATCCGCCTCGATCCGGCCGGGACCACGCTCGACCAGCTGCTCCGCCGCGCGCCGCTTCCGATCGACGAGGTCATCGAGCTCGGCGGCAAGCTCGCCGGCGCCATGCAATCGTTCCACGCGGCGGGCGCCGTGCTGCGCGATCTCGATCCGCGCACCATCGTGATCGGAGACGACGGCAAGCTGTGGTTCACCGACGTGGGCCACGCGCGCCTCGCGATCCTGTCGTCGCGCACGGCCTCGAGCCTGCTGCTCGAGAGCTCTCCGTATGTTGCCGCGGAGGCGCTGCTCGGCACCGTGGTCGACGCGCGCGCGGACGTGTACAGCGTCGGCGTGGTGCTGTGGCGTGCGCTCACCGGCCGCGTTCCGTTCGAGGCCTCGCTGCTCGGATCGCGCACCGCCCTGCCCGACCTCGCGACCGTGCGCCCCGAGGTTCCGCCCCCGCTCGCCGCCCTCGTCGTGCGCTGCCTCGCCCACGATCCCGAGCAGCGACCGCCGACCGCACGCGACGTCGCGGATGCGCTCGCCGGGCGCGGCACCGAGGTCGCGCTCGTCATCGTGCGCGTCAACTGCCAGGCGTGCGGCGCTCTGATGCGCGCCGGCCTGCGCCTGTGCCTCGCATGCGGCAAGCAGGCGGTGCAGTTCCATACCGCCGCGCCCGATGATCCAGATGCGGTGTCGATCATCCTCGAGAAAGCGAAGGAGGATGCCGCGTTCGTCGGCGCGCTCCACGACTTCTACGAGGCGGTCGCGGTCGAGGTGCCGAAGCTGAACTTCGTCGTCGGCGACCACCGGATGTACAGCAAGGCGGAGCTCGCCGAGCGCCATCGCACCCCGGCGGTGCTGATCGCGAACCTCGCGCCCGACACCGGTCACGCGCTCTCGATCCGTCTGCGCGCGGGTGGTTTCAAGATCCAGACGCGCACGCCGGGCCAGGTTGCAAAGTCGCGACGGTTCATGCGCCGGCTCCTCATCGGTTCGGGAGCCACCGTCGCCGGCGGCATCGGTGGGATCGCAGCCGGCGGGCTCGCGCTCGGCTTCGGCGGGCTCGCGGTGATGTGCGGCGTGGTCGGCGCGCTGACGAGCTGGAGCATGCATCGCGGTCACAAGCGCTCCGCGAAGCGCGTGCCGCTCGCGCTGCTGCGCGCCACCCCGGCCGCGCTGCCCGCCGGCGACGCGCTGGTCGCAACCATCGCGTCGGTGCTCACCACCGCGAAGTCGCCCGACGTGCGGGCCCGGCTCGACGAGCTGGCCTCGCTCGTCCAGCGGATGTGCGATGCCAAGGCCGCGCTCGCCGATGGAACCAGCGCGGAGATCGCCGATGCCGATCGTGTCACCGCACCGGTCAAGCCGCTGGTCGAGCTCGCGCGCACCACGGCGGAGACCATCGAGTCGATCGACCACCAGCTCTCCACCCTCGACGAGGGCGCGATCATGCGCGCGCTCGCCCGCTGCGAGGCGCGCAAGGAAGCGCCCGAGCTCCGCCTCGACCTGCTCGCCGGGCTCGATACCCTGCGCCAGCTCGAGGAGCAGCGCGCGAACCTCATGCGCCGCTTGCTCGAGCTGACGTCTTTGACCCGCACGGCAGTCTCGCTCGGTCTCAACGCGGTGGCCACGCTGCGCTCGGACGACGTCGAGGTTGCCCACGCGCTCGCGGCGCTCGACGAGTAGCTACTTCTTCGCCGACTTGACGTACGTGTCGAACCAGCGCACCTCCTCGTAGGCGAGCTGCTCGTTCGACTCCATCGACGAGTACCAGTGCGGCTCGTGCGGCAGCATCACGAGGCGCGAGGTCCCGCCGTTGCCGCGGATCGCCTCGTACAGCTTCACCGCCTGCAGTGGCGTGGTGCCGGGGTTCGCGTCGTCCTGGCCGTGCATGATCAGCAGCGGCAGCTTGATCTTGTCGGCGAAGAAAAACGGCGAGACCTTGAGATAGACATCCTGGCTCTTCCACACCGAGCGGCGCTCGCTCTGGAAGCCGAACGGCGTGAGCGTCTTGTTATACGAGCCACTCGTCGCCACGCCCGCGCGAAACAGCTTCGTGTGCGCGATCAGGTTCGCGGTCATCAGCGCGCCGTGGCTGTGCCCGGTGACGCCGATGCGATCGCGATCGACCACGCCGGTGCCGACCGCTGTATCCACGGCCGCCTGCGCGTCGTCGACGAGCTGCTGAAGATACGTGTCGTAGGCCTTCTTCGGATCGCCGACGATCGGGAACGCGGTGGCGTCGATGATCGCGTAGCCGGAGAGCAGCAGCAGCTTGTAGTCGGTGAGCGTGGTGAACACCTGCTCCGAACCGGTGACCTGACCGGCCGTCTTCGCGCTCGCGTAGTCGAGCGGGTATGCGTAGAGGATCGCCGGGATCCGCGTGCCCTCGACATAGCCGGGCGGCGTGATCAGCGTGAACGACAGATCGGTGCCGTCCTTGCGCTTGTACTTGACGAGGCGCTTCTTGATCGACCGCACGGCTGGCGTGGGATCGGGGATGTGCGTGACCGCGCGCATGGTCGAGCCGAGCGTCGCCTCGCCGGCCTTCGCACCGACGATCGGCTCGGTGACGGTGCGCAGCATGGCGTTCGGCGGGCTCGTCGGCGACTGGTGCCAGGTCAAGAACGTCTTGTTCGTCGCATCCGTGAACGATACGAAGTACTCGAGCGCGGTCTTCTCGCTGCGGAACAGGCGATCGGTCTTGCGGGTCTTCAGGTCGATGCGATCGAGGAACGGTCGGTCACCATCGGGCGACGCGCCTTGACCGCGAAGGAACATCGTCTCCCCGTCGAGCCGGACGACCCACTGGCCGCTCGGGAGCACGCGGTACACGGGCGATCCGGGATCCTTGTAGCGCTCGTCGCTCGACATGTCCCAGAGCACGCTCGGCTTCGCCTTCGGGTCGTCCACGTTGACCACGAACGTGCGCTCCCAGTGCTTGTTCTCGTCGTAGTCATGGAGGAGCGCCACGCTGCGGTTCTCGCTCCAGTCGTAGCCGCCGAACCGCTGCTCGGTGCGCGTCAGCTCGGTCGGCTGCGCCGTGAACGGCGCGTTCAGCACCATGATCTTGTCGCGCGCGGGAACCTTCGCGTTCCAGTCGCCCCCGTCGAGCGCCTCGGCCCACAGCAGCGTGGCGGGCTCGGTGGAGCGCCAGCCGTGATCGCGCGGTCCGACCGGCACGCCCTGGATCGGAACGCGATCCGCGATCGGCAGCTTCGCGAGCGGCGTGGCCTTCCCGTTGCGGTCCCAGATCTCGATGTCGTGCGCGAACCGGTCGTACGTCGTGACGTACGAGTACGGGCGCGTGATGGTGGTGACCAGGATGTGGTTCGAATCCGGCGACGGCTCGAGCTCCGTGAACACCGCCGGCGTCCCGAGCTTCGTCGCCGTACCACTCGTCGTGTCGACGATCGCGAGCTGGCTGGTGCCGTAGTACGTGAACAGGTCCTCGTCGTGCCGGTTCGAGAGCGTGTCGCGCGTCTCGTACGTGCTGCTCTCGCCGGTCTTGCCGTCGGTCTCCTGGATGCTCGGACCATCCGCGGTCACCGAGCCGACCGGCGGCGCGCCGATGCCGTCGGGGACGAGCTTCACGAGCAACGTCTTTTGATCGGCGAGCCACTGCAGCGAGCTGCCGAGCATCGGGTTGAGCCGGAGGTTTCCCACCCGGTGCGTCGCGCCGGTCGCGTCACCGACCCACAGCTCGACGGCATCGACGGCCGTGTTGCGGAACGCGAAGCGCTTGCCATCGGCGGCCCAGACGAACGCATCCGCACAGCCGCCGACCGGCAGCGGGATCGCCTTCTCGTTGGTGCTGGCCACGTCGACGATCGCCAACGTCTGCGCGCACGGCGCGACGCCGTAGCCACCCGGCGTGTCGTGCTTGCGCCGCGTCCGCGGCTCGACGCGAACACCGGCGAGCTTCAGGAACGGCTCCGCGACCTGCGTCATCGCGGGATAGCGCACGTTCGAGACCAGCAGGATCTTGTCGCGCGTTGGGCTGATCACCGGTGACGGCGCGGCAGGCGCGTGCAGCACCTCGAGCACGTTCGGCGGCGGCTTGTCGTAGCCCGAGGACGCCGGCGGCGCGATCGCCGGCGACGGAACCCCCGCGACGGGGGTCGGCGTGGTCGGCGTGACCACGACGGCCGCCGGAGTCACCGGGCACGGAGCGACGCCCGGCGTGGTGCAGGCGACGAGACTCGAGAGGACTGCGACGGTCGGGAAGCGCGTCATGCGCCGAACCCTAGCGCATGGATTCGCTCAGCACGTAGCCCATGCTCCGATACTCGGCCCGGGCGGCCCGCGACAGGTGCGACTGTCCGATCTGCGCCGCGAGATCCGCGGCGGCGAGAAAGGCGGCGGAGAGCGCGGCGTTACGGATGTTCGCGCCGCTCATCTTCGGAAACGCGCGTGCGAGCTCTGCGTAGTCGATGTCGGCGGCGAGCGGGGCCGTGGCGGTGGTCGCGAGGCGCTGCCACAGCGCGAGACGAGCTTCCTCGTCGGGCTCGTCGAACACGATGTGCGCTGCGAGGCGGCGCTTGAGCGCTCGATCGATCGCCGTGTCCATGTTCGTCGTCAGGATCGTGATGCCGCCGAACGACTCCACGCGCTGCAGCAGATAGTTGACCTCGAGGTTCGCGTACCGATCGGTGGCGCCCTTGATGTCCGCGGTCCTCTGACCGAACAGCGAGTCGGCCTCGTCGAACAGCAGCAGTGCGTGCCCCTGCTCCGCTGCATCGAACAGCCTCGACAGCTGCTTCTCGGTCTCGCCGATCCACTTCGAGACCACCTGGCTGAGATCCACCTGGTACAGCTCGAGCCCGAGCTCGCGCGCGATCAGTCCGGCGACCATGGTCTTGCCCGTGCCGGGCGCGCCGGAGAACAGCGCGGCGACGCCGGTGCCGCGCGCCATCTTGCCGCGATAGCTCCAGCGCTCGAGCACCTGGTGAGCGTGGCGCACGCGCGCGATCAGAGCCTCGACCTGATCACGCGTGTCGTCGCCGAGCACGAGATCCTCCCAGCGCTGCGTCACATCCACGCGCGATGCGAGGCCGCCGAGCTCCTCCGCGATGTTGTGGCGCAGACCCTCGATCAGCGTCTCCACGCCGAGCCTCCCGTCGGAGAGCAGCCGCGCCGTCGCGACCGCGCGCGCGATCGATCCGGGGCCCACTCGATAGCGCTGCGCGACGGCATCGAGATCGCCTTCGGGGTCATCGCCGAGCATGGTCCACAGCTCGCGCCGGATCGTGATCTCCGGCACCGGCCAGCGCACGCGCACGATGGGACGCGTGGTGCCGAGGCCCTGACCGATCCGGCCGCTGATCGCGACGATCGTCGACGGGAACCGATCGAGAAACGCCGCCACGATCGGCGCCGCTCCCTCCGCGAGCCGATCCACCCCCGCCACCACCGGCAGCAGATCACCGAGCTCGACCTCCCGGCGCAGCGCCGTCAACTGCTCCGCGAGCGGCGCGGGTGCGATGCCCTCTGCATCGACCACCACGAGCGACCGGCCCGCCGCGTGCGCGATCGCCGCGGTGCGTCCCGAGCCCGGCGGTCCTTCGACCGCGATCAGGGCGTTCCCACCGGCGAGCACGCGCGCGAGGGGTGCGAGGGCGCCCTCCTGCGCCGCATCGAACCGCAGCCCGTCGGTGGGCGCGATCCGCGCGAGCCCCGGATCCACGTGGTCGTTCCCGGCGAGATGAGCGCACAGCCGCGAGGGCGCGAGGTACGTACGCGCCGCCGGCGTCGCGGCCTCTCCCACCGGAACGAGGAGCCCGCCCTCGACGAGGGGATTGCTCCGCGCGAGCCACAGCGCGAGCTCTCGGCCGCCGTCGGATCCCGTGATCCGCTGGTACACGGCGACGCTCAGCCCGCGGCGGCCGGCGGCGCCACCGAGCGACTCGACGTGCACCGCGAGGCGCGGCTCGACCGCGACCGCCACCGCCGCCCACACGAAGTCACACTGCGCCGGTGTCAGCGCGATCCGGGTCGCGAGGGCGTGCATCGCCTCGTCGGGAACCACCGCCGCGATCCGCAGATCGATCTGCTCGCGCCTCGTGCGCAGCGGCTCGACGGCCTCCGTGAGCTTGTCGCGATCGGCAACGGCCAGGAGAGCGCGCGTGTAGAACGCCTCGATCCGCAGCGCGAGCTCGTCGCTCATCCCTTCGCCTGCAGGGCCTTCTTGATCGCTGCCTTCACGTCCGCGTTCTTCTCGATCTTGCTGCGCTTCGTCAGCGCGTCCTTGCTCCCACCGAGCTCGGCGAGCGCCCCGACGGCGCGAAAGCGCATGGTGGTGTCGGCGTGGTCGAGCAGCTCCTCGAGACGCGCACGCGCGGCCGCATCGGTTTTGCGGTAGCCGAGGCCGGTCACCGCATAGCTCGCGACCGTCACATCGGTCAGCTTCGTCGCGGCGATCAGCACCTCGCCGGCCGCGGGGGCCGGGTTCGCCCCGAGGGCGTCCGCCGCGTGCGCGCGCGTGGTCTCGAGCTTCGTCTGCTGGAACGCCTTCGCGAGCACCTCGACGTCGCTGGGATCCCCGAGATCGCCGAGGATGCGCAGCGCCCACGCATCGCCCTGGCCGTCATCGGGACCGTCGGCGAGCAGCGCACGGAGCGCCGGCCTCGCCTCGGCGGCGTGCGCCTTCCACCAGGATGCCGGCGGCACGTCCTCCGCGTGCTCGCTCCAGATCGCGTGCAGCGCATCCTCGACCTCTTTGCTGCGCGCGGGAGCTGCACCCGGTGCGATCGCAGCATCGGGGGCCGCCGCGACCTTCGGCCCGGCCTCGGCGGCGGCCGTGCGCTCGGGCGCCGCCGTGCGCGGGCTGTTGCTGCACGAGATCAGCGTGGCGAGTGCGAGCCATTTCATCGCGCCAGGTCCTCGAGCGCGAGCTTCGCACGATGGCGAACGCCTTCGTCGCCATGCGCGAGCAACCGCTCGAGGATCGGCTTCGCCGCGGCGTCGTTGCGCTCCCCGAGGGCGGAGGCCGCCGCGCCCACCACATCCGCACTCGCGCTCCCGGTCGCCGCGATCAGCGCTTCGCCCGCCGCCGGATCGCGATGCAGCGCGAGCCCGTGCGCCGCATCGGCCGCGAGCGTTCCGCGCGCCGCTTCGAGCCGGGTCGCGAGCAGCCCCACGTCCTCGGCGTTCCCGATCCGCCCGAGCACGTCGAACGCGCGACGGGTCGCCATGTCATCGCCGCCCCGCTCCACGAATGCGCGCAGCCCCGGACGCGCATCCTCCGGATGCTCGACGAGCCACTGCATCGCCGGGCCAAAGCCATCCTGGTGCTCGTCGCCGAGCTCGGCGATCGAATCCTCCGCTGTCCTCATACCTTGATTCCAAACACCGCGAGAACATCAGCGCGGAACAGGGTCTTCGCCTCGTCCATGATCCTCGGATCGATCGTCACGCGACGCGCGAGCCCGCGGATCAAGCCCTCGGCGACCTTCGGCGCGAACGCCTCCTTGATCCGCGTGAGCTGATTCTTCACGTCGCTGACGCGCTTCGGCGTCTTCGTCATGTCATTGCCCTTCGGATCCGTCGCGAAGGGATGATCCGTCGGGTTCTTGTCGCTGTCGTACCGGTACTCGTAGAGCTCCGCGAAGATCTCCGTCTCCATGTAGCCGTACGCGCTGTGCATGTGGTTGCCGCCCGACTCGGCCTCCGTGCGATCCGCCTCCGACATCTTGTCGAGTGCGCCGTCCTGGATCGCGCCGCCCTGCGTATTGCCGTAGTAGTTGTGGCCGCCCATCTCGTGCGCGATGTTCGCGAAGCACACCGAGGGATCCTTCTCGCCGACCTCCACGAACCGGGTCCCGCAGTGCAGCGACCAGTCGCCCGAGGTGTACGCGAACGCGCCGAGCTCCTCGGTGGTGTCGGGGTTCCACACGAAGCTTCCGCCCTTGCTCTCCGAGTCCTTGATGATGCCCTTCACGTCGGGCGGCGCCGAGGACTTGATGTTCGCGATGAGCTTCTTGAACCGCTCGTGCCACGCCTTCTTCTGGTCGGGGCTGTTCTTGTCCCAGTCCTTCGCGGTGCCCGCGCCGTACCCCTTCTTCGCGACCACGTCCTTCACGTACGCGCCAACGCTCAGGCCCTTCTTCTTCGCTTCCTTCTCGAGGAAGTCGAGCTGCTCGGCGTTCATCTCGTCCATGGTCATGCCGGTCGAGCGCATCATCTCGGCGGCCTGCAGCAGCTCGGCGTTCTTCTCGAGCTCCGCCTGCTTCGTGTTCGCGAGGAACCCCGCGTACTCCTCGGGCGACATGCCGACCACGAGATCACGGAGCTGCTCCGGCTGATCCTCGAAGTTCTTGATCGCCTTCATCGTGGGGATGTCGAGGACCGGCAGCATCAGCACGTCGTTGTCGCGAATGATGTTCGTGGGTCCGTGGACCTTCGCCTTGTTCGCCTTCTTGATCTCGTTCCAGTACGTGCCGCTGCCGTAGATCTGATCCGCGATCTTCCAGAGTGAGTCCGCACGGGTCACCGTCCACGTCCCGCCGCCGACCTTGACCGCCTTGCCGAGCGACGGATCCGCCGGCTTTGCCGCCTCGGCATCCGGCGGCGTACCCTTCGCGTCCGCCTTCGACGCATCGCCGCTGTCGTCCTTCTGCGCTTCGATCTCGACCGCGCTGCGCGCAGACGCGTCGACCGCCGATTGCTGCACCGAGTCCGCGGTGTCATCGAAGTGCGCCTCTTCGTGACCGTGGTCGTGCTCGTTCTTGACTGCCTTCGCCGCCGACGTCCCCATGTCCTGGATAATACGCTCATCGCCGCCCTCGTCTCCCTCGTGGTACGAGTGCCAGATGAGGTGTGATCTCGCGCTGTTGCTCGTTGTGGCCGGCGCCTGCGGGTCGGCTCCCGCCACGTCGACCACGGTGCCCGCCGACACCACGCCCGCCACGATCGGCGAGACCTTCACGATCGACTCGAAGATCCTCGGCGAGCGCCGCACGATCAACGTGTTCATCCCGCTCGGCAACACCGAGCCGCTTCCGGTCCTGTACATGCCCGATGGCGGGATGAACGAGGACTTCCCGCACGTCGTGGGCTCCGTCGATGTCTCGATCAAGAACGCCGTGATCCGCCCGGTCATGGTCGTCGGCGTGCAGAACACCGAGCGCCGCCGCGACCTCGTCGGCCCCACGACGATCGCGGACGAGATCAAGGTCGCCCCCCACGCCGGCGGCGCCGACAAGTTCCGCGCGTTCCTGCGCGACGAGCTGAAGCCGCTGATCGCGAAGCGCTATCGAACCACCGGCGAGTCCGCGCTGATCGGCGAGTCGCTCGCCGGCCTGTTCGTGGTCGAGACGTTCCTCGTCGAGCCCACCCTGTTCGACAGCTACATCGCCGCGAGCCCGAGCGTGTGGTGGAACGAGCAGACCGTGATCCGCGGTGCCGCGGCGCGGCTCGGCAACTGGACCGCCGGCGCAAGGACGCTGTATGTCGCCACCGCCGACGAGACGGCGATGCAGGAGGGCGTGGAGATCCTGACCACCGCGCTTCGCATCACCCACCCCGCTGGCGTGACGTGGACCTACGAGCCGATGCCGCAGGAGCACCACAGCACGATCTTTCCGACCGCGGCACTCCACGGCATCCGCTACGTGTTCGGCATCCCGCCCGAAGAGGAACCGTGATGGATGCGCGGATCCGGCCCTCGTGGCTGAAGCGCAGCGCCCCGCTGCTGGTCACCATCGGAACGCTCGCGCTGGCGTTCGTGACGGTCACGGTGTGGCGGGCGTGCAACCGCCGCGAGCGCGAGCAACGCGCCGAACGCGCGCACGCCGCGGACGAGCGCGACGATGCGCTCGCGAGCACGATCCGCACGCGGCTCCGGCCGCTCGCCGCCACGACCACGAACAGCGTCGCCCCGACGTGCCCGGCGAGCGTCACGGGTTCCCTCGAGCTCGTCGAGCAGCCGTTCCTCGTGTGGCTGGTCGGCGATCGCGACTACGGCGCTCGTCCCGCCGGCATCGAGCTACACACGCCGGGGTTCGGCTACCTGACCGGATCGATGACGGCGGACTGGGATGCGGACGGCGAGCCAGCCGGCGAGGTGATCACGCGCCCGTGGGGCGAGAGGTCGTTCTACGTGGTCGACCCGTGGGGCAACGACCTCTGCTTCTGCGAGAACGGCAGCCTGTTCACGTAACGAATCGTGCCGGTGGTAACGGAACGGGGGCGCCGACGCACGCGCAACCTCCTGATCTGACTGCACCAATGGTCGGTACGGTGGATGCTCTATCCGGAGGTCATGCCGACCATCCTCGTTCAGCTCTTCCTCCAGGTCTCGATCCTCGCCGCTGGCATCGGAATCGTCACCGCGCTGCGCCCGCGCGGCGAAAAAACCGCCCGCTTCGCGATGAATTGACCCGCCTGCGGTAACCACGGTGCATGCGAGTCGCGCTCTGCATCGTCCTCCTCCTTGCCGCCACGGCACCCGCCGTCGCGCGACCCGGTACCTGCCAGGTCGTTGTCGCGCGCGCGCCCGTCGAGGTCCGCGCCGAGATCGAGCGCTGGGTCGCCGCCGAGCCGCACTGCGTACGCTCGATCGACCGCGGCCTGACGCGCGAGCGCATGGTCCCCGATGCATCCACCGCCGGCGTCCTCGTCGCGAGCTGGATGGCGGATGAGCACGTCGAGGCCGCGCGGATCAGCGACGACATCTCGAACCAGCCGATCGGTTCACCCGACATCCTCGTGCGCGAGGAGCAGGGACGGCGCGCCGAGCGCATGGAGTACGTGTTTCTCGCGAGCGGCGGTGCGCTGGTCGCGGGCGGCGCGGTGACGTACCTCGTCGGTCGCGCGCGCGCGAAGTCCGAGACGTTGCTGATCACGCCCTCGGCGTCGGCGCAGGGCGTCGCGGTCGGCGTCGCCGGTCGGTTCTGACGGACGGGCGCGGTCTGACTCGACGCTGACAGCATTCGTCGTCGGTTGCGGCGCGGAGAACTCGCCTGTAATCGAACGTTCTCACCGCGCTGCGCGAGGCTCGCGATCGTGTTAGTGCGCGAAATTGTAGAGCGTTGCCCCAACGAGCGAGCCAACTCGTCGCACTCGATCGGTCCTTGCACAACGCGTTCGTGCATCAAGTGCGATTTCGCGTGGCACGCGTCGTGATGAAGGCACTCGCATGCGCCTCACCACGCTGCTCGGAGCTTCCATCGCAGTTCTCCCGTCACTCGCGATCGCGAACCCCGCGCGCGAGGTGGTGCTCGATGGGCCCACTTCGAACCACATGCAGTTCGCGCGCGTGCTCGTGCCCGACGCGCTGCCTGACTCCGTGAACACGGCGACGGCGGTCGTCGCACAGAGCAAGACGATCTACTTGAACCACACCGGCGTGACGCTTCACCCGGGCAACGATGACTCGCGCACGAACGCGTCGTCGATCGTGAACAGCAACGTCAGCGTTCCGGCGTGGAACACGAGCGCCGCGAACTGGGCGGCGACGATGACCTGCTTCAAGGCGATGTTCTCGCGTTGGGACGTGGTGATCACCGACGTTAACCCGGGGAACGTCCCGCACATCGAGGCCGTGTTCGGCGGGACGCCGCAGCAGGTCGGGATGCCGAGCGGCGTCGGTGGCGTGTCTCCGTTCACGCAGAACTGCGGGATCATCGAGAACTCCGTGGTGTTCACGTTCACGTCGGTACTGCCGCAAGACGCGCAGACGATGTGCGAGGTGATGGCGCAAGAGGTCGCGCATAGCTACGGCCTCGATCACGAGCTGCTCGCCTCGGATCCGATGACGTATCTCAACTACAACGGCAACCGCACGTTCCAGGATCAGCTCGTGTCGTGTGGCGAGAACAGCGCGCGCAACTGCGGCATCGGCGGCTCGACGTGCCGCGTGAAGCAGAACTCGGTCGCGCTGCTCACCGAGCGGCTCGGCCTCGCGGATGCGATCGCACCGACGATGGGGATCACGTCACCCCACGATGGCGACACCGTCGCCCCCGGCTTCATTGTCACCGCGACCGCGACCGACAACGTTGCCGTGAAGTCCGCGACCCTCTCGATCGACGGCACGGTGGTCACCACCACGCCCGGCGCCGGTCCCTACACGTTCCCCACCGACGCGTCGCTCCCTCTCGGCACGCACACGCTCGAGGTCGAGGCCACCGACGGCCACAACGTGCACTCGCAGACCATCACGGTCACGGTCGACGAGGACGCGCCCGATCCGGGCATGGGCAGTGGCAGCGGTAGTGGTAGTGGCGCTGGCGGAGGTGATGACGACGGCACGGGCGATCCGGGCTCGAACGGTGGCTGCTCGACCTCGGCGGGCGGCGGTCTGGCCCTCGGGCTGCTCACCCTGCTCGTTCGTCGGCGCCGGACCTAGCGCGTGGGGAAGCGCCTAGCGCTTCGCGATCCGGACGATCGCGCCGTTGCCGGCGGTGAACACGGCGGCGTCGCTCGCGACCAGCGGCTGGGTCGCCGCCGGGAGGTCGCCTTCGACGAGCTCGAGCTTGCCGCGCCCGTCGGCCGGCACGCGCATGAGGTTCACGCGCGCGGTGTGGCGATCCTTGCCCTTCACGTAGCTGCGCAGGTACACGAAGCCGTCATCGACGAGGAGCTGGTCGCTGTTGACGAGCTTCGTCGCGATCACGCGTGACTTCGTGGTGGCGAGATCGATGCGCAGCAGCGCGCCGGCAAACTTCGGCCCGTCCTCGCAGTTGACGAACGCCTGCCCGGCCGCGACCGCCACGCCCACCGGACCGCTCGGCAATGCACGCGTCAGGATCTTCGGCGCGCCGGTGGAGAACGGCACCTCGGCGAGCCAGCGCTTGCCGTAGCTCGTGACGTACAGCGCCGAATCGGAGGCCGCGAGGGAGAGCCCGAAGTGGCCGCTGTCGGCCGGCAGCTTCGCGAACGTCTCGACCTGGCCGGTCGCGATCGTCACCTTGTAGAGCGCGTCACCGCGAAACACGTTGAGATACACGGCGCCGGCGTGCACCACGAAGGTCTCGGGTTGGTCGGGCAGCCCGAGGATGGCGACGCGCCGGATCGGCCCGGCCGGCCCCGGCTCCACCAGGGCGTCCCGGGTCATGGTCAGCACGGCAGTGCCATCGACGATCAACCGCCGCGTCACCGGCTGCGCGACGTCCTCGCCATCGGTCAGCCGCTCGAGGCAACCATCCTGGGACATCCGCCAGGTCGTATCCCCGGAGATCCACACCAGGGCCCCGTCGATCAGCGCGGCCTCGCGCACGGCGCCGGATGCCAGCTCTCGCCGCCCCGGGTGATCCTCGCGGATCTCGACCGGCTCGCAGCGGGCGGCAGCGGCGGTCCCCGCAGATCCGAGGACCGCGACGAGCACCGCCAACGTCGCGAGCTTCACACCACCGTACGCATGCAATGCCGGGACCCGTGGGACGGTGTCACGATCTCGCGGATCTATCCGTGCGCTGTGAAGAGCGGTTTACTCCGGGTGTTCGATCCACGCGGCGGTGGCAGCGCCGCGATCCTTCCACCCATCGCCGGCGATCCGGAATCCGTCGCGTGCCTGCCTGGCAAGCGTCCCGGCGAGCTCCTTGTAGCCGAGCGCCCACACCGCGCGCGCGAGGTCGAACCGCGTGCGCGCGAGCTCGCCGATATCACCGGGGTTGTCCTCGCGCAGCTTGACCGCTCGCTCGAGCGCCGCGCGGGCCGCCGCCGGTGATGCGCGACCGAGCTCGGCCTCGGCCACGCAAACGAGGTCATAGGCGAGCTTCGGATCGTCGGGAGCAGACGCCTCGTCGATGGCCAGCGCACGCTCGCAGTAGTGGATCGCCTCGTCGAATGCGCCGCGCTTGGTCGCCAGCTCGCCGAGGTTGGACAGCGGAATCGCGAGGTCGCCGTGGGTCGGGCCGAGCGCCGCCTCGTAGATCCGTAGCGCCGCGGTGAGGTGCTCGGCGGCGCCCTTCTCGTCGCCGGTCTCCATCAGCAATCCGCCGAGATTGTTGTGCGAGGTGCCGACGTCCCGGCTCTCGGGACCGAGCGCTTCGATCCTCATCGCGAGCGCCTGCTCGTAGTCACTGCGCGCCTCGGCGATCGCGCCCTGGTGGAAGCGGTCGACGCCGAGGTTATCGAGCGAGTCGGCGAGCTTCGGATGGCCCTCACCGAGCTGGGAGCGGCGGAGCTCGAGCACCTGACGGTGGACCTTCTCGGCGCGCACGTAGTCGCCCTGTGCGGAGCGGATGAGACCGATCGTGTTGAGCACATCGGCGATCTCGAGCTGATCAGTTGGCACCTGCGTGCCGAGCAGCTCGAGCGCGCGATCGGCCTCGCGCAGCGCGGCGTCCTGATCGCCCTTCGTCGACCAGATCAACGCCCGCGCGTGGGCCACGCCGGCGAGCTCCTGCGGCGAGGCATCGGCCCGCAGCGCCACCGCCTCCGCCGCGCTCGCGAGGGCGAGACCCTCGATCGGCCGCTCCTGTTCGTAGCCCACCACCCAGGCGAGCTCGGCCCACGCGGTGGTGCTGACCTCGTCGAGGTGCGCTCGCGCGGCGGCCTGCACCGTCTCGGTCAGCGCGGTCTCGGCCGCCGAGAAGCTGCCCACGTTGCGCTCGACGAGCCCGCGCAGGAGCCCCGCCTCCGCGACCAGCGGTGCCCACGCGATCTGCCGCGCGCGATGCTGTGCCGCCTCCGCACGCGTCTGCGCGAGCGGCCATTGCCCGGTCTCGAGGAGCGCGCGGATCTCGGCGAGCTCGGTGCGCGTGGCCTCGATCGCGGTGCGCTGCGCCGGATCCGCCGGCAAGGGCACCACGGCCGTGAGTGCATCCTGATCGGCGCACGCGGAGATCGGCGGCAGGTGATCGACGGCCTGCACGGCGGCCGCGACGCGCACGGCGTCGGGCTTGATGACGAGCTGATCGACGAGCGCGCGCAGCTCGTCGCGCCGGCGCGCGAGGCAGCCCATCCGCAGATCGAGCAGCGCGGCGCTCTGCTCGCCACTGACCCGGGTCGCGCGACACGCCTCGCGATGCATCCCCGTCCACGCACCGGCGCGCTGATCGAGCGCCGTGCGGACCTTGCTCGCGGTCTCCGGCGCGAAGCTCGCTCCGGTCGCGCGGAACGCCTGCTCGAGCCGGCTCGCCACTGCCGCGTCCCACACGCCGTCGAGGTGGCGCGCCGAGTCCTCACACGGCGTGGGTCCGGTGCTGCGCATCGCGACCACGGTGATCGCGCCGGCGGTGGCAAGCGCCGCCAGCCCGACCGCGGCGATCCGGCGGCGACGACGCGCAGGATCCGCGGACAGCGCGTCGAGCACGTCGTCCATCGCCGGGTAACGATCTGCGGGCGACGTCGCGAGCGTTCGCGTCAACACGCGCCGCACCCACGCGGGGGTGTCGTTGCCCGCCGGCGGCGGCCGGAACTGGCCCGTGTTCGAGGCCTGCGCGTACTGCTGGACGTTGTCACCGAGGAACGCGCGCTGACCGTAGAGCAGCTCCCAGCACGACACGCCGAACGCGAACTGATCCGCGCGCGCGTCGAGCAGGCCCTTCTTGCGCTGCTCGGGCGCCATGTAGAACGGCGTGCCGGTGATCCGGCTGACCACCACCTGGGGCAGCGGCGTGCCGGTCCGCACCACCGGGATGGTGGTGTCTCCCGACTCGGGCTCGTCCTCCTCGTCGGGCTCCTCCGCCGGCTCCACCTCGTCGGCGGGCGTCGAGCCCACGCGCGCGAGCCCGAAGTCGAGTACGCGTACGCGCCCGTCCTCGCCGACGATCGCGTTCTGCGGCTTGAAGTCTCGGTGCACCAGGCCCACCGCGTGCGCCGCGGCGAGCCCGCGCCCCGCCTCGATCAGATACGGAAGCAGCACGCGCCAGGTGGGGCTCGTCTCCTTCCACCAGTGCCACAGCGTGCGGCCCTCGACGAGCTCGAGCGCGATGAACACGGTCTCACCGAACGTGCCGACGTCGAACACCTGCACGATGTTCGGGTGCGAGACCTTCGCGAGCGCCTGCGCCTCGCGGATCATCCGCGTGGTGGTCTCCTCGGTCACCGCGCGCACGAGCTTGAGCGCCACGCGCCGATCCAGATCTGGATCGTAGGCGCGATACACGATGCCCATGCCGCCGACGCCGAGCCGGTCGAGGATCACGTAGCGACCGACGCAGGTGCCGCGATCGAGCAGCGGCAGCGGCAGCAACCGCTTCTTCGCGTGCGGCGGCGCCACCGTGTTCGTCTCGACGTCGTCCGGATCCACGTCTCCTATCGTACGCCGACAATCGACCAGGCACGCTCGCGCCGGGCCTCGCGCGCTCCCGAGGCCACCCGGAGCAACGGGCGATCGCGATCCCAGCGGGCCCGCTCGGCGTCGGCGGTCCACTGCTCCTCGACCTGCGCGACCGCGCGCGTGACCAGCGCGATGAGGCCCGCGAGCGCCACGTGCGTCGCTTCGGAGCGAGGATCGGCATCGGCGAGCGCGCGTGTGGTGATCGCGAGCGTGGCGAGCGTCTCCACCAGATCGCGCGGCATCGAGCGCCGCCGCGCGACGCCGATCAAGTAGCCGAGGAGCGCGCCGTGGACATGCAGATCTTCGACGGTGCGAAACGGCTTGAGGTAGTCGTCATAGCCATCGCCAGGCAGCAGATCCGCCTCGGTGACCGCCACGTTGTCGAGCTCCACCTCGGCGTGCGGGATCTCGGGAACGAACGGCGCCGCCGCCGATCGCAGCGTCACGCCGTGCGCGTTCGCCCGCACGCGGACGACGCGAAGCCGGTTCTTGCCGTCCTCGCCGGCACCGGTGCTCGCCACCACGAGCAACGCCGAGGCCTCGCTCGCGACGGTGGCCCACTTCTTCTTCCCGGTCAGCGTGAATACGCCGGGCCCCGTCGCGACGAGGGCGGTGCGGATCGCCCGCGGGTGATTGCCGCCCTCCTCCGTCGCGCACAGCGCCGTGATCTCGCCCGCGCCGGGAACCAGGGCCCGCAGCGCCTCGGCGTAGCCACTCGCGAACGCGAAGCCGAGCCGGTCGGCGCACGCTCCGCCGACGATCGCGCGCTCGATCGGGGTCTCCCACCGGGCCCGCTCGGCGGCCGTGGCATCCCACCACGTACGCAGGGTGTCGGCCGCGGGTGGCACGAGGTCGGGATCCAGCACGCGGCGGAGGACAGCGTCGGTCGTCACGCCATCACGCTGCCA
>JBBRED010000074.1:0-27783 GCA_038203335.1 Haliangiales bacterium | reverse complement strand
TGGTGAGCGCGCTCTGACCGTCGTTGATCACGTTCGCGGCGTTGGTGCCGATATTGTCGTACGTGCACTCCCACGTGAGCTTGCCGCCGAACGTATAGAACTCGGGCCCGCTCCATTCGTGCGAGCCCGGGTGTTCCCAGTCCTGCGACCGGAACAGCATCTGCGAGCCATCGCGCACCTCGGTGACCACGGCCTGCTTGTGCGCATGCGTGGTCATCTGCCAGAACTTCGCCCCCGGGGTGACATCGCAGGTCGCCGTGACCTTGAAGTTCTGCGCGTGCGCCGGGATCGAGATGTCGGCGTTGTACGTGCCGAACAGATCGGTGCGTGTGAACGTCTGCAGCTCGTCGAGCGCGTACGCGGTCAGCTCGACGTGCGTCACGAGCGGCGCATCGGTCGCGTTGACGTAGTGCATCTGGAAGTAGCCCGCGGCGTGCGGGATCACGACCTGCGCGAGCTGTACGCCCACGTCGTCGAGCGGGAAGTCCGCCTCCTGGTGCTGGGTCTGCGCGCCGTAGACCGGCAGCGGCTGACCCGCGGCGGAGCAATCATCGATCGTGCCGTCCGCGGGCTGCGTGCCGCCGAGGCTCGAGAAGTAGATCATGTGATGGCTGCCCGGCGTCATCTCGGACACCCACTTGTGGACGTGCAGGTTCGTCTCGTTCGGGGTGTGGAAGTAAAAGCACTTCGTCGTCTCTTCGCCGGGTGCGATCGTGACGTCGGCGCTGCGCACCGTGAACGCGGGATCCTCGTTACCGGTGGAGGTGCCCGAGTCCGTGGCACACGCAGTGAACAAGATCGAGACGAGCAGAAACGAGCTGCGCATACGAAGTCCCCCTGAAATGACGTGCCGAGCCTACCCCAGCTAGATCCGCGAGCGGTCTCGAACGTCTGTGGCTCTGATGAAGAGCATCTACGGCTTGCTCCTCGGGGTCACGCTCGGCGGTTGCACTGCAACCGAGGCTGCCCCGTCCGCCGGCGAATCCCCCCCGATCGACAAGCAGATCGCGGGGTTGGCCCCCACCCGACTCGGTCCAACAACCTCGCTCGACAGGTCGATCTCCACATTCTACGCGACCCAGCAGGGCATTCGTACCTACATCCAGACCGACAAGCCGCTCTACCAGCCGGGCGAGACCGTGTGGTTTCGCGCGGATCTGCGGACCGCGAAGACGCTGGTCGGTGGACCGCCGGTCGGCGTACAGGTCCAGCTGATCTCACCGCGCGGCGCGATCATCGGAACCAAGCGCGTGCTCGCGCAGGCCGGCATCGCACGCAACGACTTCGCGCTCGACGCGAACATCGATGGCGGCGAGTACACGCTCGAGCTGAGCTACGGCGCGACCAAGGACACCAAGAAGTTCATCGTCAACACCTACGAAGCCCCGCGCCTGATGAAGACGCTGGAGATGCTGCGCAAGGCATACGGTGAGGGCGATCAGGTCTCCGCGGCGGTGGAGATCAAGCGCACCACCGGCGAAGCGTTCGCCGACAAGAAGGTCACCGCGGTCGTCACCATCGATGACGCCGAGGTCAGCCGCCTGCCGGTGACCACTGACAAGGACGGCAAGGCGACCGTCTCGTTCAAGCTGCCCGCGAAGATGGCACGCGGTGACGGCCTGCTCACGATCCTCGCCGAGGACGGCGGCGTCACCGAATCGATCCAGAAGCGCATCCCGATCGTGATGACCACGCTGCAGCTCGCGGTGTACCCCGAGGGCGGCGACCTCGTGCAGGGCGTTCCGGGCCGCGTGTACTTCATGGCGAAGACCACGATCGGCAAGCCCGCCGATATCGAGGGCAACATCGTCGACGATCGCGGAAGCATCATCGGCCGGCTGTCGTCGCTGCACGACGGCATGGGCAGCTTCGAGCTGCGCCCCGCCGCCGATCGCACGTACCACGTGGAGATCACGAAGCCCGTGAACATCACCACGAAGGTCACGGTCCCTGCTGCGCGGCCCGACGGCTGCGTGCTGCGCAGCGTGCCGCAGAAGAAGGGTGATGATGCGCTGCGCATCTCGGCGATGTGCAGCACGAACCAGAAGCTGCAGGTCGAGGCCACGCTGCGCGAAGTCCGCCTCGCCGGTGGCTCGTTCCAGGCGGAGGCCGGCAAGCCCATGCTCCTCGTGCTGCCGATCGCGCGCTCGTCGCAGGGCGCGGTTCGCGTGACGCTGTTCTCCGACACCGACACCCCGCTCGCCGAGCGGCTCGTCTATCACGGCGCCGGCGCGAACCTCAAGGTCACGCTGACCGCGGACAAGAAGTCGTATGCGCCGCGCGACCAGGTGAAGCTCAAGGTCCACACCGAGGACGCGAAGGGCAACCCGGTGAAGGCGAACGTCGCGCTCGCCGTGGTCGACGAGACGGTGCTGTCGTTCGCCGATGACAAGAGCGCGAAGATCCTCGCGCGCATGTATCTCGAGCCCGAGCTCGGCGCGACCGCAGCCGATCCGATCGAGGAGCCGAACTTCTACTTCTCCGACAAGCCCGATGCTGCGGCGGCGATGGACGCACTCCTCGCGACCCGTGGCTACCGCAGATTCGAATGGCGTCAGGTCCTTCCCGCGAGGAGCAAGTGATGAAGAAGAGCGTACTCGTCTCGATGCTCGCGCTGGCCGCCGGCGCATCCTCGCCCGTACTCGCGGCGCCGACCGGCTCCGTCGAAGGCACGCTCGTCGATCAACAGACCGGCAAGGTCATGTCGAACGGCAGCGTGGACGTGACGTGCGGCAAGGTTCGCAAGAGCGGCCGCGCCGATGGCGCCGGTCACTTCATCGTCACCGGCTTGCCCGAGGGCGCATGCACCCTGACCGCGAGCGGCGGCGAGTTCGTCAACGTCACGCTCGGCGTGACGGTGTCGAGCGGCGGCATCTCGAGCGTGCTGGTCAGCGTGACCTCGCGCGCGTACGCCGCGCAGATCCGCCGCGACGAAGCGAAGGCGCGCGCGGAGCAGGAGAAGTACCTCAAGTCCTATCGCAAGAAGCCGATGCGCGCCCGGCCGATGCAGCTCGACGTGGACGGCGGGTGGGGTGGTGAGGTCGGCGGTGTCGTCGGCGGCCAGCTCGGCGGCGTGGCGCGCGTGGCGCCTCCTCCACCGATGATGCCCGCACCGTCTCCGCCGCCGAGGATGGCGCCGCGAGATGCACCGGCGGTCGCGGCCAAGCCGATGGCGGAGGCCCCGCGCGGCGCGGCCGGCAGCGCGCCCGCGGCGGCCACGCCCGCGAACATCGTCGGCACCAGGGTCGGCGTCCTCCAGGATGCGAAGAAGCTCGCCGAACAGCAGCAGCGGTTCCGCGCGAACCGGAACGCCGAGAAGAACATCGCGGACCGTCGGGCGCGACAGCAGGACAACGGCTGGGCGGTCGCCCGCGTGTTCCCGGTGCCGCAGTACACGAAGGGCTACGAGGGTCCGCGCTCGGACTTCCGCGAGACCGTGTACTGGAACCCGACCGTCGAGACCAACGCGCGCGGTGACGCCGAGATCACGTTCGCGGCCTCCGATGCGGTGACCTCGTTCCGCGCGACGGCCGAGGGCTTCTCCTCCGCGGGCCTGCCCGGTGGAGGCCAGGTCTCGATCCAGTCGAAGCTGCCGCTGACGATCGATGCGCACATGCCCGTCGAGGTCACGTCGGGTGACACGGTGCGACTGCCGATCACGCTGACCAACGAGACCGACGAGCCGATGGAAGCCACGCTCGCGGCGACGTTCGGCTCGGCGTTCAAGCTCGCGAACAATCCCGCCGCCGGCACGATCAAGCTCAAGGCGAAGGACAAGCAGACGCTGCTGTTCTCGCTCGAGGTCGTGGCGACCGATGGCACGGCGGACGTCTCGCTCGATCTCAAGGCGCGCGGTCTCTCGGACCAGATCAAGAAGACGATCCGCGTGGTACCGCGGGGCTTCCCGATCGAGCTCGCGGCCTCCGGCACCGCGAAGAAGGGCACCGCGCAGCGCCAGGTCATCGACCTCGCCGGCGCGATGCCCGGCACGGTGCACGCGAGCGTGACCATGTACCCGTCGCCGGTCGCCGCGATCGCGAGCGGCATGGACGGCATGATCCGCGAGCCCGGCGGCTGCTTCGAGCAGGCGTCGTCGACGAACTATCCGAACATCATGATCCTCGGGTACCTCGGCTCGACGGCCGACGGCGCGGATCCGAAGCTCGTGACGAAGACGAAGAGCGTGCTCGACAAGGGCTACAAGCTGCTCACCGGCTACGAGACGCCCGAGAAGGGCTACGAGTGGTTCGGTCAGACGCCGGGCCACGAGGCGCTCACCGCGTATGGCCTGATGGAGTTCGCCGACATGTCGAAGGTCTACGACATCGACGGCAAGATGGTGGAGCGCACGGCCGACTGGCTGATGTCGCGTCGCGATCAGCAGGGCGGCTTCATGCGCAACGCGAGGGCGCTCGACTCGTTCGGCCGTGCGAACGCGACCACGACCAACGCGTACATCATGTGGGCGCTGTCCGAAGCGAAGCGCAGCTCGAGCCTCACCAAGGAGCTCGCGACGCAGAAGAAGCTCGGCGCGGAGACCGCGGATCCATACCTGCTCGCGCTCGCGACGAACACGAGCGTGATGACCGCGCCGAAGTCGGCCGACACGGCGGCGATGGCGAAGCGGCTCGCCGGCCTGCAGGGCAAGGACGGCAGCTTCCCCGGCGCGAAGGAGACGATCACGATGTCGGGCGGAGAGTCGATGACCATCGAGGCCACCGCGCTGTCGGTGCTCGCGCTGCTCAAGGCATCACCGAACAACGAGTACGAGACGCAGATCCGCTCCGGCGTGGAGTGGCTCAACAGCAAGCGCGGCGGCTACGGCGCGTGGGGCAACACGCAGGCCACGATCCTCGGCCTCAAGGCGCTCACCGCGTACAGTGAGCACGCGCGGCAGATGCAGAGTGGCGGCAGCGCGACGCTCGTGATCAACGGCAAGGACGCCGGGACGATCAAGTTCGAGAAGGGCCGCCGCGATGCGCTCGTGTGGAAGGACCTCGCGAGCAAGCTCGGCGCCGGCAAGAACACGATCGAGGTCCGCATGGATGGTGACGCGTCCCTGCCCTACACCGTGGCGGTCGACTTCCGATCGAACCAGCCGGCGACGTCGTCGCGAGCGAAGGTCAGCGTGACGACCGAGCTGCTGAAGACGCAGGCGAAGATGGGCGAAGGCATCACGCTGCGCGCACACGTGGAGAACAAGACCGCCGAGGGCATCCCGATGACGCTCGCGCGGATCGGCCTGCCGGGCGGCACGGTGTTCCAGACCTGGCAGCTCAAGGAGCTGAAGGACAAGGGCCTGATCGACTTCTACGAGACGCGCCCGCGCGAGGTCATCCTCTACTGGCGCGCGATGGCGCCGTCCGCGAGGAAGGACGTCGACCTCAACCTGCTCGCCGCCGTTCCCGGTACGTACGAGGGTCCGGCCAGCTCGACGTACCTCTATTACACGGCCGAGGACAAAGCCTGGGCGAAGCCGGTGGGGATCACGATCGACCGATAGTTCGCCGAGCTTGCGAGGCGGCAAGACTGGTTGCGCGCGAGTGGATGCGTGTGCGATACGGCCGCCATGACCGCGCTTCGCCTCCTCGCCGTGACCGCCCTCCTCTCCGTGGGCGCGTGCGCGACGCCCGGCAAGGCGATGGTCCCCGCGATGACGCCGCGCTACGAGCTGTGTAGCGACCCGTCGTTCCAGTGCGGCCCGAGCGCGCCGAGCGAGGACGCGATCCGGATCGATACGAACTTCGCGACGGCCCGCCGCGCTCCGTCCATCGGTTGATCGATCAAGACACGTCGACGACGCCGCGGTTGCAACTCGCGATGTGAGCTAACCCGTCGGCATCGCTGGAGAATAATCATTTTCTTCGCGAGACCGAACCCCCGCGCAGCGCGTTTGTCACGCGATGCGAATCACCTACGCTCTCGTCATCGCAGGACTCGCCGCGGCATGTGAGAAGGACCCGCGCACCGAGCCGCTGCCGGAGCCGATCGTCGTCACCGCGCCGAAGACCGCGCCCGCGCCGCCGAAGCCGGCGATCTCCGTGCAGGTCGAGCCCCCCACGACCCTCGCGCCTCCACCGGTCGCGCGCCGGCGCACGATCATTCCGAACGGCAATCTCCCGGTGCCGCTGAGCGTGGAGCCGAAGTCGTATGCGGCGTGGCTGAGCCGGCTATCGAAGGCCGAACAGCTCCAGGTCGCGGCGTACTGCAAGAAGCATCGGCGCGACTATCAGGACACGTGTGGCGGCATCGGTCCGCTGCACATCCCGTATCCGCCGTACATGCGCGCGCGCGAGCCCGGTCCCGGTGATCTGCAGAGCCTGTACGGATCGGTCGAGGAGTGGACCGCATCTCTCTCCACCGCGCAGCGGCGCTACATCGATCGCGAGTGCCCGGGTGGCGAAGACCAGGAGACGTCGGCGTTGTGCGGTGACAACACTCCGCTCGTGGTCGCGTTCGACAACCAACCGATCGAGTTCACGCGCGGGGCCGCGTTCGCGTTCCACGGCGGCGCGCCGGCGGCCACCGACTGGCCGACCGCCACCACGCCATGGATCGCCCTCGACGCGAACGGCGATGGGGTGATCGATCGCGGTGCGGAGCTGTTCGGCAGCGACACCGTGCTGCCGGGCGGTGCCACCGCGGCGAATGGCTTCTCCGCGCTCGAGGCGCTCGACGCGAATCACGACGGCGTGATCGACGCGACCGATCCGATGTTCGCCGCGCTCGTGCTGTGGTCGGATCGCGATGCCGACGGGCGCAGCAGCTCCAGAGAGCTCGCCCCGCTGGCGCAGCGGATCGTCTCGATCACGCTCGCGGCCACGCTCGAGACGCGCTGCGACGCGCGCGGCAACTGCGAGGGCGAGCGCTCGAGCGTGACCTGGCGCGACGCGCAGGGTGCACTGCACACCGGCTCCGTCGTCGACGTCTACCTGCCGCGCCGCTAGCTGCAGGTCACGGGCTTGACGACGTACACGACGTCACCGCCGGTGAGGCCCGAGACCGTCACGCGATAGGACTCGCCGGCGACGGGGGTCCAGCCGTTCGGCTTCCACGAGATCGCCGGCTGACCGTAGCCCTGCGAGAGCACCATGCGCGTCACGGCGAGAGCCATGCCGTCGCTCACGCGCGTCATCGCGATCATCGCGTTCGCCGTGCCGCCCTTCGCCGAGTGAAACGTCCACGTCCACGTCGTCATCTGCACGGGGACGATTCCCTGGTTCGGTACGGCGACGAACGGCGGGTTCGGCCCGGTTCCGGCATTGCCGAACACCGAGAGACACTCGGCCTTGCCGTACATGCCGCCGCCCTCCCAGTAGCCGATGCCCACGCCGGAGAGCGGTGGATTCACGATCCAGCGGCGGTGGCCCATCGTGGTCGCGTTGCCGTTGTCCTGCTGGAACTGATCGATCGACGCCGCGGGCCCGTTGCCCCACGCGATGTTGCTCATGCCGGCGCCGCCGGCGCCCGAGGCCGTGTAGCACTTCACCGTGCTCGGCGGCGCGTGCGGGCTATCGGGCAGCGCGAAGTTCCACCACGACTCGAGGTTCGCGCATTGCTGTTGCTGCGCATCGAGCGCGGTGTTGACGGTGGTGGGCCCAACGCCGGCGAGCCAGCGGAACAGGTTGATGCGCTTCAGCGTATCGGTGTGACCGCCGACGGAGAGCGTGCCCGAGTCGCAGTCGCCGGTGGTGGTGCGCGAGAACGGCGCCGCATCGGTGACCACGTGATCGCTCGCCCACCGGCCGCAGACCTCGGCCTGCGTGCGCTGCGCCGGATCACCCGGATCGATCGGCACGCAGCCGGCGCCGACATCGATGGTGCCCGGCGCGCACGGCGCGGCATCCGCGGTGCCTCCGCCGTCGTCGCCGCCGCCGCCGCCATCGTCGCCCAGCATGGCATCGGTATCCGTGCCGGAGCCACCACCACCACAGCCGAGCGCGAGCACGGCGATCGCCGCGAGGGACCTCATCCCACGACGCTACCGCGAAACGTCGAAGCCGAGGGCGAACATCACGAGGCGCGCCACGTGGCAGCGCCCGGGCTGGGGACCATCGGCCGGATGGGTCTCGCGGAGCGCGCGGTAGAGGCCGAGGCTGCCGCCGCACAGTGTGCGCAACGACGGCAACGCCTTGCCGTCGGCATCGATCTCGGCATCGCTCGACTCGTCGTTCTCGAACAGACGGCGAATGGTCTCGTGCAGGTTCGCGTACTGGCTGTCGAGGACGACCGGGTCGGTCTCCGCCGTCTCGAGGGAGCGCGCGAGCTGACGGTTGCGATTGATCACGCGCTGGTACCAGAGGTTGAGGCCCGCGGTCATCCAGCGATCGTCCTCGGTGCGGTGCAGCGGGCGCAGCTCCGGCGGCAGCATCGGCAGCTCGGTCATCACCAGGGGCGCGAGCTCGGGGTGCGCTGCGATCCGCGCCACGATCTCGCGACCGCGCGCGAGCGACTGCGCGGCATCGGAGACGTCGGCGGCGGTGACGCCGAGGGCCGCGGCGAGCGGCGGTCGCGCGTTCTCGACGAACAGCGGATGCACGATCGGCACGACGAGCGGGATCCGCGCGAACCAGGTCTTGCGCGGCTTCACGACCGCATCGGGATCGATCATCGGCCCGTCGATCACGGTGCCCGGTCCGAACAGCTTCGGATCGAACATGCCGCCGACCTCGGGCATCATCGTGCGGTAGTTCATCGTCTCCGGCTTCGCGACGACGTGCTTCGCGCGCTCGCGGATCTGCTCGGCGGTCGCAGGCACCACCGGCTTCGCGGGGCGCATGCCGGTCGCGGGGAAGCGCAGCGCGTCCCAGCTCAGCTGCTCGAGTCCCACGCCCCCATCCTACTTGAGGAGCGGGAACAGCGCCTTCGCCGTGGCCTTGCCCGTCGACGCGCCGCCCTCCATGAAGCCCTGGTAGTCCTGCGACGTGTGCTCGCCGCAGAAGTACACCCCGCCCTGCGGCGCACCCTCGTAGCCACTGAATGACGTGTACTGGCCGACCTTCCAGTACGAATACGACGCGCCGAACAGATTCGAGCGGTGCGGCAGCGACTGCGTGACCCTGCCGTTCCACGCGAGGCCCGGGTACACGCCCGCGAGCTGGTTCAGGCCGCGCTGCGCATCCTGCTGCACCTTCGCATCGGTGGCGGTGGCGAACGCCGACGTGGTCTTCATCGCATCGGTCACCGAGCCGCCCGAGTAGAGAACGAGGATGCCCGGCGTACCGGCCTGCGCGCGCGTGACGTCCCAGCTCGCCTGGTATCCGGTATCGCTGTACGACGAGCCATTGGACGCGCCCGGCCACGGCCCGGCACCGAGCCATCCGCGCTGCGCGAACTGGAGCTGCAGCTTGCCGTTGTGGCCCCGCCCGAGCTGGGAGATCGCGGTCCGCTTCTTCGCGTCGAAGCCGGCGTTCGACGTATCGACGTTGTCGAGCACCGCGAACGGAAGCGCGAGGACGACATAGTCGGAGACCACCTCGACGGAGCTCGCTCCGCGATCGAACGTGCAGCGATAGCGGCCGTTCGGAGTCTGCGCGACGCGCACCAGCTTGAAGCCGGTCTGCACCGAGCCACCGAGCTCCGCCGCGATCGCCTCGGGCAAGCGCTGGTTGCCGCCGCGGATGTGGAACCGCTCGTCGGACTCGCCGAACACCTCGAACTTGTTCGGGTGCGGCTGGAAGCCGAGCAGGTAGAGCATGTTGAGCGACGACTGATCGTTCGTGTCGGCGCCGTACTCGATCGCGTATGCCGTATCGAGCAGCTTGCCGAGCGCGGAGGTGTGGCCGCCCGGGACGCGCGAGTTGATCCACGCGCGGACGCTCGTGTGATCGAGCTCGTTCCCCTCCGGCGTGAAGTCGTTGTAGAGCGTGGGATAGCCGGCATCGTTGACGTCGGCGTCGACGAGATCGAGGATGTCGAGGAAGTCCGCGGTGGCGTCGGCCTTCGAGTAGTACGAGCCGTTGAAGTAGTAGGTCTCGTGCGAGTTGGTGGGCTGCGCGGCGAGCAGATCGTCGACGAGGAGGTTGTACCGAGCCGCGAGGTTACGCACGGTCTTGTGACCAGTGTCGATCAGCTCGCCGCACCACTCGCTGACCTGGTTCGCGGCAAAGTAATTCGGGTTCGAGAACATGCGGCCGCCGATCCGCCCCGAGGCCTCGTAGACCGTCGACGCGTAGCCCTTGTCGCGCAGCGTGAGCGCGCAGGTCAGACCGGCGATGCCACCACCGACGATGGTCACGCTTGGCTGCGTTCCGGCGCGGGCCGCACGCGGCACGGCGAGCGCAGCGGCACCGACCGCAGCCCCGGCGAGGAGCGTGCGGCGCGACAGCTTCGCGCGATGCGCGGCGCGGACCTCGGGCAGCTCGTCGACCGGAACGCCGGTCGAGCGCGAGGCGCGGAGATCTCGGACCATCTGACGGATCGAACGGAGAAGAGGAGTGCGTGACATTCGGGCCATTGTCGCAAGCCGGGCGGGCGCCGGATAGTGGCCACGCGACTTGTCGCCCCGGGGTCCGAGTAACCAGTGTCGTCGCGCTCACGAATTCACTGGACAGCGCGGCGCGCTCCCGCGGATCGGCGGCTAGCGATTGCAGTTGTCGCTGAGCGTGATCATCGAGCCGTGATCGACGACCTCGAAGTCGCTGACCTGCAGGCCCTGCAGATCGAGCGGACCGAGGAGGTTCTGCCACTTCGCGGTGGTGTGGCGGTCGCTCTGCGCGGTGAGAGCGATGTTGCCGCCATCGGCGTGATACATGCCGTACTTCTGCATCGCGCGGGCAACGACCTTCGCGCCCTCGCTCGGCAGCGAGTTGATCGGGAAGTTCGCTCGCAGTCGCAGGTGCGTGCCGTACGCCGGTGCGTTGACGCCGCCCGTGGTCGCCGTCGCGTGCGTCGCCGGGCGAACGAAGCCGCGCTTGACCCGGTTGTTCGGGAGGATGAAGCGGATCGCGTGATCGATGTGACCGGCGGCGACCTCGTCGGCGGTGAACAGCAGGGGCGCGATCGGGAAGCCAGCGGCATCGGCGCTCGTGCACTGATCGCCGCGCAGCGTATCGGTGTAGCTCTGCGCCGTGTGCCAGACGGCGAGGCAGCCGCCCTGGAACGTGGAGGTGATGTTCGCGCGCCACATCTCGTACAGGTTGTGGCCGGTCTGGTCGAACACGATCAGGTGGCAGTCGCCATCGCCGGTGCAGGCGTAGCCGGACTCGTCCTCGACGTTGCCGCCGGCGGGGACCGGCATCGCCACGTGGTCGCAGTCGGGCGAGTAGAACTCGTCGGTCGGCGTGAACGTGCGCATCGGCGTGGTGGCGTCGGAGCGCAGCACGTCGATCGCGAAGTCGATCTGCATGTGACCGGTGCCCCAACCGCCGGAGCTCGACAGGGTCGAGATGACTGAATCGCTGTTGCCCGCCTTCGGCAGGGCGGAGACATCGCGGTTGAAGAACATCGACTGCGAGAAGTACGGTCCCGTGCCCGGCGTGGTGGTGGTGCCTCCACCGCCCGGCGTGCCGGTGTCCGAACCGGTATCGCTGCCCGTGTCGGACCCGCCGCCATCGGTGTCGTTCGGGCCGCTGAAGTCCTCGCCGGAGGCCGCGCCGTCACCCGTGCAGGCAGCGACGAGAAGGAGGGCCAGTGCGTGCGTGCGAGCCATGGCGCTCGTTGTAGGCGATGCGCGCTGACCTGTCGTTGTAGGTGTTCGCGCGCGGTTGTGCCGACATGCAGTTCACGGGAGATCTCCGAGTGCAGGATCTCCACGACGTAGCTCGTCTCTCGCGTTTCGTTCGTGAGGCGCCGTACCGAGCAGCGCAGGTGCTACCCGTCACAAATCGTCTACGAGAATCCTCGACGAGGTACTCTCTCGCGATGCACCCGCGCCTCGCCATCGTAGCGATTCTGAGCGCGGGGTGCGGCGGTGATGACGCGATGGTGATGATGCCGATGATCGACGCGAAGCCTGTCGTGACAGATGCCGCCGTTCCCGCGCACGTCGTGACGTATGTCAGCGGCTACGGGCCGAACATCGCGTGGCTCGACCTCGACGTCGCGACCGGCGCGCTCGCCGCCGTGTCGTCGCTCGTGTCGGCGCGACCGTCGCCGTCGTACCTCGCGATGACCCGCACGCACCTGTACTCGGCCAGCGAGGGCGCGAGCCGGATCTCCGCGTACATGATCGATCAAGCGACCGGCGCGCTCACGCTGATCAACGACCAGCCATCGGGCGGCAGCGGTCCGGCGCACCTCGCCGTCGATCGCGCCGGGAAGTTCGTGCTCGTCGCGAACTACGGCGACGGGATGATCGCCGTGCTGCCGATCCGCGGCGACGGCGGTCTCGCGGCGGCCACCCAGACCATCGCCGCCGGAGCGAACGCGCACCAGATCCTCACGGACCCGTCGAACACGCACGTGCTCGTTCCGTGCAAGGGCTCCGACTATGTCGCGCAGTACGTGTTCGATCCGGCGACCGGAACACTCACCGCGAACGCGGTTCCGCACCTGATGACCGCGGCCGGCGCGGGTCCGCGCCACCTCGCGTTCGCACCCGACGGCGCGCACGCGTACCTCGTCAACGAGAACAACAGCACGCTCGTCGCACTGTCCTACGACGGTGGCACTGGCCGGTTGACCGCGCTGCAGACACTGTCGACCCGGGCGACCGGCGCGACGGGGACGAACACCGGCGCCGAGATCGCCGTGCACCCCTCGGGCAACTGGCTCTGGAGCTCGAACCGCGGCGACAACAACCTCGCGGCGTTCGCCATCGCGCCGGCGACGGGCATGGTCACGCTCACCGGCCACACGCCGACGGGCGGCACCACGCCGCGCGCGTTCGCGATCGATCCGAGTGGCGGCTGGCTGTTCGCGGCGAACCAGGGCTCGAACACGGTGACCACGTTCCGCATCGACGCTCCGACCGGCGCGCTGACCGCGACCGGAACGCCGCTGAGCGCGATGCAACCGACGTTCGTCGGATTCGTCGGCTTGCCCTAAGGAGTGACGAAGCCCGCTTCCACGGCGCTCGCCTTGTAGCCGATCGACAGGGCCATCTGGCCGTTGATCATCACGTCGGGTGCGAACAGCGACATGAACAGGCTGTTCGTCTTCACCTCCTCCGCTGTCACGTGACAGTCCTTCGGCGCTGCATCGACGAGCTCGAGCCAGGTCTTGCCCGTGCTGCCCGAGGTGCAGCCGCAGTCCGGCGGGCTCGTCAACGCGGTGCAGTCCGCCGCGATGTTCATCTCCATGCCCGCGCTGATCGCGGGATAGACCTTCGCGTCCATCTCGGCGTTCGTGATCGCTCCACCGATCTTGACCGACACGAGCTTCGTCGCGGCGATCGGTGTGGCCACGACTCGCGCGCCGACGAGGTTCAACGTCACCGGCGCGGCAGACGGGAACACCGGGAACGGCGCCGCGAGAAGGCCCGCGGGCGCGGAGGTGTACGTACCGGCGGCGATCGCGCCCATCAGGGGCGGGTTGGTCGCGGCCGCCGTCGCGATCGTGAACGTGGCGGAGCCGGCGAGGTGACGGCGACACGTGGTGTCACTCGCACTCGCGCACGCCGCTGGCATCGGGTTCGTGCCGACGAACGTGGCAAACGTGGCCCCGAGCTCGGTGGTGAGGTCGTTCGCGAACACGTCGACCAGCGTGATCGACTTGCCGCGATCGATGTTCTGCGTGGTCGACATCTGCGCCGGGAAGCCCATCGCCGCGAGCGTGCCGAGGACCATTCCGAACTGGTTGTCGACCGCGCCGTCGTTATCCAGATCGAGGCCGTAGAGCCGCGCCTCGTTGTTGTTCGTCGGCACGAGGAGCGTGTCGAGGACGTAGTGGTGGTGGCCGAGCGGCGGCAGTGGAGCGTCGATCAGGATGGGCGGCGCATCCACGGCGGCGTCGGTCGGCAGCGTGCTGCTGTCATCTCCACAGGCTGCGAGTAACAGGGCGACGGCGAGGTACCGGTTCATGCGGGGCACTATGCACAATTCCCCCACACGACATGAATGTCCGATCGCGGCGGACCACGGCAAACCTCAGACGTCACAAGCCCCCGGAACCGCTGCGGTGCTCGGCGGCACGGTTGGTGGAGTTCCCTGCTGCATGCGCATCGCCCTCGCCCTGCTCTCGCTCGGTCTCTCGGCCTGTTTCACGATCACCGGCGACCCGTCGGCGCCCTCGGCCGAGGGTGAGCTGCGGCTTGCCCCGGGTGCCGACAGCGGCACGTTCTCGGCGCTCGAGATCCACTGGGATCGCGTCGGCGGCACGTACGGCGAGAGCGTCGTGGACGTGTACCCGCTGCCCCAGGCGTTCCCGATGCAGCTGTTCGCGGGCCAGGGCTTCGGCCGCAGCGACGCGCGCATCTATCGGCTGAGCGCGTGGTTCTCCAACGGCACGTGGGACCAGCCGACCACGTCGCCGCCGAACGGCGCCGCGCACGCATCGCTCGAGATCGCGATCCCGGATTGCACGGATGGATGCGCCGCGGTGCGCGATGTCGAGCTCGTGCTCGCGCCCTGACCGGCCGCGACTACCGCGATCGCGTCCATCGTACCCAAGGGGTTCGCGGGGTTACGCGAACGCTCGGAGAAATCGACCGGCGCGGGGGATCAACTGGGCCGCTCGAGCGACTCCTCCCGCATGCATCGCTTCGCCTGGTTCGCCCTGCCCCTTCTCGCCGCGTGCCACGCGCCCGACCCCGCGCCCGCCGAGACCCCCGACGCGCCGGTCGCGACCATCGATGCGCCTCCCGGCGCGGACTTCTGCAGCGCCACCGATCCGCGCGCGACCCCGATCGAGATCTTCGCGACGCCCGAAGCCGGCGAGGCACCGTACGTGAACGCGCTCGCGACCGCGCAGACGTCGATCGATCTCTCGATCTACCTGATGGGATACGGCGGCATCCTCGATCAGCTGCAGGCCAAGGCGCACGCCGGCGTGCAGGTCCGCGTGATCCTCGACCAGTACAAGAAGTCGACGAACCAGAAGTACTACGACCTGCTCCTCGCGGCCGGCGCACAGGTCAAGTGGAGCGATCCGGCGTTCGACTACTTCCACAACAAGTTCTTCGTCGTCGACGGCACGGTCGCCGTGATGTCGACCGGGAACTTCTCCAAGAGCTACTCGATCGATCTCGAGCGCAACTTCGCCGCCGTCGATCGCGACCCCGCCGACATCGCGGATCTCTCGGCGGTGTTCGCGGCCGACTGGGCCGGCACCCCGCTCGGGATGCCGTGCACGCGCATGGTGATCTCGCCGATCAACGCGCGGGAACGCATCATCGACGTCATCGATAACGCCCAGCACACGCTCCTCATCGAGTCGATGCAGTTCGCCGACACCGGCGTGCGCGACGCGGTGAAGCGCCGGATCGAGGCTGGCGTCGAGGTGCGCGCGCTGCTCGCCGACGCCTCGTGGATCGACGCCAACGCCGCCGCGGCGACGTACCTCGAGGGCCTCGGCGTCACCGTGAAGTCCATCCCGCACCTCCACACCAAGATGCTCGTCGCCGATGGTGAGGTCGCGTACGTCGGCTCCGAGAACTTCAGCTACACGTCGCTCGAGAACAACCGCGAGGTCGGCGTGATCATGGTCGAGGCGTCGTCGATCGCGCCGCTGGTCGCGACGTTCGAGACCGACTGGACCGCGGGTACCGCGTTCTAGCGACGAGCGTCGCGCACGCGGAGGTCGCCGCGGCTCGCGGCCACGTAGCGCTGCAGCTCCGCCGCTGCCTCGAGCTCGCGGCCGAGCTGTGCGAACGCGCGGGCGCGAAGCTCGATCGCCACGATCTCTCTGCGCGGCTCGAGGCGGTTCGCCGCGGCGAGCGCCTCCTCGGAGTGCCCGAGCGCGAGGCAGCACTCCGCCGCGCCGATCAGCGCGGGGCGCCTGTGCTCGCCATCGACGTGCGTGAGGAAGATCGCGAGCGCCTCGGCGTGCTCGCCGTCGAACGCGAGCAGCTGCGCGAGCAGGATCTGGGCGAGCACGTCGGTCGCGTAGCGCTCGGTGCGCAGCAGGGCGATCGCCTCGACCACGTGGCCGCTGACCATCGCGTCGCGAAACCCGGCGAGCTCCGGTGGGAACACGAGCGCGGTCTGCACCTGCGAGCCGACCGAGGTGCGCTGCTTCTTCATGTGCCGGTCGACCTCGCGGCGCAGCAGCTTCGCTTCGATCATGGACGGCTCGAGGACGAGCGCACGTTCGAACGCATCGCGCGCCTCGGGCAGCCGAGACAGTCCGAGTAGCGCCTTGCCGCGCGCGTAGTGGAGTGAGCCATCGTCCGGATCGCGCATGACGACCAGACGCTGGAACCGCATGTCCCGTGCGCTCGGACTCCCCATCCACGCATCGTCATCGCCGTCCACCGCCACGCTCACAGTCTAGATCACTTCACGTCATTGACCATGAGATCCGTTCGCCCGTGCCGCTACTTCGGATCGATGCGCAGCGGCGCGTGGAACACGATGTTGTTCCGCTTCGTCGGGAAGTTCGCGTGCAGGCGCACCTCGTAGTCGCCCGCATCGGTCGGCAGCGGGATCGATGCGCCCTTCGCATCCTGCGCGAGGTACTCGAAGCGCCCCCACGAGCCCGGGCCATCGCCGGCCTTGACCACGGTGACCCAGAACTGCTCGTCCTTCTTCGCGTGCAGCGGTACCGGGAAGCTCACCGCCAGGCGCGAACCGGCGGCGGCAGAGCTCGGCGCGCTGAACCGCTGCTGCGCGCGCGGCGTCTCGTCGGAGGCGACCGCGGGCGGCGGCGGCGGCTTCGCGACCTGTAGCGCAGGCGTTGCGACCGGTGCGGTGTTCGCCGCGACGACCGCAGGTGCGGCCTCGGCGGAGGCGACGGTGAATCCGGCCACGCGCGCGATCTTGAAGTTGTCCTTCGGATAGTTCGTGAACAGGCGCACCTCGTAGTCGCCGCGCTCGGCCGGCGCGATCAAGGTCACGCGCTGCGCGCGATCGGTCAGCAGCTCGCGGCTCTCGAACGAGGACGGCGGATTCTCCGCGCTCGCGATGGTGACGAACGCCTTGTTGCCCTCGACGGAGCTGATCGGCTGCGCGAAGGAGATCTGCACCTTCGCACCGGGCGCGTAGGTCCGCGCGTTCAGCGAGATCGTGGGCGCCACCGCCGTGTCGCTCGCGAGCGGGGTTGCCACCGTCGCGGTGGGCGGTGGTGCCGACGTGGTCGCGACCGCCGTGGTCGTGGTCGCAACCACCGCGGCGCAGCTCTCGCCGTCCGCGCGAGAGCCCGCCGGGCAAGCCGGCGCGCCGACGCACGCGGTCTTCGTGCCCGACCACGCCTGCCCCGGCCAGCAGCAGTGACCGCGGGTGTCGTCCGATCGGGTCTGGCCATCCGCACACGCGGCCTCGGCGACCACGGCGGGAGTGCTCGCTGGTGCCACGGCCGCTGCCTTCGCCGCGGGTGGCGGCGCGGGCGCGGGCTTCGGCGCCTCGGCGACGGGAGGCTCGGGTGCGGGCACGTCCTTCTTCGACACGTACGAGACGACCGCGAACACGCACGTTCCCGCCGCGAGGAACGCGAGGCCACCGATGATCGCGATCGTGCGCTTCGACGTGCCGGCTGCGGACGTCGGTGCGGGCCGCAACGTCGGCGCGGTCGGCTCCGTCGCGACCACGGGCGGCCGCGACATCCGCGGCGGGATCGACGGCGTCGCCGGTCGCTGCAAGGTGGTCGCGATGTTGACGCCGGCCGCGACCAGCGCCGCACGCACCTCGAGCGCCGACTGGAACCGCGCCGCGGGCTCCTTCTCGAGCAGCTTGAGCGTGATCGCCGACAGCGCGCGCGGGATCCGCGGATCGACCACGTGCGGCTCCGGCGGTGCGTCGCGCAGGTGCGCGGCGATCAGCATGCCGGTGCCATGCTCGCTCGTGAAGGGCGCGCGCCCGCACAGCGCGTGAAACAGGATGCAGCCGATCGCGTAGAGGTCGGTGCGATGATCCAGATCGGACTTCCCCATGCACTGCTCGGGGCTCATGTACGCGGGCGTTCCGATCATCACGCCGGTCTGCGTCTTCGGTCCGCTGCCCTGCTCGTAGATCATCTTCGCGATGCCGAAGTCGAGCAGCTTCACCTGCAGGCCACCCGGCACCTGCTCCGTCGGCTCGAGCACGATGTGATCGGGCTTGAGGTCGCGGTGAACGATGCCCCGCGCGTGCGCCGCCGCGATCACGCTCACGATCTGACCCGCGATCGCGCCCGCATCGTGCGGCGTCAGCGCCCCGCGCTGGAGCAGCTGGCCCAGGCTCTCGCCGGTCAGCAGCTCCATCACCAGATAGGCGCGGCCATCGTGGACGCCGAAGTCGTAGATCTCGACGATCCCCGGGTGGTCGATCGACGACGCCGCGCGTGCCTCGACGAAGAACCGCTGGACTGTCTCCGGATCCGAGGAGTGCTGCGGCAGCAGGATCTTGAGCGCGACCGTGCGCGTGATCTTCGTGTGCTCCGCGCGATAGACCATCCCCATCCCGCCCTTGCCGAGCTCGGAGACGATCACGTAGTTGCCGATGACCAGCCCGATCACCTCGGAGTAGTCTGGGTGCCCGACCGCAGCGGGTCAAGGATGTCGGCCGAAGCGATGCAGCTCGAAGCGAGGATGGCCGCCGTCCTCGACGCCCCAGACGACGCCTCCCGCGCGACGGCCACCGCCGCCCTGCTCGCCCTTCCCGACGCGCTGGAGCAGATCGCCCGCAAGCTCCCGTCGTTGGACTGGGCCGAGCGCGGCCTCGCCCTGCACTTCGTCTCGCGCCTGTCACCGCCGCCGGAGGTGTTCGCCTCCGGCGTCATCCACTGCCTGCGCAGCCCGCTCGATCATGACCCGCTCGGCGACGAGATGGCGCTCGTCCTCGTGTGCTGCGGCGCGCTCGCCGGCGAGGTCTTCGGATTTCGCGACGTCCTCGCGCAGCGCGTGCGAGCCATCGACATCGCCGAGGGCCCGCGCGGCCCCGTGATGCGCGGCCTTGCCCACGAGACCCTCGCCAGGATCGACGCCGCCGCCGCGGAACGAACGCGCGCCTGGGACAAGGAGGTCGCGTCCGTCGTGGCGCTCCTCCAGCTCGGCCGCTCCGACGACGCCGAGCAGTGGGTCACGCAGACCTCCGCCGATGGCTTCGATCCGGAGCTCGGCCGGGCCGCGCTGTGGGAGTCCGCCGGCAACAAGCTCCGGGCATCCTCCCCGGAGCTCGCGCAGCACTGCTACCAGCGCGCCCTGCGAAACTTCGAGGAGCACGCATCCGGCGCGTCCTCCGGAGGCGAGGGCATGTCGCGCATGCTCGACGTCCACCGCCTGCGCGACATCCTCCGCCGCCTCTAGCGGCGATGCCGAGCTACGGCTTCATCCGATACAACGCGGCGACCACCGCCGACGCGGCCGGGCGATCGGGATGGCCGAGGCTCGTGAGCGGATATCCGCTCAGATAGAACGCGTCGTCGCCGTCGAGGACGTAGAGGTCCTCGCGGATGTCGGTCGCACGCTCGATCTCTCCGGACGGCGTCTCGCGCCACGCGACCTCGCCGAGCGCCATCAGCCTCCCGCTCTCCTCGGGAGAGACCTTGCGCTGCCGCGTCGTCTTCTTCTCGCCCATCATGTCGCGATCGATTCGAAGGGTCGTCGTATCGACGTCGAGCATCACGCTGAGCTCGCCGCCGAGGCCCCACGCGTGCAGGAACATGCCGTGGACGGGAAGCGTCACACCCGCGCGCAGCTTCGCCCGCGCCGTGGTGTCGCGACGCGTCGACGGTGCCGGCGGCGACGGTGGCCGCGGCGCGATGGCCGGCGCCGGCGAGGGCGCAGGCGCCGGTGTGGGTTCGGCCTTCGTGCAGGCGGCGGCGAGGACCGCAAGGACGAGCAGTCTGGGCATTCCGTTGAATATGCACGCCGGCGATCCGCGTGCACATCTCGATCGCGATGGAACCGGAGCGCCGGGCTGGTGTCTCACCACCGTGCGGACGACGTGCCTGTGGGCGGCGTCGGTCGTCGCGCTGGCCATGCCTGCGCGCGCCGATGACCTGCCGACGATCGACTCGGTGTTTCCACCGACCATCCGGGTCAACGACCCGGGCTCCACCTGCTCGATCGAACGGATCGCGGTCGAGGTGCACGCGCGCGCGGTGTCGTGGGTGACGATCGAGGTCAAGGTGCCGCGGTTTGGTCGCGGCATCATGCCGGTGGATCTGCCGGTCGGGTCGCGGATCGTGGGCATGGCGATGATCACGCCCGACGAGCGCACATGGAGCGCGGCACTTCCGAAGGTGGCCGCCGTGGAAGCGTTCGATCGCGAGCCGGATGGCGCGCTGCTCACGTGGAGCGGCTCGACGGCGGAGCACGACCATCTCTCGATCGTGGTCGCGGAGAGCGCGCGCATCGAGCTCGCGGTCGAGCTACCGCCGCTGGTGGTGCTGGCCATCGATCCGGACCGGCAGGCGATCACGCGCATCGAGGCCACGGTCGCGGGCCACGATCGACGGCAGTGGACGAAGCAACGCACGCCGGTGGTGCTCGACCTGCGCGGCATCGAAGCGCACGTCGCGATCGATCCGTATCCGCACGTCACCGAACACATCGCGCTGGTTGCTGGCGCGCCCGAGCGCGTCGATCGCCCGTTCGAGTCGCGGTCCTCGCGCAGGGTCTGGTCGGGCGACAAGATGATGATCCGCCGGCGGATGAAGCTCTCCCGCGAGCGCATCACGTACTGCTACGAGCACGTCGCGCAATGGCGCTACCGGCCCGAGCTCGACGGAACGGTGATGCTCCGCTTCCTGATCGGCACGAGCGGGAAGATCGAGACCGCGGTCGCGACCAGCACGTTCCCCGCGGAGATCAACACCTGTCTCGAGAACGTGATCAAGGAGTGGGAGTTCCCACTCCTCGACTCGGCAGTGCAGGTCAACTACCCGCTGGACTTCCGAACCGCGGATTACTAGTTCGCCTTCGCCGACGCCTTGACGATGCCGTAGACCTTGTTCGCGATCTCGGGCGTGTAGGTCGAGCCGGGCGTCGAGTACGCGTCCATCGGCTTGTCGTCGAGGATGGAGTAGATGGCGCCCTCCTTGTCGATGTAGTGCGCGAAGTGCGACTCGGCCTCGTAGGTGTTGCCGTTCTCCTCGGGCTTCATCTGCACGGTGTAGACAAAGCCGGTCGGCTCCTCGCTGAGGATCTTCGTCATCGAGTACTTGTCCTTGCGCTCCACGGTCAGCGACTTGTCGGACTTGATCGCCTCGGGGATGCCGCTCACCGCGAGCTGCGACACGGTGATCAGATAGACCTCGTTGACGCGGATATCGACGCCGCCGTTGCCGTTCTTCTCCATCTTCGCGTCCTTCGGGACCTTCATCGTGATGTTGATCATCGGAGCGACGTCGTGGAGGTTCTTCGGGACCCAGTCGGCCTCGTTGATCGTGATCGTCGGGCCCTTCTTCTCGTCACCACCACCACCGCCGCCGTCGCCGTCCTTCTTCTTGCCGCAGGCGGCGAGCGAGGTCACGAGGGTCACGGCGGCGAGAGTCATGCTCAGTCGGTTCATGGTCCGACACCCTACAAGCGCCATGCCGCGTCCGTGCGGCGTGGGATCAACGAGTTGCGCTGCGACGGCGGGTCCGCATGGACCCGGGTCCGCCACCGACTGGGTCAGGCGTCGAGCGCGGTCGCGAGGTACTTCGGCGGCTGACGTCGCTTCGTCGCCTGCTCGTAGGCGTACGCATAACCGAGGAGCTTGCCCTCGGACCACGCCGGCCCCATCAGCGAGATGCCCATCGGCAGCCCGCGCACGAAGCCGGCGGGCACGGTGATGTGCGGGTACCCGGCGACGGCAGGCAGCGTGCTGCAGCCGACACCGAACGAGTCCCCGTTGACGGGATCGATCAGCCACGGCGGACTACCGGTGCCCGCGAAGATCGCATCGAGCTTCGATGCGGCGAACACCCTGTCGAGACCCTCATCGCGCGCGAGACGCAGGCAGGTCGCGCGCGCATCGAGGTATGCCGTGTCCGTCAGCGGCCCCTTGGCCTGCGCCTGATCGAAGAGCTCCTGCCCGAACACCGAGAGCTCGATGCCGTGGTCCTTGTTGAACGCGATGACGTCGGCAAGGGTGCGCACCTTGGTATCTGCGCCGCGCGTGGCGAGGTAGTCCGCGAGCTGCCACTTGATCTCGTAGAGCAGAACGTCGAGCTCCGCTATCCCGAGCGCGGGCGGCGAGTCGAGCTCGATCGGATCCACGAGCACCGCTCCGAGCCGCGCCAGATCCTGGAGCGCGGTCTCCGCGATCGCATCCATGTTGCGGTTGATCCCGAACCACCCCTTGCGCGGCACGCCGATGCGCGCGCCCTTCAGCGCGTCGCGATCGAGGTACTTCGTGTAGTCCTCGGGCTTCGCCGCCTTCGTGGCGGCATCCGCCGGATCGGTGCCGGCGATCGCGGTCAGCAGCAGCGCCGCATCGGTCACCGTGCGCGCCATCGGACCCGCGGTGTCCTGGCTCGCCGCGATCGGGATGATGCCGGTGCGGCTGACGAGCCCGACGGTGGGCTTCAATCCGACGAGCGAGTTGCAGCTCGCCGGCGACGTGATCGAGCCATCGGTCTCCGTGCCGATCGCTGCGGCGCACAGGTTCGCCGCGACCGCCGCGCCCGAGCCGCTGCTGGATCCCGACGGCGACCGGTCGAGCGCGTAGGGATTCCGGCATTGCCCGCCGCGCGCGCTCCACCCGGAGACCGACGGTGCACCACGAAGGTTCGCCCACTCGGAGAGGTTGGTCTTCCCGAGGATCAGGGCTCCGGCGGCGCGCAGCTTCGCGACCACGAACGAGTCGGCCTTCGCGTGGGTTCCGGCGAGCGCGAGCGATCCTCCGGTGGTCGCCATCTTGTCGCCGGTGTCGAGGTTGTCCTTCACGAGCACCGGGATGCCGTGCAGCGGGCCGCGCAGCTTTCCCGCCGCGCGCTCGGCATCGAGCCGCGCCGCCTTCGCCGCCGCGTCGGGATCGAGCTCGATCACCGCGCGCAGGTTCGGCCCGGTCTCGTTGACCGCGGCGATCCGATCGCTGTACTTCGCGACCAGCGACACGCAGGTCTCGGCGCCGGCCTGCATCCGGCGCTGCAGCTCCGCGATGGTGACCTCCGCGAGGTCCGGCGCGGGCAGCGCGGGCTCGCCCTTCGCGCCGAGCGTTTGCTTCGCACCACTGGCCTGGCAGCCGGCGAGGGCACCGGCGGCGAGCGCGGTCACCCCCGCGGTGACGCCGAGCTTGAAGAGATCGCGCCGATCGAAGTCACCCATCGGCGGACCTTCTCGCCGTTCGCGGAACGGATCAAGCGCCGATCTGGATACCGACCATCACGCGGAACTGCTCGTAGTACAGCGGGATGAGCCCGATGTACGGCACCGGCACCGCGATCTCGACGGGATCGAGGACGATGCGCACCGAGTTGCCGATGTCGTAGTCGATCCCGAGCGGCGTGAACGCGGCGAACGGCCCCACGCTCCCCTTCGGCGCGCCCGGCACGTCGAACAGCAGCGCCGATGCACCGAGCTTCAAGGACGTCCGCAGGTTCACGCGATCGAACTTCATCGGAAACCGCCGGATCACGGTGCCATACATGTTGAGCGACCCGGCCTTCGCCGAGAGCGGCACCGACGTGATCCACGGGTTCCACTCCGCTCCGATGCCGACGATCCATCGCTCCTGGATCCGGTACAGGCCGGCGACGTTGATGGCCGCGGCGCCATGGATCAACGAGCCGCCGAGGTTCGCGGCGAACCCGAACGGGCGACCGAGCTTCTTGTCCTCGCGGATGCTCTTCACCTCGGTCACCGTCAGCGTCGACACGTCGCGGCCCGGCTCCTTCCCCTTCGCGACATCGACCGTGTCCTGGATATCCGCCGTCGACGCCTTGACCGCCGGCTTCTCGCCGGGCGCGGGCTTCGGTGCATCGTCCGCGCGCGCCACCGTCCACATCGAACCGGCGAGCACGAGTGCGAGCGCCGCGGGAACGGCGCTCCGGCGCCGGAGCACGAGGAGCAAGACGGCGCCGACGAGGAACCACGGCGCCGCGCCGCCGCCACCGGCGTCGCAGCCGCTCGAGTCGACGACCTTCGCCTCGATCGCGTCGCACCACTTGTTGTCGGCGGTGCAGCCGCGCTCCTCGTACGTCAGGTACTTCAGCAGCACGGCGTCGAACGCGACGCCCTTCTCCACCCTGCTCTTCGCCGGATCGAGCGCGATCGCGAGGAACTCGGTCGCCGCGTCCTTCGCGAGCATGAAGTTTCGCTGCACCGTCGCATCGGTGTTGTCGCAGTGGTCGAGCGAAGAGAGGTGGTTGGGACCATCGCGGCCCTCGTCGGACGATCCGGGCGTGACGTACTCGATGTAGTTGAGCACCACCGTCGGATGGATGCCGTCCTCGGTGCGGTACGTGTGCGTGAAGCCATCCTCGAGCGCGTGCAGCGCCTGGCCCATCTTCACGTAGAACACCGGCAGCGATGCATCGTGGTGCTTCGCGAACGACAGGTAGATCTTCAGCGTCAACCGCACGTTCGGATCGACGACGCCATCGGCGCCGAGACCGTCGAGCGCCTCCATCGCACGATCGTGAATGAACACGCGGCACGCCGCGAGCGCCGACACGTTGCCGGCCGCATTGTCATCATCGAGCGCGCGGATGCAGTGCTCGTCCTGCGTCAGCGGATCGCCGTGGACCTCGGTGAGCTGGAGCGAATCGAGCGGGTTCTGCCCCTTCACGTCGTTGTCGCGAACGCCCAGCAGCATCGACATCGCGGCGAGGTCGCGCTTGAAGTCCGCGGGCGGCGAGAACTGGACGTTGTCGATGATCGCCTGCTCGTCGCGCGTGGGCACGAGCACCGGTGCGGTCGCATGCATCGCTCGGGCGCGGCGCAGCGCGTCCGCCGTGATCCGTTCGTGACATCCCTGGAGGTCGAGCTGACTGCCGATGCCCCAGGCACGGGCGGGCGCCGGAGCGGCGGCAAGCCCGGCGGCGAGCGTGAGGAGCGCGAAGCGAGTATTCATATCCTCCGGGGACGCTGCACGCGCGGCGCCAACGCCAGGCCCGCGAGATCACTGATCCTGGTGCGAGCGACCATCGGCGTACCGAGCGTTTTGCCGATGGCCCGAGCGCCGGCGCACACGCGCGGAGGCCAGCGTGAGGACGCACCGATTCGTGTGACGATTCGCGGCTGACTTGCACCGCGCGCCGCGGATCACCGCGAACAAATGCAAACCGGCCGCACCCGGTGAGGAGCGCGGCCGTCAGGGACCACCGATCGCTCCCCGGAGATTACCTCGGGGCGGGCGTTCAGAGGTTGTGCTGAGCGTTGCCGCCCCACATGTGCCAGCCGTCCATGCTCTTCTGGCCGAGGTCGAACGCGAGGACCTGGCCCTTCGCCGTGGCGACGTACATCCAGCCTTCGGCGATGATCGGCTGGGCCGCGATCTGCGTGCCGAAGTCGAACGCCATCCGCTGCGTGCCGGTCTCGCGGTCGAGGCCGACGATCTTGCCGTCCTTGGTGGTTACGATCGCGAGGTTGCCCGCGACGATCAGCGAGCCGAGGTCGCGCGTGCCGGCGCCCTTGGTGTACTGGCGCGTCCACTTGACCGCGCTCGTGGCCGAATCACGCGCCTCGACGCGATCACCCATGGCCGAGTAGACCACGCCGTCGCGAACGACCGGACGCGAGCCCTCGAACGCCCAGGTGTTCTCGCTCGCATCGGTCGGCGTGTCGTTCGCCGACTTCGCCGACTGACCGCTGCGGAGGCGCTTGCCGGTCGCCGCATCGAGCGTCACTTGAACTTCCTTGTTGCCCTCGTGGACGGCGAGGTGGACCTCGTTGTCCGCGATCCACGGCGCGCTCGCCGCGCTGATCGCCTGGTGCCAGGCGCGCTTGCCGTCGAGACCGATCTTGTAGAGCGAGCCATTCGTGGTCGAGACGTAGACCGCGCCGTTCGCGACCACGGGCGCCGTCAGGATGTGCTGGTCGATCGACGACGACCACACGTCCTTGCCGGTGCGCTTCTGGTACGCGGAGAGCTGGTAGCCGCCCTCGCTCGGGTGCGCCGCGATCACGACGTTGCCGCTGAAGGCCGCCGGGTTGGGCGTCTCGCTGCCGAGCCACTTGGTCCACAGCACCTTGCCGGTGGCGGTCTCGAGGACCTCCATCGTGCAGGAGTAGGTGTTGTACGCGAGCTCGTTGCCTTCGACGATCACCGAGGTCGGGCCCGGATCGACGAGCGACGTGCGCGTCCATTCCTTGGCCCCGGTCGTGGCGTTGAGCGCGTACATCGAGCTCGAGCCGAAGCCGCCGCCCACGAAGATCTTGCCGCCGCTGTACGCGACCGTGACGAGCTGCGCGTGCTCGGGGAGCTGCGCGACCCAGCCGGTGTGCTCGTTCTCGCGGCCGAACCGGAACGCCGCCGCCTGCCCTTCCTTCACCTTGTCGGTGCTCGGGAGCTTGACGGGGGTGATGCGCTCGACGAGCTTGCCGTCAGCCGGGGTCGGGAGTGCCGAGGGAGTGGGCATGCCGACACCCGATGTCTGCACTGCCTCGTCGGCAGCCTGGCTGTCGACCTCCTCCGTGCTGCCGGTGTGGCAGCCCACCAGACATACGGCAGTGAACCCGAGCGTGTAGCGGACGGTTGGCATCATTGGGCGCACCTCTCCTGTGCTTGCTAAGACGAACGCGCGAGCGCGCGGATCTATTCGACAACGAGGTAGGGAATCGGTTGCATGATCTCGGGCGTCTTGAGGTGAATCCATGCCAGTCCCATCACATACTTACGCGATGCGATCCTTCGCCATGTACGCCGGTGTCCTCCTCGTCTCGTCGGCTCTATCGTCGGTTGCCTCGGCCGAGACGGCGGCCGACGAGGTGGCGAAGCGGCTCGAGACCATCACCAGCAAGTCGACCCGGGCCAAGCTGGACGTGCCGAAGTTCGCGTTCACTTCGAACCTGACCTGGGAGGCGCCGTACAGCCTCGAGGAGGCGATGTTCGGCCTCCCGCAGATCACCCAGCTCGACAAGGCGAAGACGATCGTCGGGATCGTCGATCCCGAGACTGCGTTCGTCACGGCGAATCTCGGCGAGTTCTCGAACTGCCCGAACAACGGCTGCGCGAAGTCCACGCCCGAGAGCTGGCTGCGCGCGACCGCGGTGTTCGAGAAGGTCACCGGGATCTGGCAGCCGCTCGCGTGGTCGATCACCTCGCCGATCCCGGGTGACTCGCAGGTCGCCGCGATGGCCGACGGCATCGTGCCCGACAAGATCGCGCGCAACGTCACGGGCGCGGATGCGGTGGCGCTGCTGTTCGAGACCACGATCGCGGTGCCGAAGACGTTCGCGGCCACCGTGTCGAAGCGCGCGGAGACCGTGATGCTCGGCAGCGAGCTGTCAGAGCGCTACCTCGGCGCGCAGGTCGCGAAGCAGATCACGTCGTGGAACTTGGTGTTCAAGGTCCGCGATGGCGTGCGCGCCGGCGTCTCGAAGTCCGGCAAGCTCGCGTGGGTCGCCGCGAACGTCGACGCGGGTCAGATCAAGCGCCCGAAGGCGAAGCCGATCCCGTACCGCGTGTTCGCGATCTACGAGCTCGACGGGACGGACTGGAAGCTCGTGCAGCTCCAGTTCGCGACATCGGTCTAGGGGCAATGCCGATCACTTAGCGGCAAGCCTCTGACGTTGCTCCGGAATTCGGGGAGATGTTCGAGGCCCTGGTTTCGGTCGTTCCGGAGGATCATTCTCCGTCGATCGTGAGTGACCTCGACGTCTGCCTCTCGGAAGCACTT
>JBBRED010000073.1:0-27814 GCA_038203335.1 Haliangiales bacterium | reverse complement strand
AGCGGCGGTGTTCGTGGTGACGCGGCCCGATGGCGGCGTGCTCGTGGATCTCTCGCGCGGCAAGATCGAGCTCGAGGTCGCGAAGCGGGGCAACCGGCCGCCGCTCGTGGTGCGCGCCGGAGACACCGACGTGATCGTCGTCGGCACGCACTTCTCGGTCGACTACGGCGACGGCACCGGTGAGGTCGACGTGCACGTCACCGAGGGCGTGGTCAGGGTCGTGCGCCATCACGAGGAGATGCGCGTCGCGAAGGACCAGGCATGGGAGACCACGCGCGGCGTGATCGCGCTCGCCGATGCGCGCCCGACCGCGACGACGACCGCCGGTGCGACCGAGACCAACGCCACGATCGCCTCGAAGGAGCCGGGGACCACGGTCGGCAGCGACGGCTACGAGATCGACATGAGTAAGAACCCCGACCTGCTGCATGGCCGCACGTCGCAGGTGCCCGATGGCCGCACGCCGCAGACCCCGCGTACGACCGGAACGGCCAGCAATGCGACCAAGCCCGACGGTCCGGACCGGCCCACCGCCACTACCGCGGCGAAGGGCGGCGCGATCGACATCAAGGCAGTGATCGAGAGCCAGCCACTCGACCCACCGATGAGCGTGGACGAGACCCCGTCGCGCAGCGCGGTCGGCCTGTACCAGGAGATCATCGTCACGAAGAAGGGCGAGGAGGAATCCCGCGCGTACTACGGCCTCGCGTACACGCAGGCGCTCCGCATCGGCCGCACCGACGACGCGCTCGCCACGATCGCCGCCTACGACCGCCGGTTCGCGCAGGGCCGGGTCTATCCCGAGCGGATCTCGATGGCCTGGCTCAAGCTGCGGCTCCTGTGCAAGCGCGGCCTCGGGGGTCAGTGCCGGCAGGCGGCGGAGGCCTACCTCAAGCTCGCGCCGGGCACGGATAACCCGCAGCGTCACGTGGCCGAGCTCCTCACGCTCCGGCCGTAGCGGAAGCTCGCATCGACCGCGCTGCTCGTCGTAGAATTATCGCGATGAGTCGGACGGTGATCCTCGAGCTCGCGGATAACCCGCGATTCGTCGAGGACGTCTCGGCGGGCGGCGTGTTCGTCCCCGACGGTGACCTCGCCCTCAACGACCACTGCGAGCTCGTCGTGCGCGGCCCCAGCGGCGAGATGGTCCTGCCCGCGCGTGTCGTCTACATCGATCCCGTGCGCGGCACCGGCCTCGAGCTGCTCGGCTTCGGTGCGACGATCAAGGCGCAGGTCGTCGCGCTCGCCCAGGCGCCTGCCGCGTCCGACCCCGCGCTCGAGCCGCCCGCGGAGAGCGAGGACGACGAGGCCGAGGACGAGACGCCCGACAAGCCGAAGAACCTCCAGGATCGCATGCGCGGCTTGACCCTCGCGCAGCAGGTCCGCAAGGCGAACAGCTCCGATCCGAGCACGCGGATCATCCTCGAGCGCATGTACGGCAAGAACGTGTGGGAGGCCCTGCTCCGCAACACGCGCCTCACCGCGCCCGAGGTCGCGCGGCTCGCGCGCATGGGCACCTTGCCGCGCGTGCAGCTCGAGAGCATCGTCAACAACGGCGGCTGGCTCCAGATCCCCGAGGTCCGCCGCGCGCTGCTCACGAACCCGCGCCTCGGCACCGATCAGATCATGCGCGTGCTCCGCCTGATGCCGAAGCACGAGCTGAAGGTCGCCTCGACGACCACCGCGTACACGTTCGCCGTGCGCGACGCCGCGAAGCGGATGATCCGCGACGACTGAGACCGTCGCTCACGCGTTCACTCGCCGGCGTCGCACATGCGAAACCGGTCGAGGTTCGGCGCTAGATCGAGCCACACGTTCGTGCCGTACATCGGGCGCTGGGTTCGAGCGTGGGGTATCCACGAACGATGGGCACGCCGTTCGGAGGGAAGCTCTATGCCCCTTCGGCGGACGAGCGCCCATCGCGCGCGGAATCTGGTCGCTCAGTCGTCGCCGACGAGGTGCTGGAAAGTCCAACCCGAGCCGACCGGCGTTCCCGAGCCAGCGGCCCACTGGGATCCGCCGGTGTCGCGGCCGTCGTGGCGATACCAGAGAAGGCGATCGCTTTGATCGACGACGTAGATCACACCGTCGCCGCCGGAGAACACCTTCTTGAAGGTTCCCCAGCCGCGGCCAAGAATCTTTCCTGAGCCGGGCGCCCAGCTGTTGAGTCCGTCGGCTCGACCGAGATGCCGATACCAGCGGAGCTCACCGCCGGAGGCGGCGATGTACCCGCCGCCGGTCGACTCGTAGTGCCCGGGAATGTAGGGAGTGATCCCGTAGATCACGCCATTGCCGGCGTAGAACACGTGCTCGAAGCTGTCCCACCGACTTCCGATCGTCGTACCGGACGCCGTGGCCCAGTTGTACGTACCGTCATCCTCGCCGAGATTCTTGTACCACTTCAGCTGGCCGCCGGACGCCGGCACATTCCCGACGGCGAGGTCGTAGTGCGCAGGAACGTAGGGAACAACCCCGTAGATCACGCCGTCGCCCGCGCCAAAGAGCCTCTTGAAGTTCCAGCCCCAGCCGATCTCCGTGCCGGAGCCGTAGGTCCAGCGGAATCCGCCGTCGACGCGCCCGTTGTGCCGATACCACCGCAGGGTGTTGTTCGCGTCGACCGTGTAGAGGATCCCCAGGCTTCCTCCACCCGAGAATAGATCTTTGACCGCCCACCCCTGGCCGATCGGGCTACCCGACCCGTACGAGCCGTACGCCCAGTTTCCGCTACCGTCGACGCGTCCGTCGTGCCGGTACCAGTGCAGCTGATTGTCGGCGCCGACCCGGTAGATGTCGCCCTTCACGTCCCGACGACCGTACGCCGCACGGACGCCGCGGATATCGCCAACGCTGAGATCGAGCGGGTACTGCGGATTGCAGTAGTTCATGATCGAGTTCACGTCGTACGCGGGTGTCAAATAGAGCCCGCCCGCGACGGGCGCATAGTTGCCGAAGTCGTCATCCGTCACCGGCACGCCGCACTGCGCCGCCGTTCCAGTGGCCCAGTTGTCGGGACGTTGCTGCTCGTGATTGAAGCCGAGCGCGTGGCCGAACTCGTGGATGACCACGCTGCGAAACTCGGTGGCTCGATCATCGTTCGCGTGATCGGCGAACAGATAGACCGTCGTTTCGCCGGGGGTGACTTGGGTGTTGCTCCGGAACGTGGGGGCGTCGGAGAAGACCACGCGAATCTTCCGACCGTTCAGGTCGCTGCACGGCCCCCAGAGACCGCCGAACGGTTCGCTGGGCACCGGCCCGATGAAGGAGATGTTCGCGTAACTCTCCCAGGACTCGCGAAGGAGCTCGCGAACCCGGATCTCGAGGTCGATGTGAGTGTCTGGGGCGTCCCAACAGACGGGAATCGCCGCCCCGCTGGTGGTGCCCCATCTCGGCGAGGCTGCTCCGATTCCGTAGAGGCCGTCGGTTTCAGTGCTCTCGTTCTCGTCGAGCGCGCAGGACGCGATCGAAATGAGGAGCAACGCTCCCGCTATGACTGTTCTCATGTCCGGCGGTAGTGATCGCGCCGCGCACCGGTGTGACAAAGCGCAGCTGTTTGCCGCATGAGATGACGGGGACTCACGTCCCCGATGCTAGATCGGAGCTCGTGACAGACAGCACAACGACCAGAGCGCACGTCGACATCGGCCGCTTAGGCGGCGCGCCAGGGAAACTCCGATGACGCAGACTCGTGGTATCGGAAAGCCGTCGACGGCGGGAACGCGTCGTCGATGTGCAATCTCGGATCGCTGGCTCGAGCAACAAGGCCGCGATGACGAAGCACGCGAACTGTTCCAGCGCGCCGTCGACGCAGCCTATCCGCGTGCAGGCTTCTACCTCGCGCGTCAGGCCGATCGGCTCGGCAAGGAAGAACAGACGAACAATGGCTCTTGCACGCGGCGGAAGGCGGCGATGCGGAGTCGATGCTCGTGATCGCGAAGCGTGCGTTCTACGCGCGCGAGATTGAGGAGGCGCGGTATTGGGGCGAGCGCGCGAAGGAAGCCGGAGGCGCGGAAGCCGCGGAGCTATTCCTGCAACTTCCTCGCTAACTCGCTAGGCCGGCGCCTTCAGCTCGCACTGGAGGGCTTCGACGCGCTTCAATTGTTCACGGACCGGATCCGGATCCTCGTGATTGTCCCGCCGGGCGAGGCGCGCCGAGAACGAGAGATAGCTCGAGACGGTTTCGACCAAGATGTCCACGATCGAGGGCCCGAGCACCGTTCGCTGCGCGCGATGATGCTCTTGTTCAGCAGACCCACGACCGTCGTGCGACCTGCGCGAAGCTCGTCGAGATCGTATCCAAACAGCGAGCCGCCGAGCCGAACGCCGTCGGCGGCATAGGAAAGGGCGCCCAGTGGCAGGACGTTGGGGGCGATCTCGTAGGCCAGCGCGTCCTTGTCGCTCTGATAGTCGTTGATGGGAAACGGCGCTCGCTTCCCCTCGTTCGGCGGAATCATGAGCTCCCACGGGTGGTAGCGCCAATCGACCGCGAGTCCCTCATCCTCGTAAGCGAAGTCGCGATGGCAGAGCACGGCTTCGCGCGGGAGGTCGACGCCGTAGATTGCTTCGAGCACCTGACTGCGTGTCTTGCCCTGCGCGTACATCGCAAGGGCGGCGGGCAGGAGCGTCTTGGGCTCCGCGCGTGACCAGGTGATCGGTTCCATGGAGGCTTTACCTTCGGCGGCTCAGCTTGGGCTGGCTCGCAGCGCGGCGATCGTATAGCTCGTCCCCAGTCGTCATGGGGTACCGTCAAGTGTGCGAGGAGTCGCTCGACCTGTCGAGGCACGCCGATGACGTTCGAAGATGCCATCGCCGCGCCGGGCACGAAGTTTCAAGTGACGGGGAGTCGTGTGAAGGACGGCAAGCGTACGGTGATGATCTACGCCCTCGACGAGAACGGATCCAAGCAGCTCGGCTTCACTCACGTCCCCGAGGCGAAACATGGCGCCATGGTTGCAGACCTGACCACGCGCGGTCTCGCGATCGCGGAGACCGACTGGTACTGCGGCTTCATCTGGGTCGTGAACCCCGAGAGCGTCACCGTCTACAACAGCACGCAACGAGTGTTCTGGGCGAGGGAGAACAGCGCGACGCTCGCGGACAACACCATCATCCGACGGTCCGAGTTCGTGAAGGTGGTCTCGTTCGCGGAGGACTACGTCTACCGCGGCGTCAAGGTGCGGCTGCGCTCCGGCGAAGAGGCTCCCCTGGTTACCGAGGCGGCGTTCGCACCGGAGGGATACAGCCGCAATGACCTGCTGATGGAGACGGGGTGGGCGCCAACGATCGCGGTCGCCATCGCGAACTGGGCGGGTGCGGACTACCAGGATCTGATCTAGGTCTTGTCCAGCGCCGACTGCAGCACGAGCGCCCACGCATCGGGGTCGTAGGCGTGCTGCTTGATCCAGGCTCGCATCTCGGGGACCGGAACGCGGCGGCTCGCGATGAGAGCGACGCCCGCGATCACGACCATGCTCTCGAGCGCGGCGTCGTTGTTCGCGAACGCTACGATCAGGTTCAGGACCGGCCTCCAGCGGCCCGGTCCGGCTGCCTCCAGCGCGACGATGTTCTCCGCCATCCACGCGGCGTCGTCTAGCCGGAATGCGTTCGCCTCCCAGCTGCGTTCCAGGGTCTGCTTGAGCGGATCGTGACGACCGATCGGACGCAACAAGACGTTGCGAATCACGTCGACGGCGTCGCGGGCAGGGTTCTCGACGGTACGCTGCCGGAGCACCGCGATCAGAACATCCCAGAGGCTCGGCTCGTGGTCATCTTCGGGGATCGCGTGCCTCACCATGACGCTCTGCGGATCCGCCTTCGCGCGCGCGAGCAGATGCTCGATCCCAGCCGCCATCGGAGACCGCCGGAAGAAGATCAGGACGGCTCCCACCGTACGCTCGTCGCGGTCCGAGATCTTGCGTCCCACCGCTTGCGACAGCTCGCCCTCGACGGGAAGCCCGCGGAGATAGGCATGAAGCCACGAAAGCCACAGCCACGGTCCTTCGCCCGTGCGCCCGAGTCGTCGTGGACAGGCGCCATCGAGCACGCGTTGCACGAGCGCCGGCCAGTCCGTCGCCGCGGAGATCGCCACCTCGCCGAGGGCCAGCGGCAAGTCGGGCGCGGGATGGCCGCCGCATGACCAGTTCATATGAGGATCGCCCGGCGAGTCGTGGTCGTTGATCACGTAGCTCGTTGCCTCTTCGTGCCAGTAGTCGCAGCGGCACGCATAGAGGCGCCAGCCTGGATGTGACGCCACCACGAGCGGCGAGGACGACCAGTCTTCGGCGGCATACAACGCCGGAGCGTCATCGCGGCCCCGCGAACCCTCGAGGCGAAAGCCCGGCGGCGAGTGGCGCACGCGAGCCCCGCAGTTGCCGCAGCGGAGGTTGTTGCACCCCGGGCCCATGCTGCCGTCGGGGTTGAACTCGCAGGGATCCTCGGGAAGCCGGTGAGAACCGCCGACCACCAGGGCGTTCGCTCCACAGCTCCGGTTCATCACGGTTCCTCGAGGAGCGAACGGGAAGCCAACAGCTTTCCGACGCTGTCCTGCATGCCGCCAGCACGGTTCCGCTCGGGCCACAGCGCAACCAGCTCGTTCGCGAGCGCGTCGAGCTCGGCGTGAAGACCGTCAGCGCCCAGGACGCGGCGTGCGGCATGACGCGCCATCGCGCCGGCGTGCTGGAACTCGCGGCGCAGGAGCTCGTTGTCGATCGCTGATAACGGCGCGAGCGTCGCATCGACCCATTCGATCGTCTCGTGCATGCCGCGTTGCACCGCGGCGTCGTCGAGGAAGACCTCTGGCCCGTACTTGATGCGAGACAGCCACGAGCTCCGCATCTCGGCGAGCGTGGCCGTGTAGAACCAGTAGAGGATGCTGCTGTTGCCCCGGCGGAACCCGGGCTTGAGATACGCGTTGCCGAGATCCCACGCGATCTGACCGAGGCCCGCCGTGCGGAACGCGAACCGATCGAGCGCGCGTGGGAGGTCGAGCGCGCGATTCGCATCCAGCGACCACGACAGCGCCGCGGTCCACGCGAGGCCGAGATAGCTGATGGGCAGGTGCTGCCAGTGCCCGCCATCGCCCCAATCGGTGACCAGGACGCCCACCGCGCGGTGGCGATGTGCGGTCTCGACAGCGTCGAGGATGTTCGCGATCGCGTTGTCGGTGCGACCGGTGAGCGACGTCCAGCTCGACGTGCCGGGGCACACGTAGAACGGCTGGCCGGCGTTCGCGAGGCGCTCGGCCGTTGGACCGAGGCTGCGCTCGCGATCGTAGCCCCAGTCGAGGATCGTGATATCGCGCGGGAGATCCGCGAACAGCTCGGGGTGCCGGCGCACCGTGTCGCCCCACACCTGGATCGATCGACCATGCCGCGCGGCGAGCGCGTGGATGTCGCGCACGAAGTCGAGCCAGACGCGCGGCTTGCCGACCGCCTCGACGCGCGCACGTGATCGACCGAGCCCGAGATCGTAGGTCTCGTCGCATCCCACGTTGAACTTCGTGCTCGTGAAGTTCGGCAACAGCTCGCCGTACAGCCCATCGAGGAGCTCGAGCCCCTCCGCCGAGGGTGCGAGCGTGAAGGGATGCTTCGTGATCTCGCCCCACGGCAGCTCCACGCCGCCGCTGGTCTCGGCGAGCGGGCGATAGCGATCGTGCATGAACCAGCGCTCGAGGTGGCCGAAGCTGTTCTGATTGGCCACCAGCTCGACGAAGCGATCGCGGCAATACGCATCGAGCTCCACGATCTCCTCAGCGGTGATCGGCGACGCCGATGCCCACACCACCGGATGCGCGCGATACGCGAACGTGTGTTCGGTGTAGAGCTGGAATTGATTGATCTTCCAGCTCGCGAGCAGATCGATCAGCCCGCGCAGCGTCGCCATGGTCGGAACCTTGTCGCGACTGATATCGAGCATCACGCCACGGACCAGCAGGTCCGGATGGTCCTCGATCTCGACACACGGAACCGTCGCGCCGTGAACGTCGATAAGCTGCGCGAACGTGCACGCGCCATAGAACGCGCCCGCGTGGTCACCCGCGATGATCGCAACGCCGGTCGCGCCGACCGAGAGCCGATAGCCTTGTGCGGGCAGCGCCGGATCGACGGCCACGGTGACGCTGCCTGCGTCGCCGTGCATCCATCGACCACCGGTCGCGCGCTCGATCATCCGACAGAGCTGCTCGGTCGCCGCTGGCCCTGCGACGACACCGTTCCGCGGGACGACGTACTGCCTCGCGCGTCGCGATGTTGACCGCGGTCGCGGAAGCAAGGTGAACTCCGACGGATCCGACATCTGCTGCGTCGCTGGTCGAGCGAGATACAGTAGAACACGGGCCATGAGGTTCGAAGAAGCCCTGGCCGCTCCCGGCCGGCTCGTTCAGGTGTCGTCGCCTTGTACCTGACTTCCTTGCATCCCTTCAGATGCTTCTGATACCCGTTTTGCGAACGACGCAATCGTCCCATCGAGGGTCGAAGATCGCGTTCCGTCACCGAACTCCGTCGGATCCGACATCTGCTACGTAGCTGGTCACCCAAAGCAATCACTGCTGCCATGATTGCCCGGCCATGACGTTCGAAGAAGCCCTCGCGGCTCCGGGACAGAAGGTTCAGGCGTGGGGGGACGACGTGAAGGACGGCAAGCGCGTGGCAATGATCTACAGCCTCGGCGGAACCGGAGCCAAGCAGCTCGCCTGGAAGCACATCCCCGAGGAGGAGCGCGCCGCGCTCGAGGCGGACCTGATCGCGCGAGGGATCGCGCTGGCCGGGTATGACTTCTTTTGCATGTTCGTCTGGATCACGACCCCGAACGGTTTCGAGGTCTACGACGCCACGCAGAAGGTGTTTTCCGCGGCGGATGATCGCGCGACTCTCGAGGACGGACGGGTCATCGGACGCGCGGACATCGCGTCCGTGATCGCGTTCGCACACGACGACTACGCCTATCGCGGCGTCAAGGCAGCCCTGCGGTCGGGCAAGGAGGTTCCGCTGGTCACCGAAGCATCGGGCTCGGCGATGGGAGATCCGACCTACACCCGCAACGAGCTGCTGCTGGAGACGGGATGGGCCCCGGAGATCGGTAGAGCGATCGCGGCGTGGGCCGGTGCGCCGTTCGTGGACCTGATCTAGAGCGGCGCGACTACGACACCTTGTCGAGCGCCGAGGTCAGCACGAGCGCCCACGCATCGGATTGGTACGCACGCTGCTTGTTCCATGCGCGAATGTCGGCAGCGGGCACGCGGTCACTCTCGATGAGCGCGACCCCCGCGATCACGATCATCCTCTCGAGCTCGTCGTCGTTGCGCGCAAACGCGACGATCCGGTTCATCAGCAGCTTCCACCGGCCATGCCCCGCGGCCTCGAGCGCGACGATGTTCTCGGCCATCCACTCGGCGTCGTCGAGCTGGAACGCGTTGGCCTCCCAGCTGCGGGAGAGCGTTTCCACGAGCGGATCACGAGTACCGGCGGTGGAGGTCAACATGACCCTGCGGATGAGGTCGACCGCCTCGCACGCTGGATTCTCAGCCGTACGGTGCTGGAGCATCCCGATCAACATGTTCCAGAGGCTCGGCTGGTAGTCGGTCTCCGGGACTGCATGCAGCACGGGAACACTCGCCGGATCTGCGTTCGCGTGCGCGAACACCCGCGAGATCCCATCCGCGGTCGGAAACCTCCGGAAGAAGATCAGGACCGCACCGATCACGCGCTCGTCGCGGTCGGTGATCCTGCTCGCGATCGCGCGCGACAGCTCGGAGGTCCCCGGCAGTCCCTCGAGATAGGCATAGAGCCAACACAGCCAGAGCCACGGCCCCTCGTCCGTTCGTTCGAGTCGCCGGGGGCACTCGCCGTCGAGGATCTGCTGGACGAGTGCAGGCCAATCCGTCGTCGTCGAGATCGTCAGCTTGCCGAGCGCAAGGGGCAGAACGGGAGCCGGATGACCGCCGCACCGCCAGTTCATACGAGCGTCGCCCGGCGAGTCGCCGTCGTTGACCAGGAAGTGCTCGGCCCCCTCGTCCCAGTCGATGCACCTGCACGCATAGAGCCGCCAGCTCGCGGCCGCGCGCATGACGAAGGGAGAGGACGACCAGTCCTGGGTCGCGTACAGCTCCGCGGTGTCCTCGCGACGCATCGACTCCTGGGCGCGCAAGCCGGGTGCCGAGGCGCGCACGTGCGCTCCACAGTTCTGGCACTGCAACTGGTTGCACCCCGGGCCGCTGGAGGCCTCGGGGTTGTACTCGCAGGGATCCTCGGGCAGTCGGTGCGTACCACCGACCGTCATCGCACTCGACCCGCAGGAGCGACTCATGGGCCATTCCTCATCGGAAGTCCAACCACGAGCTTGGTCACGATCTGGATGTCGGCAGCCTCCGCGTTGAGCGCGGCGGCATCACCCGCCTCCGCTTGCTCTCGCGACGGTTCGAAACTCATTCGCCGGCGTCGCACATCCGAAACCGATCGAGGTTCGGTGGGAGATCGAGCCACACCTTCGGGCCGTACTTCTGCGTGATGACGGCCGCGAGCGGACCGCCCGGTTGGTAGAACTCGAGCCCGGAGACTCCGTCGGTCACGTCCGTCCCGACCGGGCTCTCGACCTCGTTGTATCCGAAGTAGAAGGCCCGCAGGACCGGCAGGTTCGTCGACGCCGCGATCGCCTCGAGGCCGGGTTGCCCGATCTTGTTACCGGCCAGGCTGAGATACACGAGGCTCTTCACGTGGGGAGAGGCGGCGAGGAGCGTCGTCTCCGCATCCCGCAGTTCGTTGTTGTCCAGGTTCAGGGTCTGCACCTTCGCGAGCAGCGGATTGTTCACGATCTGCGCAAACACGGCCTTGGTGTCGACGAGGCTCAGGTGCTGGATTGGCGCCTTTGCGAACACTTCGGCCCCGTGGTCGATGAAGGATTGCCCATCCATCTGCACGAGCGCGACGAGCCCGCGATCCGGCTGGTGCGATCGGATCCACGACGCGATCGGTGCTCTCAGCCGCTGCTGGAGCTTGTTGTGAAGCTCGAGCTGACGGTCGTTGTTCGTCGGCCGGTTGCGATCCGCGTCGAGCGAGAGCCGGATGTACTCACCGAGCTCGTCGCCCGTGGTCTCGAGATACTTCGCGTACATCCGGCGAGGAGCATCGTGGGCAGGCGTTGCGAGTACCGCTCGGTAGAGATCGTCCTCGGTCGCCATCAGTAGCCGCGAGTGTGACATGCGCGGCAGCGCTCACGTACCCGCGTCACGCCGCGAACGTAGACTCAGCTCACGTCGCCACGCGGCGCGCGCCGGTCCACGGATCGTCGACTGCTGCCGGATAGTCGAACCACAGCCGCGCGCTCGCGACGTCGCACATGTGAGCCATCGCCGCGAGAGGTCCCATGCGGCGCTGCTTGTTCGTGTAGTCAGAGAGCTCGCCCTCGGCATAGCGTAGCCCGTTCTCGTGATCGGCCGTGAGCGTGACGCCGTTGCGAGCGAGCATCTCCATGCGGAACTTCTGATGGGCTTCCTTGCCCTGCATCTCGGCCTTGTGATGGAGCTGTCCGTCCGCGCCGAGCTCGTACTTCCACGGCTTCTCGATGTCGTGGAGGAAGACGACGAGGAGGACGTCGGAGCGCGAGAACGGAAGCGGTCGTAGCGCGGACAGCTGATCGTAGAGCACGTTCGCGATGTTCATGACTTCGGACACGTGGTCGAGGTAGCCGCCGCGCCACGCCTGGTGGTTGTGCGTCGAGCCCTGCACGGTCGAAAACAGCGCGCGATGCTCGGCGACGATCCGCGCGCACGCGCTGCCATTCGGCTCGTCGATCCGAGTGACCAGAGACTCGACGGACTCGTACGGCGTCATGTCGCAAGTTTGTCACGAGTTGAGGTCGCGGTCTCCGATCACCGGGTCGAGTAGACATCGGTAGAATGGTGCAATGACGTTCGAGGAAGCCGTCGCCGCTCCGGGGAACAAGGTGCAGATGTGGAGCGAGAGCAGTGACGGCAGGCCCGTGCAAGCGATCTACGAGCTGTCCGAAGCCGGCGCGAAGCAGCTCGCGTGGCGCAACGTACCCGCCGGGCAAAAGAGCGAGATCACGGCCGAGCTCACGAAGCGCGGCATTGCGGTCGCCACCAGCGAATCGCCGTGCCCGTTCATCTGGGTGATCGGCGCCGACGGTATCGAGGTCTACGGCCTGCGGTCGAAGGCACTCGACGCGAAGGGCGATCGCGTGGTGCTCGACGTCGGCGGGCCGGTTGCGCGCGCCGACATGGCGCGGGTGTTCGCCTTCGCCGACCCCGATATGGAGTACCGAGGGATCAAGGCCGAGTTGCGCTCGGGCAAAGAGGTCGATCTCGTCACCGAGGTGTCGGCCGCGGCGGAGGTTGGTGCCGGCTATAGCCGCAACGATCTTCTGATGGAGACCGGGTGGGCGGGGACCCTCGGCTCGGTGATCGCGAAGTGGGCCGGAGTCGGATTCGAGAACCGGATCTAGGACAGCGCAGCGACGACGGGCTCGGCCTTCGCGCCGTACACTTCCGTCACGGCCGAGCTACGGTCGGGTCACGCGATCGGCCTGGTCACCGAGCCGCAACAATCTGCTGATGGAGACCGGGTGGACGTCCACACTCGGCGTCGCGATCTCCACCTGGGCCTGGCGCGCCCTCCCCCTTACGAGGACGAGCCGGTCGAGACCGAAGTCAACGACCGCACGAGCGCGCAGCGTCTCGCGGCCTTGGCCCGATCTCCGTCGCCACGGTCCGGCTATCGGTCACTTCGGTGCGACGCCTCGGATCGCGTCGAGGACCTGTCTGCTGTCCAGGACCCTGACTCCGAGGTCCGCTTCCGCTTGTGCGAACAAGGTCTCGGCTGAGATGCCCGTCTTGTTTGCGAGCGCCGAGAGCGACTTCAGTACCCCTTCTCGATCAGGATTGACGAACAGCATCGCACGACCCGCGCGCGCAATAATGCCCCCCGATCGTCCGGGGTTCTTGCCCATCAACTCCTCGACGTGCGTCGCCAGCCACTCGCCGTCGAACACCTCGAACATCTCGAGTTGCGAGGACGTGACCACACCTTGCAACGCCTCATCGCGCAACATCTCGATGGTGCCCGTTTCGACGATGCCGGATGGGCGTTGCCATACCACCTTCGCCAGCACGTCGACGAGTTGCGTCCGGCGGGTGGAGTCGGCATGCGCGAGGCGGACCTGGTATCGCATCAGCTCTTCCGTGAATGCGGGAAGGGGGGCGAGGCGCGTCTCGCGCTCGAACAGCGCCTTCACCGCAGCGGAGAGCGGAGTGGGACCAAGGGCTTCACTGGCGAGTGCCTCGGGCACCAGTCCTTCGAGCGAGCCGCGATGTGTGCGGTAGTAGAGGCCGCGTACCAACTCAGCACGCGCCGGATCGTTGGCTGCGTCGACGATCGCGACCGAAAGAGCCACGGGATCCGCGTAGGAACGCTCGCCGAAGCAGACGGGAAGCTCAAGCGGCGGATGGCCTGCGCAGGTCCACGGAAGGTTGCGCGTGACGTTACCGAACATATCGACGTTCCCCGGATCGAACGTGAACGAGACCGTGAATTCCGAATAGTAGAAACATCGGCACGCATACAGCCGAGAGTCTGGACGTGCCTGGATGCCTTCGATGGCTGACCAGTCCTCCGTCGCATGCATCTGCAGCGCGCGCGTAGGAACCACTTCTCGATCTTCCCAGTCGAGCGCGAGATATGCACCCACCCGCGACTTCACTTCGGCATTGCACCGCAGGCAGACGAGGTGATTGCAACCGACGACGGGACTTCGCTCCGGCCAGTCGAAATCGTTCGGATCGACGGGAAGTATTCGTGAGCCCACGACCCAGGCATCAGGAGCGCAGCGATTGAAGGTGGTCATGAGGGCTTGGTGGGCACGCGGTCAATCTGGATGAGCGCGACACCCGCGATCACGATCATGCTCTCGAGCTGCCGTGCACCCATCGACCACCGGTTGCGCGCTCGATCGTCCGACAGAGCTGATCGGTAACCGCTGCCCTGCGACGACACCGTCCCGCGGTACGCCGAACCGGCCCTCGCGTCGCGATATGGACCGCGGCCGCGGAAGGAAGGTGAACTCCGACGGATCCGACATCTGCTGTGAAGCTGGTCGAGCGAGATGCAGTAGAACACGGGCCATGAGGTTCGAAGAAGCCCTGGCCGCTCCCGGCCGGCTCGTTCAGGTGTGGGGAGAGGAGATCACCGACGGCAGGCGCGTCCAGGCGATCTACAGCCTGACCGATGTTGGGGCCAAGCAACTCGCGTGGCGCTCCGTCCCCGCGGCGCAGTACGACGCGCTCGTCGAGGAGCTGAACGCGCGCGGCATCGCCATCGCCGGCACCGAGGCCACGTGCGAGTATGTCTGGATCATCACCGCCACGGGCGTGGAGGTCTACGGCCGGAGATCCAAGGTGCTCGACGCGGAGGGCGATCGCGCCACGCTCGAGGACGGCAGCGTGATCCCGCGGGCGGACATCGCGCGCATCGTTTCGTTCGCGGAACCTGATCACGTGTATCGCGGGATCAAGGCCGAGCTACGGTCGGGTCAGGCGATCGGCCTGGTCACCGAGTTCTCGACGGCAGCCGACGCCGGCGCCGGGTACAGCCGCAACGATCTGCTGATGGAGACCGGGTGGACATCCACACTGGGCGTCGCGATCGCCACGTGGGCCGGCGCCGCGTTCCATGATCAGATCGTCGGCTGACTCGCGCACGAGCAGGTCGCTGGCCGAGGTTCTCCCTCTCCATTTCTCAGTGCCGGCGAACACCGCCGTCCCGGCCAAGACCCGGCGGAGTTACGCAAGCGAACGCGGCGACCCATCCTTCACGCCTCGGGTTGCTCGTCCGATGCTCCCGATTCCGTACGGATGTATCCACCGTCGGACAAAGTCGCTCGCGTACCTGAACGAGCGTTGAGGTAATCGGTTTTGGAGCCTGAGAATGGCGAACCCTGGGTCGCTTGGCCTACGCTTCGCGCCATGAAGAACCTGACGATCGCATTCATGGCTATGGCGGCACTCACGGCGGTTGGCTGCAAGAAGAAGGGCGGCGCCGGTGAGGCGATGGCCAAGATGGGCGAGTTCAAGGACAAGATGTGCGCGTGCAAGGACAAGAAGTGCGCGGACGACGTCCAGGACCAGATGAACAAGTGGTCCGCCGAGAGCGCGAAGAACGCCGGCGACAAGCCCGAGAAGCCGGACGAGAAGACGATGAAGGAGATGCAGGACGTCGGCACGAAGTATGGTGAGTGCATGGCCAAGGCAATGGGCGGCGGCGACATGACGCCCCCGCCCGAGACGGGTTCTGGCTCGGCCGCAGCGGTTCCGGCCGGCGACATGCCCAAGGTCGGCGAGGGTCCGGTTGTTCCCGCGATGACGCTGGCGAAGCTCGACCTTCCGCCGCTCAAGGTCGCGGGCGTCCCGGAGACCGCGATCTGGAGCGCCGCGTACGCAGAGAAGGACGGCGATCGTCTCGCCAACTTCGTCGATGGCGACAAGGGCTTCGCCTCGGTGAGGTTCGTCGACTGCAACGCCCCCAAGCTGAAGGAATACGTCAGCAAGTCCGTCGATGACCGCGGGGAGTTCGAGTACTGCTTCCACGCGCCGGCCGCCGACGCGCCGAAGATCAAGACCTACCCGCGCATCGACATGAAGGACGACAAGGGCGTCACGATCCTCGTCGGCCACGTCGTCGTCACCACGGGCATCAGCGAGCAGGGTAAGGACAAGGTGAAGGCCGAGGATCTCGCGAAGTGGCTCGAGAGCGTCGACTTCTCGTCGATCGAGAAGTAGTCGTCACGTCGTCGTGAGCTCGCGGGCTGCGTCCGCGAGTGCCACGCGGAACTCGCTCGGAGCCGCGGTCGAGTTCGCGAGCTCCGTCAGAGCGGGTGCCGTCCACGCGGCGTCGAGCGTGACGAGGGCGTCGGGAACGCGCGCGTCCCACGCCTCGAGGCGCAGGACGATCATCGTCTCCGCCAGCTGGCGTTGGACGCCCGTCAGCTTCGCGATCTCGTCGAGCGGAAACGCCAGGTTGGCGTCATCGAGCGCCTGCCGTAGCTCGTCGAACACGTCACTCGCCGTGTTGGGCCGCCACGCAATGCCGAGCTGACGCGGCGTGGCTCCGGCCGCGAGGCGTCGCGAGACCTCGCGCATTCCGCTCGCGCCGAGCTTCACGAGGGCCGTGATGCCACTGCCGATCAGAACGCGCATGACCTCGACCTCGGTGGTCAGCTCGCGGACGCCGCCCGGGCTCTGGATCCGTTGCGTGAGACCGAGCGCCTCGACGAGTCCGTCCCACGCGCTCTGGCGCACGTCGCTGTCCTCGGCGAGCAGCGCCTGCTCCAGCGACTGGATCGTGACCGGTTCATCGACCGTGGACGTCACCTCGGGGGCGCTCGCGTTCCGCGCGAGGCGCGACACTGCCACCATCGCCGCATCGTGACCGACCCGCGCCGCCTTGTAGTACCAGAGGCTCGCCTCGGTCAGGTTCACCGCGACGCCGATGCCCTTTTCGTAGGAGCGCCCCACGTTGTACTCGGCGGGCGGAAACGACTGCGCCGCCGCTGCCCGGAACAGCATGAACGCCGTCGCCGTGTCCTTCTCTGCGCCGCGCCCGCCCTCGAGACAGAGCCCGAGGTTGTTCATCGCCGGCGGGAACGATTGATCTGCCGCGCGCGCGTACCAGCGGACCGCCAGCGCGGCATCGGCCGGATGCCCCACGCCGAGCTCGATGCACTCGGCGAGGTTGAACTGCGCGTGGGCGAGCCCCAGCTCGGCCGCTCGCAAGAACATCGTCACCGCCGCCTCGGGATCCGCGGCGACGCCGAGTCCCCGGAGCAACGACACGCCGAGCTCGTTCAGCCCATCGACGTCGCCCGCCTCGGCGGCGCGCCCGAGCCACACCACGCGCTGCGCGAGGTCGACCGGCGTGCCGCGACCCTCGGTGTAGCAGCGAGCGAGGTTGAGACACGCGACGACGAGCCCCTGCTCGGCGGCCGCGTGAAACCAGAACAGCGCTTGCTCGTCGTTGCGGGGGACGACGACGCCTTCGCCGAACAACATCCCGAGATCATTCTGCGCCAGCGCGTATCCCTGCTCCGCCGCCGCCGTGAACCAGCGCATCGCCTCCGCGGCATCAGGCTCCACGCCTGCGCCCGCGAGATACGCCGCGCCGACAAAGCTCTGCGCTGCGGCGTCCCCCGCCTCCGCCTGCTGTCGTGCCTCGTCGAAGCTCGCGTAGCTCATTCGCCGGCGTCGCAGAGCCGGAAGCGGTCGATGTTCGGCGGCATCTCCAGCCAGACCTTGTTGCCGTACTTCTGCTTGATGACAGCCGCGAGCGGACCGCCCGGCTGAGTGTTCTCGAGCCCGGAGACTCCGTCGCTCACGATCGTCGCGACGGGGCTCTCGACCTCGTTGTACTCGAAGTGGAAGATCCGCAGCTCGGGCACATTCGTCGACGCCGCGATCGCCTCGAGGCCGGGTTGCCCGATCTCGTTGCCATACAGGCTCAGGTAGAGGAGGTGTTTCACGTGAGGACTGTCGGCGAGCAACTTCGCCTCGGCGTCCCCCAGGCCGTTGCTGGTCAAGGTCAGCGTCTGCACCTTCAAGAGGAGTGGGCTCGCCATGACCCTTGCGAACACCGCTTTGGTCTCGACGAGGTCCAGGTGCTGGATCGGCGCCTTCGCAAACACGTCCGCGCCGCGGTCGATGAACGTTTGCCCGTCCATCTGGACCAGCGCGACGAGCCCGCGATCCGGCTGGTGCGATCGGATCCACGGCGCGATCGGCGCTGTCAGCCGCTGCTGGAGCTTGTTGTGAAGCTCGAGCTGACGGTCCTTGTTCGTCGGTCGGTTGCGATCTGCGTCGAGCGAGAGCCGGATGTACTCACCAAGCTCGTCGCCCGTGGTCTCGAGATACTTCGCGTAGTCCCGGCGGGGGCGATCGTGGGCAGGCTTTGCGAGTACCGCTCGGTAGAGCTCATCCTCAGTCGGCATCGGTAGTCGCAAGTGTGCGAGGAATCGCTCGACGTGTCGAGTAGACTCGGGCCATGACGTTCGAAGAAGCCGTCGCGGCGCCGGGAGAGAAGTATCAGGTCTCGGGGCGCGCGAAGGACGGAAAACGTACGGTGATGATCTACACGCTGGGTGACGATGGAGCCAAGCAGCTCGGTTTCACTCAGGTCACCGAGGCGGAGCACGCCGGCGTGGTGGCAGACCTGAGCAGGCGAGGTCTCGCGATCGCGGAGACGGACTGGTATTGCGACTTCATCTGGCACACGAACGCCGATGGCATCGCGGTCTACAATAGCGAGCACAGAGTCTTCGACGCGACAGGCAACACCGCGACGCTCGAGGACTTCAAGGTCGTGCGCCGCGAGGATATCGCCAAGGTGATCGCCTTCGCGTCCGAAGATTACATCTACCGCGGCGCCAAAGCGCTGTTGCGCTCGGGTCAGGAAATCCCATTGGTCACCGAGGCGGCGAGCTCGGCAATGGGCGACCCCACGTACAGCCGTAACGAGCTCCTGATGGAAACGGGGTGGGCGCCCAAGATCGCCGCCGCCATCGCGACGTGGGCGGGCTCGGACTTCGAAGACCTGATCTAGGCTTTGTCCAGCGCCGACTGCAGGACGAGCGCCCATGCGTCGGAGTCGTAGGCACGTTGTTTGATCCAGGCACGCATCTCGGCGGGGGGAATGAGGCGGCTCTGGATGAGAGCCACACCCGCGGTCACGATCATGCTCTCGAGCTCGTCGTCGTTGCGCGCAAACGCGACGATCAAGTTCATGAGCTGCTTCCACCGGCCAGGGCCCGCGGTCTCGAGCGCTACGATGTTCGCGGCCATCCACTGAGCGTCGTCGAGGTGGAACGCGCTGGCCTCCCAGCTGCGCTCCAGTGTCTGCTTGAGCGGATCGCGGCTGCCGATCGGACGCAACATGACCTTACGGATCACGTCGACGGCCTCGCGCACGGGGGGTTCGGCCGTCCGCTTCTGCAGGACTCCGGTCAGCACATCCCAGAGACTCGGCTCGTAGTCATCCTCGGGGACCGCATGCTTGACAGCCACGCTCTCCGGGTCCGCCGTCGCGCGCGCGAGCAAGTGCTCGATGCCATCCGCTGCCGGAAACTTCCGGAAGAAGATCAGGACCGCTCCCACCGTGCGCTCGTCGCGGTCGCCGATCTTGCTGCCGACTGCGCGAGAGAGCTCGCTGGCGGCTGGCAACCCTTCGAGGTAGGCGTAGAGCCACGAAAGCCACAGCCACGGTCCCTCGTCCGCGCGGCCGAGCGGTCGTGGGCACGCGCCGTCGAGCACGCGCTGCACCAGCGCTGGCCAATCGGTCTGCGTGGAGATCTGTAGCTCGCCGAGTGTCAACGGCAGCGCGGGCTCCGGATGGCCGCCGCACGCCCAGTTCATATGGGGATCCCCGGGCTCCTCGTGATCGTTGATCACGTAGCTCGTGTCGGCCTCGATCCAGTAGTCGCACCGGCATACATACAGGCGCCAGCTCGGGTGTGCGGGCACGACGAGCGGCGAGGACGACCAGTCCTCCACAGCGTAGAGCTCCGGAGCGTCATCGCGTCCGCGCGAATCCGCGAGACGGAAGCCCGGCGGCGAGTTGCGGACGCGTGCGCCGCAATTGCCGCAGTGGAGCTGGTTGCACCCCGGTCCGAGCCCGGCCTCCGGGTTGTATTCGCACGGATCGTCGGGGAGTCGGTGGCCACCACCCACCACCATGGCGCCCGACGCGCAGGAGCGGCTCATCCGCCTTCAGTGAGAGGAAGGCCGAGGACCCGCTTGAGCTGGATCTCCAGGTCCTTCGGTCCGTCGATGCCCTGACCCTTGAAATCGGTCGTCAGGCTCTCCTTGGCAGCGGCCTCCATGGCCTCGTTCGGCACCGGGTCGAACGGAACGTACTTGCCCTTCTGGGGATTGCCCATGCCAGCCGCGTCGCAGATCTCCCAGAAGCTGTGGGCCTCGATCTCCTGCAGGTGACCGAGCATGGCGAGACGCATACCCGGCTTGTTGTCGAGACCGAGCAGCTCGCCCAGGCCAAGGAACCGGTGCGTCGTCCCCGAGATGCCGGCCTTGAGTGGCATCTGGGCTTCGTTCGCCGCGATGATCCACCGATGCTTTGGATTGACCATGTTGGCGGCGATGCCCTGCAGGTACGGCATCGCTTCCACGGTGATCCCCGGCTTGTTCGCGTTCACGGTCATCTTCGCATTCGAGGTCTGCGCGGGACCGACCGGCTTGGGTTCGGGCTTGTTGGTCTTGGCGGCATCCGCAGCGTTCTTCTCGTTGGTTGCCTTCGCCTCTTCCGCTGCCTTCACCTTGAGCGCGGCGACCATCTCGACGTTCGTCATGTGCTGGGTGATCGGGAGATTCTTTTGCCGCATGAGGCGGTACAGCGACTTCTGATCGAGCGCCTCGAAGGCGACCTCGGGCGTCTTGAAGTCCATCGGGACGACCTTACCGTCGTCTGCCAGCTGCCCGTTGACCTTCTCCGAGAAGTCCGGCTGGGAGTACAGGCCCTTCTTCGCCTCCTTCTCCGCCCCCTTAGGGTCAGTAGCAACCTTGGCGTCGTGGACCGCCTTGATCTTCGCGTCGATGTCCGTCGGCGAGCCGAGCAAGGCGAGGTTGTACTTCACCTGCTTCAGCACCGACTCCGTCCCCTGGATGAGGTGAGGCGTCAGGAACTTGTCGCCGAAGTTGATGAGGTGCACTGCCTTCTGAGTCAGGCTGCCCTCGGTCATCGCCTTCGTGATGGCCTCGAAGCTATCTCCAACCGCACCGGCGAATCCGATATCGGTCCGGTGCCCGATCGCCCTGACGGCCTTCACGAGATCGGGATCACCCTCGAGCTTCTTGAGGATCTCGCCGATCGGAGCGGCATCCTGCATCGCCGTCCCCTTCGATGACGCGATGATCCGCAGCGCCGAGGTCGCCATGTCCGTAACGGCCTTGCTCGCGCCCTTGAACCCGGGAGCTTCGGCGAATGCTTTCGCGCCGATGTCCTTCTCGAACTTGACGCGCGGGGCGGTGAGGTCGCGCTTATCGCCACGAGCCTTCTCCATCTCCGACTTGAGCGCCTTCATCCCCTTCTTGATCGTGGCGAGCAACGCCTCCTGATCCGCAGCCACCGTGCACTTGAGGAACAGGCCCACGTCTTCAGCGATCTTGTCGGCGATCTTCTTCGGGTTGGCGCTGTCACTGTGGGCAGCGACCAGCCCGCCCGAAGCCTGCACGCCGGTGGGCGTGACCTTCAGATCGACCTGGGTACCAGCGGCATCCACGTATGCCTCGGCGATCGGCGTGAGTGCCGAGGGATCGCCCGCCTTGCTCTCTTCCTTCTTCTCCTCGTTCTTCTCGTCCTTCTTGTCGCCCGCCTTCGTCGGATCCTTCTCGTCCTTGGCGTCGTTCTCGTCCTTCTTCTTGCCGGCACCGGTCGTGTTGTTCACACCGGCGTTGGTCTCGGCGGCGCTCTTGATGATCGCCCCGTAGATCTTCTTGAGCTCCTCCGGGTTGGCGTCCGCGAACTTGAAGTCGCCCTTCAGCACGGCAGCCTTGGTCGGGGTCGAGATCTTCAGCTTCTCGATGGACTTGTCCCGGACCTGCTCGAAGGTCAGGCCATCACGCGAACCGCTGCAGCCCTGATCGCGGAGATACAAGATCTCCGCGGCATCCTTGTCCTTCATCACGTCTTTGCGCCACAACGCTCGCAACCAGTTGCGGTGGTTCACCGCCATCTCCGCGCATTCGTTGTCGGCCATGCCGACGTCCACGCCTTGCTTGACGAGGGAGGGGTTCTCCGTGGTGTCCAAGGTCTTGTAGAGGTCGCGCCCGGCGCCGGTGCCAGCCTCGTCGATCTGCATGGCGAGCAACATGGAGACCTGCATCACGCCGTCGAGCTCGGCCTTAGCCCCCTTCGCTGCATCGCCGTCCTTGGCAATCTTCGCGCAGAGTGCCTCGGCTTTCGCGAGGAGCTCGCCCATCGTCAGGCCTTCGTTGATCTTGGCGGCCTTCGTCACCGCCTGGATGACCTTGACCTTCTTGTCGTCGAGCTCGGTCTTGGCTTCGGCGATTCCTGCACGGGCATCGTCGAGGACCTTGATGGTCATCTCGAACTTCTGGGTAGCGCGCTTGGCGGCGCCACCATTCTCGAGCGCCTTCGCCGCGAGCGCTTCGACCTTGCTCATCTCGCCGGAGAACTTCCCCTTGATGTGCGCCTTGTACGCGTCTTGCGTGACCGGCGGCTTGGGTGGCGGAACGTAGCCGGTCGCAGCCTGAAGCGCAGCCTCCTTGTCCTTGGCGAGCTTGTTGGTCTCCGACTGCGCGATACCACTGCCGTCCTTGAGGACCGAATAGGTGTGTCCCGGGTCGTCGGGCGCGACGACGGAGGAGTCGACCTTCTTGACGACCTTGCTCTGCCAATCGGCTGGCGGAGCACCGGCCGCGTGACGAGAGACCGGGGTCGGCGCCGTGGGCGCGGTCGGCAGCGCGGCCGCGGGAGACGCCGGGTTCGGCGTAGCCGCCGCCGTCGATCCACTGGACGGAGGCGGAGGCGGAGGCGTACCGCCACCCGAGCCCGACGAAGGCGGAGGAGGCGGCGTCTTGTTCGACACGTCCTTCTTTGTCGCGTCGTCCTTGCCGTAGTCGTCCATCCGCTTGTCGAAGTTTTCGTTCTTCTGATCCGGGCTCTGGCGCACCGGCGGGGTGAAGTTCGGATCGAGAGCGCCTTCCTTACGATCCTTGCCCGACTCGTTGGTCTTTCCGTCCGCCGTCTTCGCCGTGGGAATCGACGAGTTGTTCTCGCCCGCATTCGGCAGCGGGACCGGCGCCTTGCCGTCGAGCTGCTGATTCGCGGCCTGAAACGTTCCGCCGAGGCGCGAGATCCCGCCTTCCGCGCGACCGCCCGCATCTCCGATCCGCCCGAGGTGCGCGTTCTGCGCCTTCTTGTAGAGGACCGTGTCCTCGGGCGTGAGGCCGGGACCGTCGGTACCCGCGGCACCGAGCACGCGAATGCTCTGCACCTTGCATTCGACGCCCAGGGGGCACGCCGGCTGGATCTTGTTCGTGGGGTCGCCCTGCCACTCGGTGGCCGGGTTCGACATCGCGCGATCCCAGATGATCGTCGTCTTGATCTTGTTGCGGATGATCAGGTCGTTGATGCCGCCGTGCGCGAAGCCGTCGGATCCGATCGCGAGCACGACCTGACCGACCTTCTTCGAACCGAGCATCGGAAGGCCCGCACCGCGCTCGCCAGCGGTGTCGTTCGCCGACACCGAGATCTCGATGTCCTCCGGCAGCGCGAGCTGCTCGCCCTTGGCGCCGCTCTCGGCGGACATCTGGTACTTGTCCGGACGCGCGGGATCGACCTGATCGCCAACCTTCTTGCTGTCGGGATTGTGCTCGGGAACCGTGTGGAGCTTGCGCGCGGGGCCCGGACCACCGGCGAGGTCCAGGTTCTGCGTGTAGACCATGATCGTGCCCGAGCCGGTGTTGATCGGCACGCGCAGCTTGAAGGCGGCCGGGGCTTCCCACGGCTCCTTCTGGTTCTGCTCGACGCTCCGCTGCGGCGGAGCGGGGTTGGCACCCGGGTGGTCGATCGGCGCCTTCGCGGCCGGATTCTTGCCCGGCTTGACCACGTCGATGGTGCCAGCTTCGCCGACGAACATCTTCGATCGGTTGGCGAGCACGCCGTCGTTACGCGAGCCGCCGCCCGTCGCCGCGAGGTAGCTCTCGCGGAGCAAGATCTCGCCGCGCGGCTGCGCCGGCGTGTATCCCGCGATCGCCGCCGCCGGACGCGCGAGCCAGAAGAAGTTGCCACCGGTCTTCTCGACGTTCCACGACGCGGCCGCGCCGGCGCCGACGATCAGCGTGTCGCCCTTCGCCTTCGCCTTCTGGTTGTTGTGCTCGTCGGCGTTCGCGATCGGCTTGATCCGCTTCTCTTTCTCTTCCTGCTCGGTCTTCGCCTGATCGAGCGCGACCTGCTTCTTGACATCCTCGTCGGCCGCCTTCTTCTGCTCCTGCTGGAGCTTGAGGTCGACGGCTTTTCCGCCCGGCTGGTGATACTGCGGGTCGAAGTTCTCCGACTGGCCCGCCCAGCCCGCGAACACGGCCATGCCGGCCTCGGCGCGCGCGAGCGCCGTGACGTCGGCGAACACGCTCGACGGCAGGTAGCCGCCCTGGTTGATGACGTTGAAGTCGGTCATCGACGGGAAGCCCGCGACCTGCAGGTACTCGCCGGTCTGGCCCATCAGCAGATCGCCGCGGAGCGCCCACGGATCCGCGAAGCCGATACCGATCGTCTGCTGACGCTCGCTCTCGGGCAGGGTCACGTAGGTCGCGACCGATGCGTAGCCTGCGCCGACGATGACACGCTTGATCTTCGTCGGGCTGTTCAGCATCTGCGCCTTGAGCGCAGCGTCGTTCTGGTTGATCACGGCACGCGCCGCGGACGCCATCGCCTGGAGCTCTTTCTTGCCGACGGGCGGCTTCTGGGGCTCGAGCTTACCGAGCTTGACGTCGGGGTTGATGCCGACCGTGATCTCGACGGACTTACCGTCGACGTTCGACATCCGCACCTTCGACACGCCGAGCTGCTGGAGGATCTGCGATGCGAGAGCATCGAGCGAGATCGCGCTGCCGTAGCCAGCCGACTGGGCCGGCGGCAACGTGAGCGCGCCGTTCTCGGCCATCTTCGCGTTGGTGTGCGAGGCGAGCAGGGTCTTCGTGACCGAAGCGGCGTCGCCACCCGGGCCGAAGTCCTGCGAGCCCTTGAGTCCGAGCAACGCACGCTCGAGGGCTTCGTTGCCCGCCTTCGCGGAGATCGGCTGGAGCACGAGGGACGTCGGGACCGTCGGCAATGCGGGGACGGCAGGCGCACCCGGAGCAGCGCCAGGCGTACCTGGTGCAGCGCCCGGAGCGCCGGGCTTCGCGCCGGGACCCGCCGTGGCGGCGGCCTTCGCGGCGTCTTCCTTCTTCTTCTTTGCCGCAGCGGCTTCGGCTTCGAGCTTCTTCGTGTCCTGCTGTGCGGTCGCGTTCTGCTGCTTGACCTTGCTGTCGTACTGCTGCGACTGCTGATCGAGCTTCTGGTCGTACGCCTTCTGGTCGGCCTTGCCCGCGTCGGCGACCTTCTTGACCGTCGGATCCATCTCGCTCGCCGGCTGCGCGGCCTTCTTGCCCGACGCCTTCGCGTCGGCGCCCGGGCCTGGGGCGCCCGGAGCCTTGCCGGCCTGCGAACCCGGGGCAGGAGGCGGCGCGGCCGGACCGCCGGCGGTCTTCGCCTTGCCGCCGGTGCCCTTGCCGTTGTCGCCGACGACCTGCTTCTCCTTCGCGTCGAGAGTCTTCTGCTGGCCGACGATGCCTTCGACGCCGGCCTTCACGGCTGGCGCCGGCGCAGGCGCGCCGCCGCTTCCGCCGCCCTTGGGACCAGCACCGCCGGCGCCGCTCGACTTGGGCGGAGCCGTACCACCACCGCCACCACCGGTCTGCGTGGCGGTCGATGCGGCTGCACCGGGCTTCGGATCGGGCGCGCCGCCCTTCGGGGCTTCCTTGACGCCCGGGCTCTGCGGCTCGACCGGCTTCTTCTGCGGCGGAATGCTGATCGCGGCGCGCGGCAGCGATCCGGGATCGCTCGGCAGTGCCGGCTTCGCGACGGCGGGCAACATCTCGGGCGGCGCCGGAAGCGGCACGGCCGGCGGCACCGGGATCGGGGCGGGCTTGTCGAGCTTCTTCGGGGCCGGCGGTGCGGGTGGCGCGGGCGGTGGCGGAGCCTTCGCTTCCTTCACCGGCTCGACCTTCGCGCCCTCCTTCGTGGCCGTCTTCGCCGCCTCGGACTTCTTGGTCTGCGCCTCGGTGAAGCTCGTCTTCGCCTTGGCGACTTCCTTCTCGTGCACGACCTTCTGGGTCTGCGCTTCCTTGGTCGCGACGGTCTGGGCCTTCGTGTAGTCCGTGCCCTGCTTCGCGACGTGCGTGGTGTGCTCGTCGTCGACCCTCTTCTGCTCCTCCTGCGCCTTGAGCAGGTCCGCGTTGTACTTCTCCTGGATCTCGCGCTGGACGATCTCGCGCTCCGCGACGACGTCGACACCGGTATCCGGGTTGACACCCATGTGCGCGATCTGCGCGCGGCGCCATGCAAGGACGAGCTGACCGGCGCCCATCGGATTGCGCTTGGCCGTGATCGCGACGGCCTTCGCGAGTCGCTCGGTCGGCGAGCTCATCGCGAGCCCCGGCGCCACGGTCTCCGCGGTGTCCGCGTTGTCCTGGTAGTAGTCCCACTCCTTGTCACCGACGGGGAACATCGAGTGGAAGTCGACCGGAGCGACGGTCAAGCCGTTCTCCCAGCCCGGCGGGAGCTCGGCGAACTGCGGGGCCGCGTTCTTGAACGACTGGAGGACGGGAGTGACCTTCTCTTTGGCGTCGCGATTCGCTTCCTCGTCGCCCGCGTGCTTGCCGCCTTCCTTCACGCCGTCGACGATCTGATCGAACGCGTCGTCGCGGAGCGAGAGGCCCTGCGTCAGGTGCGTGCCCTCGGGGCCGCCGATCTGCACGCCCAGCGGCTTGAACGGACGGAACTTGCCGAGATCGATGTGCGCGAACTGCGCGGACGCGAGCGTCCACTTCTTGTCGACGATCGTGAACCAGCAGACCTCGGCGTAGAGCGTCGCGATCAGCGAGGCGATCAGATCGAGCGATGCACCGACGAACGGATCGATCGTGAGCAACGCGCCCTGGCCAGGCGCGAAGCGACCCTTGACGTCTGCACCGAGCTCGAGGTTCAGGCGCGCCATGATCTCGGCGCCGATACCGGCGGAGCACGTCGCGATCAGCAGCTGGATCTCGCCGACGACCTGCACGGACAGCGACAGCGACACGTACGCGCCCATGGCGATCGAGCCGCCGAACGTGAACGCCGGCATGCCGCCCTGATCGAGCGCTTCGAGACCGCCCTCGAGCTTCGGGCTCTCGAACTTGATCTTCGGCATGCGGTAGCCCGCGCCGACGCCGATCGTGAACTTGAGGCCGAGCGACGCGACGCCGACCGTGAGCAGCGGGATCGTCGGGAACGGCTTCTTCCAGGCTGCGACCTCGTGCTCGTCGCCCTTCTTGTCCTTGTCCGCCGTATCGATGCCGAGGATCTCGAAGCCGCCCTTCTGCGAGTACTTCACACCGAGCGTCATCTCGAGCGACTCGGTCGGCGCGAGCGTCAGCGAACCCTCGGCGAACAGGCCGTCGCCGTTGAGGGCGTAGCCCAGTCCGATGTGCGCCTTCTTGATGATCTTGTCATCCTTGGGGAACAGATCGACGCTGGCCTTGAGACCGGTCTTGTCGAGATCGCCGTTGAGCTCCGCGCGCTTGAAGCCCGGGAGGAACAGCGGCATCATGATGTGCGCGTACAGGCCGCGGTCGCGCTGATAGCCGGCCTCGAACTTGCCCTTCTCGCCCTTGCCCATCGGCGCGTTGAACTCGGTCGTCAGCTTGGCGGAGATGCCGGCGTCCGGCTGGTAGCCGACCTCGATGACCGTGTTCTCGATCGGCAACATCTCGGGCGTCTTGATGTGCAGCTTGCCGAGCGCGTTCGTGAGCTTCCACTTCTTGAGATCGACGTGGATGCTGCCCGACTCGATGAACTTCGCGAGGACCGACGAGCCGCCCGGGGTGACGACGAGCTCGGCCTGGGTGTTGAGATCGCCCATCTCGCCGGCGCTGATCTGCGCATTGCCCTCGACGGTGAGGGCCGGGAACGCAGCTTTCAGGTGCACCGAGCCACTCGAGAACTTGTTCTTGACGACGCTGATCTTGCCGTCGGCCTCAACGTCGCCG
>JBBRED010000072.1:0-27831 GCA_038203335.1 Haliangiales bacterium | reverse complement strand
TCGAGCGCGCGCTTCGCGGCGTTGACCGCGTACTCGGCCTGGACGCTGAGCTGATCCTCGGGACGATCTGGAATGTTCGGGCACATCCGCTCGGGATCGAGCAGGCCGGTCTTGTCGTGAACGTAGCGCCGCTGGATCCCGGATGCCTTGACCACGAACTCCGGCGTCGACTCCTTGAGTGGTTCTCGCGTGCCGGCAGCAATCTCGTCCGCGTGCTTCGCGTTGTCGCGCCGCACGAACTCGTTGAAGGCCGCGCACAGCTCCGGATTCTCGAGGACGGTGTCCGGGTGCCACAACCCGTGGCCGGTGATCGAGGTGCCGGTGGTCAGCCGCGTCGCCATGCCCGGTTCCTCCCACACGATGGACCCCGTGTCCACCCGTGGTGGATCGCTCAGGGTTTCTTCGCGAGCTCGGACTGGATCTCGGCCATCGCCACACGAAGAAACTGCGATGACGGATCCGCTGCGATCGCCATCTTCATCTGCAGCACGGCGTTGCTCAGATCACCGCGGCGCAACGCCAGCTCTGCCTTGCGGTAGTAGATCAGCGCCTTGCTGTTCATCGAGTGCGACGCGGCACCCGAGCTCGATGGTGATTGGTCAGCCAACGGCACGCCTGCGGCCGGTGACTGCGCCTTGACCTGACCCGACATCCGCTGCGGGGCGACCGCGGGTGCGGGCTGCGGCGCGGAGATCGGGACCATCTTCGTGGTGGTCATCCGCTGCGTGCGCAACTCCTGATACGCGCCGGCGACCTTGCCGTACGCCGACGTCACCATCTCGAGCTCCTGCGCATCGAGCGCGCTGCGGTGGAGATCGGGATGCGCCATCCGCGCGATCTTCTGGAACGCATCGGAGACCTGATCCGCGGTGGCCTCGGCACGGACCTCGAGCAGCGTGTGCGGCGGCGCGTCCTTGTGCTGGAGCACCTTCTGCGCCCACAGGAGCACCGACGTCCGGTTGCTCACTGGTGCGGTTCCTCGTGCACCGGAGCGCCGAGCACCTGGAGATGCGCTTCCTGCCGCGCACCCGAGGTCTGATCGCTCGCGCGCACGTGGAGGATGCCGTCCGCATCGACCCGGAACATGACCTCGATCTTGAGCTCGCCGCGCGGCTTCGACGGCAGCTCGTCGAGCACCAGCGTCCCGAGTGGCTCGTTCTCGGTGTAGCGGCGGTTCTCACCGCGGCAGCAATCGATCTCGACGCGGGTCTGGTTATCGCGCGAGGTCGTGAACACGCGCGTGCGCTCGATCGGGATCGGCGAGTTCTTGTCGAGCAGCCGCTCCGTGAAGCCGCCCGCGGTGTGGATCGCGAGCGTTGCCGGATTGACGTCCATCAGGATCGGCCGCTTGGCCTGACCCTGGGGCAGCACGACGTTGCCACCGCCGCCGAGACTCGAGTGACCCTTGGTGGCGACCGCATCGCGCGCGCCCATGCCGGTGCCCGCGGACAGGTTGCCGACCAGGCTGCCGGCCTGGATTGCCGCGCCTTGCGACACCACCTCGTCGGGATTGATCGTCGTGTTCGGTGGGCGCTTGAACAGCTCGGCGAGCCGCTGCCGCACCAGGGGGATCCGCGTCGAGCCGCCGACGCACAGCACCTCGGAGACCGAGCGTGCATCGATGCCCGCACCGGCGAGCACCTGCTTGGTGACCTCGATCGTACGATTGACGTAGCCGGAGACCAGGGCCTCGAACTGCTTGCGCGTGATCTGGAAGGGCAGGCGCGCCTGGGCGGTGCCCGGCATCTCGAGGCCGTCGATCTCGCCCTCGGCCGCGTCGTTATCCGAGAGGTGACACTTGATCGCCTCGGCGCCCATCATCAGCTTCATCATCAAGGCCGCGTTCGGACGCGGATCGACGCGCAGCATGCGATTGCACTCCGCGGCGAGCACCTCGCCGAGCGCGCGATCGAGATCATCACCGCCGAGGAAGAAGTCGCCCTCGGACGCGAGCACCTCGAACACCTCGCCATTGAGGCGGAGCAGCGAGACATCGAACGTGCCGCCGCCGAAGTCGAACACGCAGATCACCTGTTGCCGATCTCTGCCAAAGCCGTACGCGAGCGCGGCCGCGGTCGGCTCGTTGATCAGCCGCATGATCTCGAGACCGGCGAGGCGGCCGGCCTCCTTTGTCGCCTGGCGCTGGCCATCGGTGAAGTTCGCCGGGACGGTGACCACCGCATCCTTGATCGGCGTGCCGAGCTGGCGCTCTGCACATCGTTTGAGGTGCAACAGCACGTTGGAGGAGATCTCCGGCATCGTCATCCGGCGGTCGCGGACCACGACGATCGGCTGCTGGTTCGGACCCTCCTCGACGCGGTACCGAACTCCCGTCAGGGCGAGCTGCACGAGCGGCGCACGGATGTTCTGCCCGATGAACCGCTTCGCGGAGTGAATGACGTGGTGGGGCTCGGTCAGCCTGTAGCGTTTTGCGTCAGCCCCGACAACGACGCCGCCGCTCGACGGGAACGCGACCACCGACGGGTGGACCCGCTCGCCTCGAGGACCGAGGATGAACTCCACACCCGTCGGCGTGGCGATCGCCGCGCACGAGTTGGTGGTGCCCAGATCGATCCCAAGCGCGACTGACATCCCTCCCTTGATTTACGCTGGGATGGAGGCGGGTGTCGAGTCCTGCGCGCGCCCAGCGCCCCTGACGCGGTGGTGTGGGGTAGCGCTCGGGTATGCGGCGCGCTCAGATCGGTATGCCAGATCGCGTGATTTCGGAACTTCATGAAGCGATCCGGATACGCACTCCCGCGCACGAGATCGCTATTTGGAAAATCGTTTGATCACCGACGACGATTCTGGTGTCTCGACATCACTCACGTCATTCACCCATCGCTACCCGATCTTTCTCTGTCCCAGGTCTTCCCGGCACCCCCGGAGGTGTGGGACGCCTATGCCAATTCTGTGGACGGGGGAACGTCCATATAGACGGTTTTCGTTTGTTCCTTTCTTTGTGAGGAGGCTGCTGTGATGAAGCTGGGTATTGGAAACGTAGGGCGAGTAGGCGTGTTCGCGATCGCGATCGCATCGGCGATCGCGGGCTGCGGCGACAATGGAATTACACCTCAAATCGATGCCGGCGAGGTGGACGCACGTCCCGACGCAGCTCTGCCTCCTGCACAGCTTTCGATCTCGCCGCTGACCAGCGACTTCGGCACGGTGACCGTTGGCCAGACGAGCGGCTCGATGTCGTTCACGGTGACGAACACCGGCGGCAGCCCGAGCGGTTCGCTCTCGGCCCAGATCATGGGCGCGGGCGCGGCGAACTTCTCCGTCGAGACCAACACCTGCACCGTGCTCGCCGCGAACGCGACGTGCACGGTCGCCGTCAGCTTCTCGCCCGCCAGCGCGGGAATGAAGACCGGCAACCTGATCGTCTCCGGGACCCCCGGCGGCTCGGTCAGCGTCGCCCTCGATGGCCGCGGCGCGGCCATCGGCAACATCAGCATCACCCCCTCGACCAATGCGTACGGCAACGTCGTCGTCGGCGCCACCAGCGCCACCACCGGCAGCTTCACCGTCACGAACACCGGTGGAACCACCACGGGCGCCCTCAGCGTTTCGCTCGTCGGCTCGGACCCCGGTGACTTCATCAAGCAGACCGACACCTGCACCGCGCCGCTCGCCGCGGCCGCGACCTGCACGATCACGGTGAGCTTCAAGCCCCTGACCGCCGGCGCCAAGGCCGCCTCGCTTCAGGTCGCCACCAACCCCGGTGGCACCACCGCCGCCGCGCTCTCCGGTACCGGCCTCGCGCCGGCCCAGCTCTCGGTCAACCCGGGTCTCCTCGACTTCGGCTCGATCGTCGTCAACGCCTCGAGCAACAACCAGACGTTCACCGTCGTCAACATCGGTGGCGTGGTCAGCGGCCCGGTCTCGGGCGTGCTCGCCGGCACCGACGCCTCGCAGTTCGCCATCATCGCGAACTGCACCACGGCGCTCAACCCGAACCAGTCGTGCACGATCGTCGTCCAGTTCAAGCCCACCACCACGGGTGGCAAGGCTGCGCAGCTCAATGTCACCGGCACGCCGGGCGGCACCGTGAGCTCCACGCTTCTCGGCACCGGCATCGGCGTTGGTCAGATCACGATCACCCCGACCACCGGCACCTACGGCAACACCACCGTCGGCCAGGTGAGCGCGTCGCAGATGTTCACCGTGACCAACACGGGCGGCTCCTCGACCGGCGCGCTCGCGACCGCGCTCGGCGGCACCGACCCCGGTGAGTTCACGATCGTCACCGGCTCGAACGGTTGCGCGGGCGTCGTGCTCGCCGCGAACGGCACGTGCACGCTCGCCATCACGTTCAACCCGGCCACCGGCGGCGCCAAGGCCGCCAACATCACCGTGAGTGGTACCCCGGGCGGCGTCGCCACCGCGGGCCTCAACGGCAACGCGATCCCGGATGCGCTCCTGGCGATCAGCCCGGCGTCGCACGACTACGGCACGATCGGCACGGGCACGCAGACCCCGTTCACGACCTTCACCATCACGAACAACGGCGGTCAGACGACCGGCGCGATCGCGGTCTCGGTCAACGGTCCGCAGGCGGCACAGTTCGTGTTCGTCAGCGCGTGCGCCGCGGCCCTCGCGCCGCTCGCGACCTGCACCGTGCAGGTCCGCTACGCTCCGAACGCGAACGGCAATGCGTCGGCGACCCTGAACGTGTCCTCGACGCCCGGCGGTGCCGTGGCTGCGGGGCTGTTCGGTCAGGCGAATGACCCGGCGTCGCTCGCGGTGTCCCCGGGCTCGCTGGCGTTCAACAACGGCAACGGACCGGCGGGCCAGGTGCTCCTCGGCGAGCTCGCCCAGAAGACGTTCGACGTGACGAACCTCGGCAACGTTCCGACCGGCACGCTCTCGTTCGTCATCAGCGGTGTCAACGCCGCCGATTACACGCAGACCAACAACTGCTCGACGCTGCCCGCGGGCATGTCGTGCACCGTGACGATCACGTTCACCCCGGGTGCACGTGGCACGCGCAACGCGTCGATCGCGGTGTCGGCCGCACCGGGCGGCAGCGCCTCGGTGAGCCTCACCGGCGACGCGCTCCCGCGCCTCGAGATCCTGACGCCGTCGACCAACCCGTTCATCTTCACGCCGGATAGCGTGATCAACACGACGGCTCCGCTGGCGAACACGCTGACGATTCGCAACAACACCCGCACCTCGGCGACGCTGACGCGCACGCTGACGAACGTCGCGGCCACCCCGGGTGGCGGCGCGGCTCTCGACTTCCAGGTGAACGGCACCACCTGCGGCGCGACCCTCGCGTCGGACAGCACGTGCACGGCCTCGGTCGAGTTCGAGCCCGACACGGTCGGACTCAAGAACGGCAACGTGCTGTTCTCGATCGGCGGCACGGCGTTCGACTCGGCGAGCCAGGACTATCGTGGCACCGGCGTCGACTCGCTCCTCCTCACGGCGAACACCGTGACGACGTTCGGCAACGTGGCGCAGAACACGGCCTCGCCGTCTCTGGTGTTCACGGTGACGAACCCGAACAACTCGCCGACCTCTGGCGCGATCGGCACGACGCTGTCGAACGGCGCGTTCCAGATCCTCGGCGACACCTGCGCGGGGAACACCCTGCTCGCCAACGGCACCTGCACCATCACGGTGAAGTACCTGCCGACGGTCGGCGGCGGCGTGACCCAGACGGCGACCCTCGCCGTCGCGGCCACCCCCGGTGGCTCGCCGTCGCTGTCGCTCTCGGGCGTCGCGGTGGATCCGGCCAACCTGCAGTTCACCCCGAACGCGACGCTCGACTTCGCGAACGTGTTCTCGGGCGAGGCGAAGACCCTCTCGGTCGTCGTGTCGAACCCGGCCGGCGCCGCGATCTCGGGCCCGGTCCAGTTCAGCAAGACGGGCGCTGACTCGACCCTCTACACCCTGCAGCCCGGCGCGGTGCAGGGCGGTGACTGCTCCAACAACGTGACGACCCTCGGACCGGGCGCCTCGTGCAACATCCGCATCCAGTTCTCGCCGACCGGCATCGTGTTCGGCGCGAAGAATGCGGCCACGCTGTCGGTGTCGGCGAACCCGGGGACCACGGCGACGAAGAACATCGCGTTGCACGGCAACTCGGTGTCGACGATCTCCATGGCGCCGGCGACGTTCGACTACGGCAACGTGAACACGGGCTCGACGCTGAGCCACGGCTTCGTGGTCACGAACAACGGCTCGCTGCCGGTGACCTTCACCAGCACGACGCTGACGCCCGCGAGCGCAGAGGTCACGATCACGACGAACACGTGCAACGGCACGCTCGCCGCTTCGGGAACCTGCACCGTGACCGTTCGCTACGCCCCGTCGGCGTCGGGCTCGTTCGCCCAGACCCTCGCGGTCAACACGGCGAACGGCATCGCCACCTCGACCCTGACGGGCCACGCCAACACGGCGGCGAACGTCAACTTCACCGAGTCGTTCACCGTGAGCAACCCGTTTGACTTTGGCTCGACGCTCGCCGGCGAGAACGGCATCACGCGGACGTTCACCGTGCGTAACGACGGCGAGGCCACTGCGGCCGCCATCACGGGCCTGCTGTTCAGCGATGCGGTGGACTTCACCATCGTCGCGGGCAACACCTGCGTGGGCACCGCGCTCACCGGCGGCGCGACCTGCACCGTGACGGCGCGGTTCAACCCGATGCCGTCGGTCGGCACCACCGTCACCCAGACGTCGACGCTGTCGATCGTCGGGCCGGCGATGGGCACGATCAACCCGACGGTCAGCGTCACGGGACGCCGGCTGACGGCGGGTTCGCTCGTCTTCACCCCGACCATCGCGTCGTTCCCCGACACCGTTGTTGGCCTGACCTCGGCCACCCAGGTGGTGACGGTTCAGAACACCAGCAGCAGCGCGTACAGCTTCAACATCGGTTCGACGCTCTCCAACACGAGCTTCGCCATCTCGGCCGACTTCCCGCTGGTGAGCACCACCTGCGGTGGAACGCTGATCAGTGGAGCGTACTTCGGAGCCTCGCTCGCGCCGGGTGGAAGCTGCACGGTGACGATCTCGTTCAGCCCGCAGGCCGCCGGCGATCGTAGCGCCGCCCTGATGACCGCCGACAACGCGGCGCCGGACGTCAACACGACGCCGTACGCTGCGCTCACGGGACGCGGTCTCGCCCCGGCGAACATCACGGTGAGCACGACGAACCCGACGTTCTCGAACACCGCGATCGGTGCGCAGTCGACCTCGATCGTCACGCTGACCAACACGGGCGGCGTCACGAGCGGCACGATCGTTCAGGGTCCGTTCACGGCCCCGGATGCGAGCTCGTTCTCCAAGGGTGGCTGCGGCGGCACGCTGGCCGCCGGCGCGAGCTGCGACATCACCATCACGTTCGGTCCGGGCAACGCGGGCGCCAAGTCGTCCTCGTTCATGGTCGTGGCGACGCCGGGTCTCGTGACCACGGTGATCAGCCTGAACGCGACGGCGGTGACGAACGCGACGATCGGCATCACGCCGACGACGCAGGCGAACGCGGGCTCGCGCGCGGTTGGCGAGCTCGATCCGGCCGGCACGGTCTTCACGATCACCAACGGCGGCGCGGTGCCGTCGGGTAACCTGGCGGTGCAGCTGTCGAACAACACCGACTACGTCATCGATGACGCCTTCGTGGGCGTCCCGGCGACGTGCGTGCTCGGTGCGCCGCTCGCGGCGGGCGCAACCTGCCAGGTGCGCGTGAAGTTCAACCCGGCGACCCTGGGCAACGGCCTGACCACGCTGGTCACCGCCTTTGGTACCCCGGGTGGTTCGGTGGCTGGCTCGATCACCGGCAACGGCACCTCGGCCGTCACGGCGAACGTGGCGACCCAGTCGTTCGGCAACGTGACGGCGGGGATGGCGAGCGCGCCGTTCACCTTCACGTTCACGAACAACGCGGACGTCCCGACGGGTCTCCTGCACACGGCGCTCGCGGGCGCCAACGCGACGCAGTTCTCGCTCGCGGGTGCGATGGCCGACGACTGCGCTGGCAAGGTCCTCACCGCCGCGGGCGGGGCGACCCCGAGCTGCACCATCACGGTGCGGTTCACGCCGGGCGCGGGCGCCGGCACGGGTGCTCGCACGGCGACGCTGACGGTGTCCGGTACTCCGGGCAACGCGGCGGCCGTGACCATGAACGGCACCGCGCAGTAAGCGCGATCGGTTAACAGCTCGGCCCAAAGCCGAGTAGCGCCGTCGGGGGAAACCTCGACGGCGCGTTGTCGTTTCGGGGTCTTTCTTGGTCGAGAAGCCTGTTCATCCGCCGTGCGTCGTGAGACGCATGGGGAATTGTCGTACGGCGTGCGGTTCAGATAAGGGAGGGCATCGTGAGTTCATCGAAGGTCTGGGTACGGGTTCTGTGCGTCCTGGGGTTGGCTGCTGGGGCGTCGTGTGGCGATGACGGCATTCACAAGTTGCCCGATGCAGCGCCGTTCGATTCTTCGATCGACTCTCCGCCTGCACAGCCGGGACTGCTCAAGCTCACGCCGGTCACTGCCGACTTCGGCTCCGTCGTGCTCGGTCAGACGAGCGTCAACGTCATGGTCACCGTCGGAAACGTCGGGTTCGGCCCGACGGGATCGATCTCCGCCGCGATCTCCGGCGGCATGGGCTCGAACTTTCTGATCGGTGCGATGAGCTGCACCACGCTTGCGCCGGCCGCCACGTGCACCATCGCGGTGACGTTCGTGCCGACCAGCGCGGGCTCGAAGAACGCGATGCTCGCCGTGACGTCTGCACCCGGCGGTACCGTGATGACGGCGCTCACCGGCGTCGGCATTGCTCCCGGCGCACTCTCGATCACCCCATCGACGAGCTCGTTCGGCGACCTCACGGTCGGCTCCGTCAGCGCGCCCGCCACGACCTACACGGTGACCAACACCGGCGGCGTCGCGACCGGCACGCTGACCACGACGGCCGGCGGATCGAACCCCGGCGAGTTCACGAAGTCCAACGACCTCTGCAACGGTCAGAGCCTCCCGGCGAACGGGACGTGCACGTTCGCCGTGCGCTTCGCGCCGCAGTCGGCGGGCGTGAAGTTCGGAAGCTTCGTCGTCTCGGGCAATCCCGGCGGCGCGGTCGCCACCTCGGTCACGGGCAACGCGCTGGCGCCTGCGCAGCTGTTCGCCAACCCGACCTCTCAGAACTTCGGCTCGGTCGTCCTCACGGCGACGAGCCCCACCATCACGTTCAACATCGTCAACATCGGTGGAGTGCCCACCGCGGCCCTGGTCCAGGCCTTGTCGGGCCCCGACGTCGGTGACTTCACGATCGTCTCGAGCAACTGCTCGGGCGCCGTGCTCAACCCGAACAGCGCGTGTCAGATCCTCGCGCGGTTCGCGCCGACCACGGTCGGCCAGAAGACGGCGTCGATCGCGCTCACGTCCACGGGCGGAGCCTCGGCCACGCTCTCGCTGAGTGGCACCGGCATCGCCGCCGGCCAGCTCGTCATCACGCCGTCCACGAACCCGTACCCCGGCACGATCGTGGGCGCCGTCTCGGCGCCGGCGTCGTTCACGGTGACCAACACCGGTGGTGCGACGAGCGGCCCGATCGCGGTCAACCTCGGCGGCACCAACGCCGGCCAGTTCTCGGTGACGGGCACGACCTGCCAGGGCCAGACGCTCGCGACGAATGCGACCTGCACGATCTCGGTCGCGTTCGCTCCCAACACCACGGGCGCGAAGTCGGCGAGCCTGTTCGCCGCAGCATCGCCGGGTGGAACGGGTCAGTCCGCGCTGTCGGGCAACGGGTTGCCCGCGGCCCAGCTCACGATGACGCCGGCGACCAAGGACTTCGGCTCGGTCGGCACCGGTGGCCAGACCCAGTTCCAGGTGTTCACCATCCAGAACCTCGGTGGCACCACGTCGACGACCCCGATGGTCACGCTCGGCGGCATGAACATCGCGCAGTTCATGATGATCACCGACTGCACCGCTCCGCTCGCTCCGTTCGCGGCGTGCACGGCGTCCGTGCGCTTCCAGCCGGTCGGGATCGGAAACTACTCGGCGAGCTTGCTGGTGACTGCCACCCAGGGCGGTTCGGCGACCTCGAGCCTGTTCGGTCAGGGCGTGAACCCCGCAGCGCTCAGCGTCAACCCGTCGAGCCTGCCGTTCCCGGGCATCACCACGATCGGCGACACCTCCATCCCGCTGTCGTTCACGGTCACCAACAACGGTGGCACGGCGACGGGTCCCCTCGTGGTCGCGTCCGGTGGCGCGAACCCGGCCGACTTCACGATCGCCGGTACGACGTGCGGCGCACTCGCGCCGCAGGCGAGCTGCACGGTGACGGTGACCTTCGCACCCGTGGCGCGCGGCGCCCGCTCGGCGTCGATCAACGTCAGTGGCTCGCCCGGTGGCAGCGTCAGCGTGGCCGCCACCGGCGACGCGCTGCCTCGCCTCGAGATCATCGACGTCAACGGTGACACGAGCATCCCGCCGGTCGATCCGTTCGACTTCGGCAACGTCACGACGAACCTCTACTTCTACTGGTTCCACGTCGGTCGCATCACCGTTCGCAACAACACGGACCTCGACCAGGTCCTCAACCTCACCTCCGTGTTCGGCGCTCCGGCGAACTACGCGCTGTACTACCTGAGCTGTGGCGGCGGGGGTGGCAAGGGCAGCGGCAGCGGTAGCGGCAACCAGCTCCTACCGGGCGGTGGCATCAACACCATCTTCGCTCATGACACCTGCGAAGCCGGCGTGCTGTTCCAGCCGCAGACCACCGGCGTGAAGCCCGGCTCGATCCTGTTCGACATCGGTGCCGGCGTGCTCAACCAAGCAGCGCTCGGGCTGACCGGGCGCGGGATCAACGAGCTCGAGATCATCCCCGATCCGACGAACGACTTCGGCAACATCGCGCTCGGGCAGACCTCGGGCGATCTGCGGTTCCGGGTTCAGAGCAACTTCGAGGGCGACTGGTCGGGGCCGATCTCGATCGCCACCTTGCAGAGCCAGCGGTTCACGATCGACTCCGAGGACTGCTCCGGCGTCTCTCTCGGGTTTGGCCAGAGCTGCTTCATCTACGTGAACTTCTCTCCGACGCTGCTCGGACCTGACGCGGTGGTGCTGTCGGTCACCGCAAACCCGGGCGGAGATCCTTCGACCGATGTGCACGGCACCGGTGTCGATCCGAACAACCTCATCTTCAACCCGAGCCCGCTCAACTTCGGTGATGTGTTCTCGGGTTCGACCAGCGACAAGGTGCTCACCGTCCTCAACCCGGCCGGCGCCCAGACCAGCGGTGTGATCTCGTTCGCGCTGCAGGACGACAGCTGTACGTCGGTCAACACCTTCGCGCCCGGCACGATCTCCGCGCCCTGCTACGAGATCCTGGCGCCGGTCGCGGGTGATTGTGCGAGCGGAGTGACGGCGCTCGTGGGGGGAAGCTCGTGTACCTTGCACGTGCGGTTCACCCCGCCGCTCGGCGACTTCTCGTCGAGCTCTGCGCAGATCCACTTCGATGCGGCGCCGGGCACAGGTCTGGGAGGCGCCGACGTCGGATTGTTCGGGCGCTCGGTCTCCACGCTGAAGATCGCGCCCGTCGTGCACGACTTCGGCCTGATCACCTCGGCGCAGACCCTGAGCAAGGTGTTCACGGTCACCAACGTCAGCCCGCTTGGCCAGGTGGTGAGCCTCGTGAACCTGACCGGTTCGACGACCGACCTCAGCTTGACCTCGACGTGTGGCGTCCTGCTCCCCAACACGCAGTGCCAGGTCACGGTCAGCTTCGACGCGACGGCGTCGGCGCTGGTGTCGGCGAACCTCCGCGTCAGGACCGGCACCAATAGCGGTATCGCCAACGCTGCGGTGCTCGGCAACCGGCTGCTGCCGACGTCGTGTCAGAGCCTGCACGCAAGCGATCCCGCGGCTCCGAGCGGTAGCTACTCGATCGATATCGATGGCTACGGTGCGACGCGGCAGGCGCTGACGGTCGATTGCGACATGCTCACCGACGGTGGTGGGTACACGGCGCTCCCGCTGAACGGAGGCATCTCGACCTTCGCTCGCGACGAGGCCAACTCGTGCCAGGCGCTCGGCCTGGACCTCGCGGTCGCCCGCACCCACAGCCACCTCGATGCGCTGATGTCGCAGTACGGCCTGGGCTACTTCCAGACCGTGCCCGGCGTCTATGGGCTCGGGGCGGGTGACTACACGAACTGCTCGATGAGCTCGACGGACTCGGTGTGCGGCGCGAACTGGAAGGCGATCGATGGAGGCGCGTGGTTCGCGCGGTCGATCCCGTACGGCGAGCCGAACGGTGACTACACGGCGGAGTGCTGGCTTGGAACCTTCGGCTCCGACGTCAACGGCCTGATCTTCAACGACGGCGGTTGCGGCTACGAGACCGGCACGAGCTACGTGTGCTCGACGAATGACAAGTAGCGCGCGGGTACGATCACCTCGCTCATTCGCGTATCCTTGATCGAGTGAGCGAGGACCGGCGCCGCATCGGAGTCTACGGTGCGACGCTGGTCGGGCTCGGCGGGATCATCGGCGGCGGGCTGCTGATCCTCGCCGGCGTGGCGTTCGAGAGCGCCGGGCCAGCGGCGATCCTCGCGCTCGCGCTCGACGGCATCGTCGCCTGGCTGACGGCGATGAGCGTCACCGAGATCTCGACGGCGTTCCCCGAATCCGGCGGCGCCTACACCTTCGCGAAGAAGGTGTTGAACGTGCGCGCGGCGTTCGTCGTGGGCTGGGTGCTGTGGTTCGCGTACATCGTCGCCGGCGTGCTGTACGCGCTCGCGTTCGCCTCGTTCACGGTGATCCTGGTACGCGCGGCGTGCGAGGGGCTCGGACTGTCCACCGACTGGCTGGACAGCCGCACGATGGCGATGGTCCTCGCGACCCTCGCGACCGCGGGTTACTCGGTGGGCCTCGTGCGCACGAGCTCCGGTGGTGGGCAGTGGGTGACGGTCGGCAAGGTGGTGCTGTTTCTGTTCCTGATCGCGGTCGGCATCATCGCGCTCGTGCGCCAGCCGTTCTCCGACGTGCCGCGCGAGCTCGGCGGATTCTTCCGCGGAGGGGTGTCGGGGCTGATCACGGCGATGGGCCTGATGTTCATCTCGCTCCAGGGCTTCGAGATGGTCTCGGCGATCGCGGGTGAGATCAAAGAGCCGCGCCGAACCATCCCGAAGGCGATCTTCGGCTCGCTGGCGATCTCGCTGGCGATCTACGTCCCGCTGATGTTCCTGGTGGCGACCGCGGGCGTCGACGACGGCGGCAACGTGATGGACCTCGCCGCGGGCAACCCCGACACGCTCGTGGCCACGGCGGCGCGGCAGTTCCTCGGCGGGCCCGGCTACTGGTTCGTGATCGTGGCGATCGCCCTGGCCACGCTCTCCGCGCTCCAGGCGAACCTCCTCACCGCGTCGCGGATCGCGTACGCGATGGCGCACGACCACGCGCTGCCTTCGGTGCTCGAGCAGACGCATCCCACGCGCGGCACGCCGGTGATGGCGATCTACGCCACGGCGCTGGCGACGGTCGCGATCATGTTCATGATCCCGGACCTGACGAGCGCGGGTGCGGCGGCGAGCTTGATCTTCCTGCTCGCGTTCGCGCTCACGCACGTCACGGCCTACCTGGCGCGCAAGCGCGGAGGCCCGGTGCTCGAGGGCGGATACCGCACGCCGTGGTTCCCCGTGATCCCGATCGTCGGTGGGCTCGCGTGCGCGGGCCTCGCCGTGTTCCAGGCGATCGTGGTGCCCGAGGCCGGCAAGATCCTCGTGATCTGGCTCGGGCTCGGCGTGATGCTCTACATGGCGCTGTTCAAGGGCCGCGCCGAGGCGGCGGATGCTTCGGCCGAGGGGCTCGATCCGCGGCTCAATCAGCTTCGCGGCAAGAACCCGCTCGTGCTGCTGCCGATCGCGAATCCGAAGAGCGCGCGCTCGCTGGTCGAGATCGCGAACGCGCTCGCGCCGTCGGAGTTCGCGCGCGTGCTCGTGCTGACGATCATCCGCGCGATGAAGGGAGGGCAGGGCGATCCGCTGGCGCAGCTCGCGGATGCGCAGGAGGCGGTGCGCGAGGCCCTGTCGGCGTCGTACACGGCGGGGCACGCGCCCGAGGCGATGATCACGGCGGCGGTGGAGCCGTGGCCGGAGATCAAGCGGATCGCCCAGGAGCACGCGTGCGAGAGCCTGCTGATCGGACTGCCGCAGAAGGTGGATCCGGCGCTCGATCGGCACCTCGAGACGCTGATGAACGAGGTCGACTGCGACATCACGATGATGCGCGCGCCTGACGACTGGAAGATCTCCGAGGCAAAGCGCGTGCTGATCCCGATCGCCGGCAAGAGCGACGAGGCCGAGCTGCGAGCGCGGACTCTCGCCTCGCTGTCGCGCGAGGCACCGCGCGAGCTGGTGTTTCTCAGCGTGCTCCCGACCGCCGCCACCGACGACGAGCTCGCGTCGGCGGTGCGCACGCTCACCAAGCTCGCCGCGATGAAGCTACCGGGATCCCGGGTGATCGAGGTCGTGCGGTCCGACGATCCCACCGCCACGATCCTCGCCGAGGCCGCGCGCTGCGACCTCGTCGTCCTCGGGATGCGCCGTTCGCGTCAGGGCGGGAAGCAGCTCGGCGCGATCAACCGCGCGGTCGTGGCGCAGGCCGCGTGCGCGGTGCTGCTGCTCTCCACGCAGAGCCAGATCGGCGTGGCCGAGCTGACGCGCCCGATCCGCGACGTCGCGCAGCTCGTGACTAGGTCGGGTTCTGACCGGTGAGATGCTTCGCGATGATCCGGCGCTGGATCTGACCGGTGCCCTCGAAGATGTCGTAGATCTTCGCGTCGCGGTACCACTTCTCGACGGGGTGACCGGGCTCGAGCGCCTCCTCGCCGAGGAGGACCATCGCGCGTGTGGTCACGTACTGCGCGGTGCGCGCGCCGTGCGCCTTCGCCGCCGACGACTCGAGCACGTTCTCGAGGTGGTGGTCGGCCATCCACGCGGCCTTGTGCGCGAGCAGGCGCGACGCCGCGATCTCCATGTTCATTTCGGCGAGCTCGAACATGATGTGCTGGTGGCTCGCCATCGGCGTGCCGTGTAGCGAACCGCCGCGCACACGATCGAGCAGGAATTCGTACGCGGCGCGCGCGATGCCCACCGACTGCGAGGCCACGACGGGCCGCGTGGAGTCGAGCATCTTCTTCGTGTCGGCGAGACCTCCCGCCGGGGCATCGCCCGCCGCGGCCGCCGCGGCGCCGAGCATCATGTCCTTGTGGACCCGCACGTCCTCGAAGTGGACCTGCGCGGTCTCCGACGCCCGGATGCCGAGCTTCGTCTCCTTCTTGCCCGGGACGAGGCCCGGCGTCCCGCGCGCGACGATGAACCCGCGCACGCCCGCACGACCCGCGCTGGCTTCCGTCTGCGCCCAGACGACGTAGACGTTCGCGGACTGCCCGTTGGTGATCCACTGCTTGCTGCCGCGGATGACCCAGTACTCGCCATCCGCGCGCGCGGTGGTCTTGAGGCCGGAGATGTCCGATCCGGTCGCGGGCTCCGAGAGCGCCATCGCGGCGACGTGGATGTGGCCATGCTCGTCGCTGCCCTGGAGCAGCTTCTTGAACTCGGCCTTCTGCTCGTCGGTGCCCATGCGCGCGACCGGCGAGCACGCGAGACCCGAGCCGCCGAGCGCGAGCGCGATGCCGGCGCAGCCCCAGGCGAGCTCCTCCGACGCGGCCACGGCGAGGCGCGCCTGGCTCTTTGGCTTCTTCGGATCAGGATCCTCGTCGACGCCGGTCAGCTTCTTGCGGCCATCGAGCAGCGCGCTCTGGGTCAGGCCGAGCGCCTGGGCCGACTTCATGAGCGCCCAGGGCATCGTTTCCTCGGCGTCGTGCTTCATCGCGATCGGTCGCATCTGCTGCTTCGCGAACGCGCCGAGCATCTGGCGGATGCCGGTGAACAATGGATTGTCGTGGAACATGTCCATAACCGTTACTCCTTGCCCTTGGCGGCGAGGACGCGGCCGAGGCGCTCGTCACCGTGGAGCGCCTCGAAGGCGCGCGCGTCGCGCATCAGCTTCTCGACGGGATAGTCATTGACGAAGCCATAGCCGCCGAAGATCTGCACCGCATCGATGGTGGCCTTGGCCACGCAATCGCCGGCCACGATCCGCGCGCGGCTCGCGAGATCCGCCGCGTTCGGTAGGTCCTTGTCGAGCGCCCACGCGGCCTGGAGCACGAACAGTCGCGCGGCCTGTGCGTTCGTCATCGCATCGTCGCGCAGGCGGATCAGCGACTCGAACTGCCCGATCGGCTGCCCGAACTGGATGCGCTCCGCCGCGTAGTGCTCGGCGTACTCCATCGCGGCCGTGGCCACACCGGCGGCGCGGGCCGCGAGCGAGACGCGCGCCCACGACAGCACCTGCGTGCCCGCGGTCTTCGCGGCGGCGCCACGCGCGAGCACGAAGTCCGCGGGGACGCGCACCGCATCGAGCGTGGCGGTGCCCCACTTCGCGGCGCGCCAGCCCGAAGGCGTGATCGCCTCGCGCTTCATACCCTCGACGGAGATCAGGAACAGGAGGTCCTTCGCGACGACCACCACGTGCGTCGCCGTGCCGAGCGCGGGCAGCGGCCCGAGCTTGCCGGTGACGCGGAGGTCGTCGCCCTCGCTCGAGATCTCGAGCGTGCCGCGGCTGTCGTGTGCGAGCGTCGCGAGTCCGCCCGATGCGAGCGACGCAAACAGCGCCTGCTTCGCGGCGGGTGAGCCCCACGTTCCCACCGCGAGCGCCGGCTCGACGTTCGTCTCGAGGAGGGCCGCGAGCGCCGCGCATCCGCGTCCGAGCTCGAAGCCGCGTAGCGCGCGCGTCAGATGCGAGTACGCGCCATCGAGGAGACCATCGGCCTCCGCGGGCACGGCGTCGACGAAGAACCCGAGCTCCCCGCCGAGAGCGGTGAGGCGATCGGGCGGAGTACCAGCGCGATCCGCATCAGCCGACCAGCCGCGGAGGTCGCGGTCGGAGAGCTTGCGGACGGTCTGGACGATGAGGTCCTGCTCGGCATCGAGCGCGAAGTCCATGCCCGCAGTGGTACCGCAAAAACAGTCAGCGCGGACTGTGAATCACGGAAGTCGGGTGACATCTCGCTTACAGGCACCAAGTGCGCGCAACGTCTGGAGTGTTTTCGGACCTGACCTCGAGCGCTCTCGGTCCATCGGTGCGCATGATGGCGGCTGCGCGCGCGCCGGGTTGATAGGCTGTGCGCATGTTCAATCGCTTGCTCTCGATCGCGTTCCTCGTCGGTGCCTGCGGCTCCTCGCCGAAGACCGGCCCCTCCACGCCACCACCTCCTGCTGGTGATGGGGTGCTCGCACCCGACGGCCGTCACTTCGCGACGGAGCGCGTCTACGAAGGTGACTGCATGCCCGCCGGTGGCCGTGGCGGCTGCCACACCGTGACGCTGCGCCCCGACGGGACGTTCCGGAACTTCCTGTTCGATGCGGCGATGGAGGGCACGTACAGCATCGAGGGCTCGAGCCTCGCGCTCAAGGGACCGGATGCGGATCCGATCGTGATGACCCTGTCGGAGGACCGCACCAAGCTCGATTCTCTCGCGCTGAAGCCTTGAGTCGGGTCATGGCGGAGCACCTCGACCATCCGCGGTTCGCCGAGATCCGCAAGAGCATCGCGAGCCAGGGGCATCACGTCTACCTGATCACGTCGGGACCATCGCCGCGGTTCCTCTACACGATCGGCCTCACCGGTGTGGCGGAGGCAGAGCTGTTGCTCGCCGGTGGCGGGCGGTTCGATGCGCAGGAGGCGTACGGGATCATCGAGGCCGCCGCCGCGAAGGTGACCGCCGGTGCGCGCGCTGGTGCGACGTTCGAAGTGACCGACCTCGGCACGTTCACGTTGCGCGCGGCGCACGCCTCGTGGGTCGAGGTGCTCATGCTCGGCGCGACCGACTACTACGGCGATCGCACGGTGCACGCTCTGCAGATCGTGCCCGATGCTGCCCATCACACGATCGATGTTCCCGACACGGCGCTCCCGCTCGGACCGGTGACGTCTCCGCCGTGGACGTGGGAGATCGACGAGTGGCCGTACTCGGTGCCGAAGGACGCGATGGCGATGACGAACCTCGCCGCGCTCCAGGGCCAGCTCGTCACCGAGGCGAACCGCTGGGAGGACGATCACTGGGAGTGGTACGCGGGCGCCGAGCGGAACGAGCACGAGATGTTCGCGGTGCCGCTCGCGACCTTGATCGCGCACGATCCCTCGCTCGTGGAGGCGATGACCATCCCTGTGCTCACCGGCGTCGGCCGCGATGCGTTCGGCGACGACTGGGAGAGCTACGACATCAAGGAGTAGTCATCAGCGCCGCGCGACCGTACGGCCATCGGTCTGCTCCTTCGCGGCCTGCCAGCGGCGCTCGGCGACCTTCACCTTCTGCAGCGCGGCGAAGTGACGGCGCGCCCACGTGCCGGCAGGGTTCGGATGATCTCCGGCAACCGCCGCATCCCAATGCGCCCGTGCCGCCACCAGCTCGCTTCGGGCCGCGCGCAGCGCCGACTCGGCACGCTGCACCTCGACGGTCTCGTCGTGCGCCGCGCTCGGAAGCGCGTCGGCATGGGCGGAGGTCACGGCGAACAGGGTGGAGAGGAGGATGGCTTTCATGCTCCGAGGGAAGAGCACGCTGCGTGCCTCGGTCGCGATCGCGCGCTGTCGCTGACTTACGCACGCGATCGCGGCCGGTCGGTGTCACTCTGTCTCTGCTGCCATCGCGACACGGACTCACGGGCAGGGCTCGGCGCCGATGCTCCAGTCGATCGAGTCGAGGTACGCGCCGGCGGCGGCGACCGACACCGTGATCGAGAACGGCACCGCGCGGGTGCCAGATCCCTGACGGGCGCAGAGCTGCGCGCCGTAGGCGGAGATCTTCGCGGTGGTCTCGATCTCCGTGCGGCCGGAGATCGACTTCGTGGTCAGCGCCGCGCCTCCAAGGCGTGACATGTACTGGATCGGCGTGGTCACGCCGAACGTGCGCACCGCCTGGTAGACCGAGGTGAGCTTGATATCTGCCGGCACGCGGATCACCCCGGTGATCGTGCAGTCGCTCCACTTCGCACCGCGATCGAACAGGAGCGAGAGCTCGCCGCCGATCGCCACGATCCCGTGGCGGGTGGACAGGCAGTCGCCCGAGAACGAGTCCCAGCGCAGGGCGTCGGCGCCGACGTCATCGCCGCGGGCGCCGAGCGCGCCGGTCTCGGTCGGGTCTTCGCCGATCATGCATGCCGTGAGAGCGAGGGGGAGGAGGAGCGAGATACGGATGGCGGTCACGGAGGGAATGGTCGCAAGCCATGCGCCAGCGGATTTCGCGCCAAGTCATGATTCCTGCGCAAGTTGCCGCCGACCGCCTGGGAGCCGCGGGCTCCAGCCTGGGAGTCACGGTGCGTCGGGTACGCGAAGCTCCGTGGTGAGCGCCGAGTGATCGCTGCCGCCCCAGCCGCCGGTGCCGCGCCACGCTCGAGACGATCGCGTCACCCGCGCGCTGGCGTGGCCGGGCGCGAGCAGGATGTGATCGATGCTCTGGCCCTGGCCGGCGTAGAAGTACGTGGCCTGCGCCGCCGGGACCAGATCGTCGGCGAGGCGGATCAGCCCGCCCTCGGTGGTCAGCGCCACGAGCGTTGGGGAGCCGGGCGTGTCATTGAGATCGCAGGCGAGCATCACGATCGCCGCCGGTGTTCGCGCGGCCACCTCGTTGACCACCCGCGCGGAGACCTGCGCCTCGGCGAGCCGCCGAGCAGGTTCGTCACCGGACTTCGACTTGAAGTGCACGGCGAACAGGATGACCTCGACCCCGTTGGGCGATCGCGTGTGGACCTCGAGGAGCTCGCGGCTGAACGAGGTGGTGCTGCCATCGGGCAGGGCGAGCGGCTCGCTCGCGCGGTGGCCGATCACGAGATCGAGCGGTCGCTTCGACAGCACCGCCACGTCCACCGACGCGGTGGTCCCGATCTCGCCGAGCACGCCATACGGCATGGTGTCGGCGAGGCGCGCGAGCAGCGCATCGAGACATGGCTGGGTCTCGATCTCCTGCAGCGAGATCACGTCGGTGTCGAGCGCGCGGATCGCATCGGCGAGCTGCATCGCGCGCGCATCGAGCTCCTCCGGCGTCGCCAGGGCCTCGTAGTCGTCGGGGCCGCACAGGCCCGAATCGCAGACCGTGTCGAAGAGCCGGCGCACGTTGAACGTCGCCACGCGCATCGGCGTTCCGACCTGCGCGTCGACCTCGATGGTCGGAGGCACGTCGCGGCAGGCGCCAAGGGCGAGCAGGACAACGAGGGGCCGGCGCACGACCAACGGTATCCTGCCTACATCGGCAGTGGCCAGCGGCGCGTGCGGAGGTAGGGTTCCCCCGTGCAGAAGCTCCAGCTCGACATCTGGTCCGATATCGCCTGCCCGTGGTGCTACATCGGCAAGCGGCACCTCGAACAGGCGCTGTCCACGTTCGAGCACGCCGCCGACGTCGAGATCCACTGGCGCGCGTTCGAGCTGGATCCCTCGGCACCGCGCGTTCGGGATGATTCGCAGTCGTACGCCGAGCGGATCTCCAAGAAGTACGGCGTCCCCGTCGCGCAGGGGCAGCAGATGATCGACCGCGTGATCGGCACGGCGGCGAAGGCCGGCCTCGCGTTCCGGTACGACGTGATCAAGCCCGGAAACACGTTCGATGCGCATCGCCTCCTTCACTGGGCGCACGAGCAGGGCAAGCAGGGCGAGCTCAAGGAGCGGATGCTCCGCGGCTACATGATCGAGGGCGCCGCGATCGGCGAACGCGAGGTGCTGGTCGCGCTCGCCGCCGACGTCGGCCTCGACGCCGAGGAGGCGGCCACCGTTCTCGAGAGCGGCCGGTACACCGACGAGGTCCGGGCCGACGAGCAGCTCGCGCGCGAGCTCGAGATCAGCGGAGTTCCGTTCTTCGTGATGGCGGGCCGCTACGGGATCTCCGGGGCGCAACCCGCCGAGGTGCTGCGCGACGCGCTCGCGAAGGCGTGGGCGGAGCACGCGGCGAAGCCGGCGATCGAGGTCTACGCCGAGGGCGCCAGCTGCGGACCCGATGGCTGCGACTGACGCATACTGCGGGGCGTGAAGCGACGGCGCATCAAGCGGGTCAGCCGGTGGAGGATCGCCGGGCTCGCGGTGGTCGTCGCCGTGTTGCTCGTCTGGCGCATCTACGAGTGGCGACAGCCCGGGCCGTGGCAGCGCGTGTTCGCGACCCGCGAAGGGCAGATCGGCGACATCACCGCGACCCGCATGCGGATCCGGTCGGACTCGCGGTTCGTGGCGCTGCCGGATCGGAGCGCGCTCGGCAAGCGCGTCGAGGTTCGACACGGCGATCGTCGGGTCGTCGTCGAGGTGCTCGATGTGGGACCGTGGAACATCGACGATCCGTACTGGGAGCGAGAGGAGCGCCCGGCGGCCGAGCGGGGCCGCGGCTGGTTTCGCACGCCGGTGAACCGCGCGGGAATCGATCTTTCGGATCCGGTGTTCGCGGAGCTCGGCATGCAGGACAACGACTACGTCGAGTGGCGCTTCGTCCACCGCGACTTCAAGCTGCTACCTCGCCTGTGACTCGCGCTTCTTCGCCTGCGGATAGATGGTCTCCCCGCGCGTCAGCATCTTCACGAACGCGGCGATCCGCTTGGTCCGGCCGGCCGGGGTCTTGATGTTGTGCATGCGGAACGCGATCGCGAACCGGTTCTGCTCGGTGAGCTTCGCGAGCATCGCCTTGGCCCGCGGCACGGCATCGATCGCGGTTTGTAAGTCGTCGGGGATCTTCAGGCCCTTCCCGCTGCCGTAGGCGCGCTGCCAGCGTCCATCGGCCTTCGCCGCGTCCGCATGCGCGAGGCCGTGCTTCGTCATCCGCCCCTCGTCGACGAGGCGCGCGACGTTGTCGACGTTGATCTTGCTCCACACGCTCTTCTTGCCGCGTCGCGTGTAGCGCTGGAGGTAGCTCGTTTCGTCGAGGCTCTTGCGGATCGCGTCGATCCAGCCCCAGCACAGCACCACATCGATCGCCTCCTTCGGCGTGATCGACGGCAGCCCGGAGCTGATCTTGTGGATCTTGATCCACACCTCGGTCTCGGTGTCGTGATGCTTCCCGAGCCAGCGATAGAAGCTGGCCGCGGTCGGAAACGCGTGAACCTTCGACGGGTTGACGACGACGGGCGCCATGACTAGGGACGTACCGCATCGATCAGGTCAGCGGGTGGCGGCTCGCGGGTCATCGCCCTCGTGGTCATCATCGCGGACATCGCATCGCGCATGGTCGCCTGGAACGCGGGATCCGTGTCGTGAAGCCCGGCCTGCGCGCGATACCGACTCCACACGCGATCGATCCAGCCGTGCAGCGACCAGAAGGTCGGGTTCATGAGGTTCACCGACGGATTTCCGAGGTCGGTGGGGCTCGATGGGTCCTGGAACCGCTTGTGGAGGTAGTTGTGAACGCCGGCCGTGGGATCGGTCGCGAGGAACGAGGTCTCGATGTACAGCCCGAGCGCATCCTCGGAGGCGAACGACTCGAGGTGGTGAGCGAGCCGATCGAGCGCCGCGCTCATCTGCGGATCGAACGTGGCGTCCGTCGGGGGCGCTGGCCACGCGGCGAACAGCGGCGTGACCGAGGCGTCCTGCTCGACGAGCATCTGCATCATCGCGCGATGCATCGCGAGGAACTGGAGGCCATTGCCCGCGTCGCCTTCCTGCTGCGCGGCTCGCTTCCAGCCCTGCCGCTCGGCGTACGCGACGGCGGCGGGCGACAGCCGATCCCAGCGGCGCTGCGTGTGCCACGCGAGGTGCATCCCGCCCCAGCCATGTGCCTGCATGTAGCCGGTGAGCGCGGGCGACAGCGTGGGCTCGGTCGTGGGTGGTGACGGTGCGGCGGGATGGCTGCACGCGGTGAGAGCGGCGACGAGGACGGCGATCCGCAACATCGGCCGCGATCATCGCATGGGAGTACGATGCGGTCATGCGCCTCGCGACGTGCTCGCTTCTGCTGATGGCATCGGCTGCGCTCGCGGCACCTTCGAAGCCCGAAGCCACCGCGCGCCAGGTGCTCGACGGTCAGTTCGCGACGCTTCGCGAGCCCGATGCCGCGCGGCGCGTGGCGTACGACAAGAGCGCCGTGCTGCTCGGCAGCGATAGTCACCACACCGTCGCGGAGATTCCCGATGGCTATGCCGACCTGATCGTCATGATGGGCAGCTCCCAGGTGGACCGCGTGAAGATCGACTCGCTCGTCGGCGGCGGCGATCCGAACGTCGTCTGGTACACGGCTACGGTGACGGCGTCGGTGTCGGGGGCGGCGGAGGGCGTGGGCACGGTGAGAGGGAAGGTCAAGTCGCGCATCACGCAGGTCGCGGTGCCGGTCGGCGCCGAGTGGAAGGTCGTGGCGTCGATCATCGACGACGGCGATCGCATCGATCCGAATCCGAGCCCGCCCGAGGCGCTTGGCGGCGCGACGGCGACCGGTCCGCTCGCCGCGCTGCTCGCCTCACCGAAGGCGCTCGCCGCCGCGCTGTCCACGGATCCGCACACGTTCGTGATCGGCAGTGGCAAGGACGAGCGCGCGATCGGGCCCGCGGCCGCGAAGAAGCTGCTCGCGAGCTGGGCGAAGCTCTCGCTCTCGATCGAGGGCAAGGTCCGCGAGGTCGCGACCACGACCTATGCGTTCGCGCAGGCGAACCTCAAGTGGACGAAGGGCAAGGATACCTACTGGATGGAGGCCATGCTCGTCGCCGTGCCGGCGCCCGACGGAGCATGGAAGGTCGTCGGCGTGCACTACGCCAACATCCACTGATCAACCCGACGCGCGCTCGAGCTGACGCGCGACGACGGGACGGGGGCGATCGCCGCCGCCAGCGACGTCGCTCCGATCCGGAGCCGCGCGGCGAGGGCCGCACGCTCGCTCGCGACGCCGCGCACGTAGAAGAACGCCGTGACCGAGAGCAGCACGGCCAGCACGAGCGTGCCGTACAGGAGCGACAGCCGGATGTGAAACCGGTGCCAGAGCTTGAGGCCATCGACAGCCTCCGGCGGAGCGGGCACGGCCTCAGTCTACCGCGCTCCTCGGCGGAGCGGCGTGGCGCTCGTCGACTCGAGGACGAGCCCGCCGCTGTGGTACTTCCGCACCGTCGTGACTTCGTTTGTTCTCGATGTTCCGTTCGCCATGCGCGGGGTGGCCACGGGCGCGGCCGCCCGCTGGGATGCCGCCCACGGGGTGTTCATCTACGAGGGTCAGAAGATCCCGCCGGCACTCGCTCCGTTCCAGGCGCTTCCCTATTCATGGGAGATGCGCGTGCAGCAGGAGCTCGCGGGGGGCGCGGTCCCCATCCCGCACCAGCCGACACCGACGATCCAGCTCCGTCGCCACCAGGTCGACGCCGTGCGTGCGATCTCCGCGGCGCGCGCGGCGAAGCTCCCCGGGTTCCTGCTCGCCGATGATGTCGGCCTCGGCAAGACGATCTCGGCATGGGCGGCGATCCTCGAGATGCGCGACGTCGAAAGCGTGTTGATCGTCTGCCCGCTCGGCGTGGTGCCGCACTGGCGGCGCACGATCGAGGCGATGGGCGATCGCGGCAAGCACATCATCGTCCTCAACTACGATCGCCTCGGCAAGCTGTTCGAAGTGAGCGATGCCGCGCGAAAGAAGATCCGGACCAAGAAGGGCCTCGCACGCGCCGGGACCGCTCCCGAGCTCGACGTCATCGTGTTCGACGAGAGCCATCGCTGCAAGAACCCCACGGCCGCGCGCTCCAAGCTCGCCGCGAAGCTCGTCGCCAGCGCGGGGTTCACGCTGTGGCTATCGGCCACCGCTGGGCAGAATCCACTCGAGCTCTCGTACCTCGCGCCGCTCCTCGCCGCCGCAACGGGAGCGCGCGCGAAGGACCTCAAGGACTTCGAGCAGTGGTGCATCGACAACGAGCTCGGGGTCACCCGCGGCGGGTTCGGCAAGTGGGAGTGGCGCGGCGATCGCGCCGACTGCGAGAAGGTCCGTGCGCTGCTGTTCGATGCACCGCGCAGCGGGAGCCCCCCGGGTCTGCGGCGCCGGCCCGAGGATCTCGTCGGCTGGCCCGCGATCAACCGCATGCTCACGCCGATCGAGCTCGCCCCCGAGGCGCGCGCGCTCTACGCGGAGGCGTGGACCGCGTTTCGCCGTGACTTCGACCTCGCGCCCCGCGGCAAGGATCCGAAGTCGGCGCTCGCCGCGATCTTGCGCCTCCGGCAGAAGAGCTCGCTGATCCGCGCGGCCGGCACGGTCGATCTCGCGCGCGACTTGCTCGACAACGGTCACCAGGTCGCGATCTCCGTCGCGTTCATCGAGACGCTGAACGCGATCCGCGAGGCGTTCGAAAGCGATCGCAGCGCGATCCGGTGCGCCGTGATCCACGGCGGCATCCCCGCCGCGGCTCGCGAGCAGGAGCGGCTCCGGTTCCAGACCGGCGCGGCGCGCGTGGTGCTGTTCACCGTGGAGGAGGGCATCTCGCTGCACCAGGGCGAGCACAACGACGTCCCGCGCTCCGAGATCATCCACGACCTCCGGTGGTCAGCGATCCAGATGGCGCAGATCGAGGGCCGCTGTCACCGCGATGGTCGGTTCGCGCAGGTCTACTGGACCTACGCCGATGCGACGGTGGAGGAGAAGATCGCGCGCGTGGTCGCCGGCCGGATCCAGTCGATGAAGGAGATGATCGGCGACGACGTCGAGACCCTCCGCGAGATCGAGCACCTGCTCGTCGCGTAGCCTCAGGGCTTCTTGCGGAACAGTCCGAGCCCGAGTGGTTTCGGCACGAGCCCCGATTGCCCGATCTCTTCGAGCGCTTGCTGCGCCTCGGCATAACCGGACTCGCCTTCGCGGATGCTCGAGAAGTGCTGCACCGCCTGCTTGTCGTTGCCGAGCGTGCGGTCCAGCCAGCCCAGGTAGAGCCGCAGGCTCGCGGACTCGACGGACTTCTGGATCGCGTGCGTCAGAAGATTGCGAACCTTGCTGGCGCTCTTCGCGCGCTCCGCATCCGGGGCGAGCAGGAACTGCGCCCACGCGAGCGAGGCGCTGTAGGCGAACTCCCTCGGGTTGAGGACCATCGCCTTCGTGAACCGTTCAACCGTGCGCTCGAGGTCGTCGCTGGACAGCGCGACCTGACCCTCGCGATACGCGTTCGCAGCCGCGACGGCCGGGTCCAGCTTCGGCTCGAGCGGTGGTGTCGTCGTGCGCGGCGGTGTCGGGGCCGGCGGCTTCGTGATCGAGACCATCGGTGCGGTGGTCGGCGGGACCGTGGGCACCCGGGTGACGGGGTGCGTGCCGCTCGCTCCCCGGGCCACGCCGACCTCGTCGGTGTAGATGCGTGGCGCCGGCGCGATGGAATGCGATGCCGTGCGCGGCGGCACGATCGGGCGCGAGACCGGTGGTGCGCTCGACGACGGCGTGCGCGGTGGCTGCGGAGCGGGCGCGGTCGGGCGAATCGGCCGTGTGACCAGCCGCGGCTCGGATGGGATCTCCGTCGTCCTCAGCGCGAGCTTGTAGTCGTCGTCGTCGCCGGGCAGCGCGATCGGTGGCGTGATCGCTCGCGGCCTCGGGGTCGACGTGCGAGCGGCGGCCGGGGGGGTTGGCGTGCGCGCCAGTAGCGGCGGCGTGGTCGTCCGTGCTGCGGGCAGCGTGGCCGTCGGGACGCATGCGCGACAGCTGACGAGCGCGTAGACCACGGAGTGCACCCAGCGCGGCTCGAGGTCGCGATGCAGCGCTTCGAGCTCGGCGAGCGTCTTCGCGTCGCGCAAAGAATCCAGGACCGCACGGGCAGCGGCGTCGAACCCGAACCTCTCGGTGTGCTGGTCCGCCTCCGCGGCCAGCGCGAAGTAGGACCCGAAGCCCCGCAGGTCCCGGGCGAGTCGGTGCTCCGCGAGGTTGGTCCGCGCGCCCTGGTGGATCACTTCGTGGAGATCGACCGGCACGTCGTTCGTGACGGGAATCGTCAGGACGTCGTCGACCACGAACGCGCCGTCCTCGATCGAGAACGTGCGCGCCGCACGCTGCACGATCAACCGGCGCCGCAGTCGCAGCGCCTGAGTCACGTCGAGCCGACACGCCGTGGCGATCGTCTGGGCCTCGTCCTTGTCGGGCGATGCGGCGATCCGCTCGGCGAGGAGCGCGGTCTGCGACGACGTGACCAGCCCTTCGGTCAGCGCGATCCGCGGCGCGGAGTCCGCCGACTGCGGCGACCTAGCACCGACGACCCTGCCGAGAGCGAGGGCGACTTCGTACGCGCGTCCATTGGCGACCCGCACCGTGAGCTGACCGGTGACCTTCCGGATCCCGAGCTGCGCGAGGGTCTGACCCCACGGCCGATCACTGACCTGGCCGCGTACAACCTCCGTCACGTGAGGACAGCCTAGCGTCCCGCCGCTGCGAAGGCACTCGTGCAGGTAACATTCGCACGACGGCGTCAGTCAGTGAAAACGAGCCCTTACCGGCTAGAAGCCTCCGGATCGGGATGCGTTGGCGTTGCAGGCGACCCTGACACGCGATCGACAGCCTCGCGGAGCCGGCACCGGATCGCCGTCGTTCTCGATCACGTCGAGCGAGCCGCGCTTCGTTGTTGATCGTCATCCACCACTCGCCGTGGCGAACAACGCGACGACAAGGACGGACACCCGATGCATTCTCCGAGAGAGCTGCACCGGTTCGCGGGGTGGCGCTGAGGCCGCCGCCGCTCGTCGAACGTCACCGAATGGTTGTGGCGCGAGGCAGAGTTGAACTGCCGACCAAGGGCTTATGAGACCCCTGCTCTACCACTGAGCTACCGCGCCAGTAGGGCGGAGAAACTAATGGGTTCGGACCGAT
>JBBRED010000071.1:0-27853 GCA_038203335.1 Haliangiales bacterium | reverse complement strand
CTCGTCCTCGCCGCGCACCGCGGTCGATGCGATCACGAGCAGCGAGTCGTGCGGTAGCGGAGCCTGGCCGCGCGAGACCTCGGTCGTGCTCGCACCGAGAGCGCCACCGCCACCGCCGAGCGCCACCGGAATCGGTCGCGGCGCGGTGCCCGAGCCCGACGGGAACGACGCGAGGTCGTACGCGATCGGACCGATCATGTACCCGCCCGGGTGGCCCGCACACGCCCACGTGAGCGACTGGCGATCCGCATCCAGGACGGCGATGAACGCGGCGATCGGCTCACCGCCGCGCATCACACCCTCGGCGCTCGCGCGCAGGCTCGCGAGCAGATCGTCGAGCTCCACCGGCGCGGCCCCCGTCGTCGCGGCTGCGAACGCTCCGGTCAGCGCCGCGGTCGCGAGCGCGGCGGCAACGCCATCGGCCTTGGCCTCGGTGATCATCAGCGCGAGCCGACCATCCGCGAGCAGCGCCGCTGACCAGCCGGCACCGGTGGTCCTCGCGGCCGCGCGGTACTCGGCCGCCACGGTCCACCGTCCGAGCTCGTCATCGCGGCTCGCCGCGGCCTGCAGGCGCATCGCCTCGGCGACCTCGACCTCGCGGGCGTTCGCGCCCTCCTTCGCCGCTGCGCGTGCGAGCGAGGCATACGTCAGCGCGCGCGCCGCCGCTCGTGCGGACTCCTTGACCAGGCCGCGCTCGTCATCACGCAGGGCATCGCCGTGATCGGCCAGCGCGATCCCGACGAGCGCGCCGCGATCGAGCAACGGCACCACGAGCGAGGCGCCCTGCGCGCCCGTCATCGCCTCGAGCTTTGGCCGCAGCGCACCAAGCCGCATGGTCGCGAGATCGCCCGGCGCGAGTGCATCCGGGTTCTCGACGAGCCACGCACTGACCTCTGCATCGATCGGCCAGCGCGTGCCTTCCGAGACCTCGACGACCGCGTCGCCATCCTTGCGCCACATGCTGCGCAGCTCGATCTTGAGCGGCTTCCACAGCGCGGCGAGGCGCTGCACCATCACGCGCTCGTCCTCGACGTCCGCGAGCGCCGACACGAACTTCTCGAGCTCGCTCGATCCCGCGACCCGCAGCGGTCGCTGCTGCGCGATCGCCCAGGTGATGCCGAGCGCGATCACCCACACCCCGCTGGCGACCACCACCTCGGCGAGTGGCGTTGCGCCCTCGAGCAGAAACGCGGCGACACCGACCACGACGCTCGCGGCCGCGAACCCGAGGATCTCGTGAAACACGTAGCGATCGAAGCCCTGCGGGCGAAGCAGATCCGTCTTGAGCACGAGGTAGAGCGCGAGCACGCCCGCGATGCACGCCGGTAGCCACGCGATCGGATACAGGGCCCACACGCCGTGGAGCGTGAGCATGTCGAGCGAGCCCACCGCACCGAGCCCGAGCAGCGTGACGAGCAACCGCGAGATCTTCCGCTTCTCGCCGCTCGTGGTGCTCCGCCGCATGATCACCACGCCGACCGTGAGCCACACGGCGAGCTGGCTCCAGTGCACGTCGGTCAGCGGGCCGGCGGTCGCGTAGTACATGCCGCTTGGCAAGCGCTGCACGCCCGGGATCACGAGGTCCGTGCCCCATGCGAACGCGAGCAGGATCACGCCGACCACGTACGCGACGCGGGCGATCCACCGGTTGCGCTCGAGCTGCCCCGACACGCCGAGCAGCACGAGCATGAGGTTCGGTCCGATCAGCGCGACCGGGCCCGAGCCCACGCGCAACAGGCGCATCGCCATGTCGCTGGTATCGCTGCACACCGCGAGCGCCGTGCAGATCGACCACGGCAACGTGGTCGTGGCCGCCCCGACCACGCCGATCCGCATCACCCGATCGCCGCGCACGAGCGCGGCGGTGATCGCCACCGCGAGCATCAGCAGCGAGCACAGCACGTACGGCGTGCACAGCCAGTTCCAGTGCAACTCCGTCACCCAGCTCGACGCTACCGTAGTTTCGCTAGCGCGTCCCCAGCTGCAAGCCGAGGCTGTAGCGGTTGAAGCGACACGCGCCGTCGCAGTCTCCCTCGCCGGTCGGAGCGACCCGCACGGTGTAATGCCCGCCCGGTGTCACTTCTTGATCGAGGCAGATCTGGACGTTGCCGTCATCGGGATACCCCTCGCCGCACGTCGGCGTCGCGTCGAACGTGCCGTTCGGTCCGGAGAGCTGCAACCCGAGCGTCTGCCACGCGATCGAGGACGCGACGCGAAGGTGAGCGATCGTGGTGGCGCAGGTCGCGGGCACGTCGAAGCCGAACCAGTCCTCGGCGTCATCGAGCGGCGCGCATCCGCGCACCTCGGCGAGCGACGACGCGCAGTTGAGCATCGGGAACGTCTGCGCGGCGCCCGCGCCGTTGTTCGGCTCGATCTCCGTCAGGTCGTCCCCGCAGGAGAACGGCTGCCGGCTGGTGGCCGCCACGCAGAGTGCCGTGACGCCGTCGCAGGCCTGCCCATCGGGGCATGACTCGTCGGGACCGCACAGGTATGCGCCGGCGACGATCTCGGGGGTGCACGCGCCGAGGACGACCATCGCGAACATCCAGGCGCGCATCAGAAGCTCCACGCCCCGAACGCCATCGCTCCACCGTCGGTCGGCGCCAGGCCGGCCGAGCCGCGACCGTGCGGATGGATCGTGGCGGTCTCGCTCGGCGGATCGGTCACGATGTACGCGACGACGGCGCCGATCAGCAGGGCGCCGCCGATGCTGTAGCCGATGATCGCGCGCGACTTCGAGCGATCCGCGCGATCGACGAGGTCTTGATCCTCGGAGGTCCACGCGTGGCCGGTGAACCTGTCGGATCCCACGTCGTCGGAGGCGGACCGCGAGTCGTTGTGGAAGTAAGCGCCGATCGCCCCGATGATGACGCCCGCCCCGGCGAGGCCGCCGACGAGCAGCTTCTGCTCCGTCGTGCGTTCGCCGGGGATCTCGATCACGATGTCCTTGTCGGCGCGTGCGATGCGCGGAGCGACCAGGGCGAGCACGCAGACCGCGGGGAGCAGGCGGGACATGTAGGCACCTTTGCGCGGACCCGCGACCAAAGCAACTCCTCCGTGACCCACGGGCCTCGGGGGCTATGGCAAGATTCATCTATTGTCGCGTCGCGCACCTCGATACCGAATCGAGATACCCGCCACGGCGCAGCCTCTCCTGGGTGGGGAGCTGGCTGTGTGCCGTACGCGTGACGTCTCCGAGGTCGGGCTGTCCCTGGATACCGCCGCCTGGTTCCCGCTCGGGACGCGCCTCGCGGTCTCGCTCGTCGACCCGGCGAGCGGCGGCGCGCTCGAGGTGATCGGCGACGTGGTCCGCGAGGCCGTATCGCCGAGCTGGTCGCTCGGCATCCTCGTGATCGAGCCTCCGGTCGAGTGGAGCGCGCTCGTGATGTCGGCCGCGCGGCGCACGACCGCGTCCACGGAGAAGTCGACCAAGCGGTTCCGCGTGCTCGTGGTCGGCGACGATCACCGCCAGCGCGGCGCGATGGCGCTCTACGTGACGAGCGGATGGGACGTGCTGTTCGCGACCGACGGCGAGAGCGTCGCCGAGGCGATCGAGAACGTGGATCTCGACGCCGTGATCGCGGAGCTCGATGGCGAGGACCCACGCGTCACGCCGATCATGGAAGGCATCCGCAAGCTGCAACCGAAGGCGCGGCGCATCGTGCGTGGCAACGGCAAGGGCAGCTCGGATCTCGTTCACCGTTTCGTCGAGCGCGACACCGGCCTCGAGGCCTTGCTCGACGCGATCACCGCAGACATCCCGCAGAGCCACCCATGAAGCGTGCCCATCTCGCAGGTCTCATCCTCGGCGTCGTCACCGTGTTCGCCGTCTACGACGTCGCGTACGCCCAGTCTCCGGAGGACTTCGCGGAGAAGCCCGAGGAGAAGAAGGAGGAGCCGAGCATGCTGAAGACGCTCGCCGCCTTCGGCCTCGCCTCGATCGGCCTCGTCATCACCTTGATTCCGGCAGCGAAGACGTTCACCAGCAACTCGAGCTACGCGCAGTCGAAGCTCTCGATGATCAACCTGCTCCGCACGAACCCGAACCAGGCCGAGTTCATGGCGAAGAAGATGGAGGGCACGTACTGCGAGGCCCTCGCCGCGGCGCTCAAGATCGGCGCCACCACCGGAACGCAGGACATCTCCGTGATCCGCTCCGCGACCGCGCCCACGTACGACGGCGTCGCGCAGGGCGTGGTCGGAAAGTGGAAGGGCGATGCGGCGAAGGCGAAGATCGGTCTGATGGCCGCGATCGCCGGCGCCGGCATCGGCCTCGCGGGCGGCTCGCTCGTGTTCATCCCGATCATCCTCGCGGCGCTCGCCGTCTCGGCGTTCCTCCGCCTGCTGTGGTTCGCGCACGATCTGAACAGCCAGATCCTGCGTGCGCGCGCCGAGGTGCTTCCGGAGGTGGATGCGGCGATCGCCTCGGGCCGCTACCGTGCGCCGGCGAAGGCGTAGTCAGCGGAAGCCGGAGCGCAGATCGGCCTCGAGCTTGGCGATGTTCGCCTTTTGCTTCTCGAGCACTTCCTTGAGCTGACGCTGCGCCATCTCCTCGCGCAGCCGGTCGGCGCGATCGCGCGTGGCCCGCGACACCGCGGCGAGTGACACCACGCGCGCGACGGTGACCGCGACCTGCGTGGCCGCCTCGATGACGACCATCTGATCGTCGGGATCGCGGAACGCGCGATCCACGGCGACGAGCAGGCGATCGAACACGAGCTCGGCGTCCTGCAGCACGACCTCCTCGCTGTCGCCCCACGCGAGGCGACGCGCGACCGAGTCGTGGAGCGTGAGATCGAGGCCGGGCACGGACTCGCCGCCGATCGACAGCGTGCGGAGCAGGGCATCGAACACCTCGGCCCCCGGCGGATCGCGATCGCCGTGCTCGACGGTGTCGAGGACCTCGTCGCGGAGGACGGAGACGGCAGCGGCCATGTCTTGTTCGCTCATGTCACCACTCCGTCGTTCCTCGAGCGCCCCACGGCAGGCTCGCGTCCACGCCGGTCGCGAACCGGCGCTCCAGCTCGGCGCGCTGCTTCTCCGCCTTCGCCACCTGATCGCGCAGCTCCGAGGTCAGCGCTTGCGACTCGCGCAACTTGTCGGTGAACGGAGCGGCGGCCTCGAGGACGAGCCCGGTCGCCGCGCCGACGAGCCGCTGGTGCGCCGCGCTGATCGTGCGCAGCACGCGCGCCCGCGTGGTGTCGGAGGCGGTGATCTGGTGGACGCTCGACGCGGTGAGGATGCGCGCCTGATCGAGCGCGTCGAACAGCGGCATGATGCCGTTGTCATCGACGCTGCGCACGCCGTACAGATCGCGCGCGGCGAGCACCGAGGTCGCGAAGCTCCCCGCGCCTTCGGTGGCGATCGTCTCGAGCGCGGTCAGCACGTGTTTGACCAGCTCGGCGCGCGGTGCGGTGCGGGCGCGCGCGATGGTGAGCGTCTTCTCGATCGCGGACATCACCTCGGCGGTCTCGCCGGAGTGCGTCACCGGGCGATCGGGGCGGAGGAACGGGATGGTCGGCCGATCGATGAAGCGATCGCCGGTGTCACCGGTATCGAGCAGCTCGTCGCCGCTGCCTTCGATGGTCTCCTGCGCCGCGGTGTGCAGGTGGATGAGATCGGTATCGACCTGGCGCAGCCGCTCGGCGAGCAGGCCACCGAGCGCGAGCTCCGCGACCACGAGCGCGCGACTGACGGCAACGTCGAGCAGGAACCCGAGCTGCGGATCGATCGTGCGCAGCTCCTCCACGACCGTCCGCGAGCTCTCGCCGAGGATGTCCATCATCCCGCGCAGCGGCGCCCAGTCCCCGCCCTGCTCGAACCAGCCACCGGCGAGGTGCTGCGCGAACGTCCACACGTTCACGCCGGTCGATTTCTCGAGGTCGTGATAGATGGCCTGGCACAGGCTGAGCGCGATCAGCTCGAGAGCCTCCTTCGGCTCGAGTCCGCGCACGATCGGATTGCGCGTCAGGCCGCGCTCCTTCGCGACGTGCAGGAACCGTTGCCGGCGCTGCCACCACGCGACCGCGCCGTTCGTGCGCACGATCTGCGTGGAGCTCGGCGGCGCGGCGGGCGCCTCGAGGACGATGGTCGTGACGTTATCGCCACCACCACCGCGCAGCGCGAGGTCGATGAGATCGCGCGCCACGTGCTCGGGTTCGTCGCCCGAGCCGAGGATGTACTGGATGCCCTCCGCCGACGCGTAGCCGTAGAGGCCATCGGAGCACAGCAGCAGGCGATCGCCCGGCTTGAGCTCGACCTCGACGATATCCACCCGCGCCTCGGAGCGCGCACCGAGGTTGCGCGACAGCACGTTCTTGTACGGGTGCCGCTCGGCATCCTCGGGCGAGAGCAGGCCGCGATCGACCAGCTCCTCGACGATCGTGTGGTCGCGCGTCAGCATCTGCAGGCGACCGCCGCGGAGGAGATAGGCGCGGCTATCGCCGACGTGCCCGACCAGCACGTGGCTCGGATCGACCATCAGGCACGCGACGCAGGTGGTGCCCATGCCGTGCCGCTCGCGGTTCGCCTGCGCGGCGGCGTACACGGTGGCAGAGCCGGCCTGGATCGCGCCCTCGAGGAGCGCCGGCGCCGGCATCGTGGATCGGCGATGCAGCACGAACTCGGCGATCGCATCGCGCGCCATCTGCGACGCGACGTCACCCGCGTTCGCGCCCCCCATGCCGTCGAGCACGACGAACAGGCCGCGCATCGGATCGACGATCATCGCGTCCTCGTTCGTCGTGCGCACCTTGCCGACGTTGGTGTCACCCGCGACGCGGATCCCGAGGGTCGGCGGAGCGGTGGTCACTGGTGGCCCTCGCGCTCTCGCTTCTGCAGCTCGCTCCACTGACCGAGCCGGCGGCCGAGCTCGTCGGCGATCAGATCGTTGACCGCGCGCGCCGTGGTCGCGGTGACGCGCGTGAGCAGCAGGGTCAGCTCGGCGCCCTCCGCGGTGCCGGCGCCCTCGTCCTGGGCGACCTGCGCGGCGGTGTCGCCGATCGCGACCAGCATCGCGAGCACCGAGGCCGGGCTCTGGGCCTCGGCCGCCCGCATCGCCATGAACGTGTGGAGGAAGGCGCGGTGGAGGCCGAGGTCACCGGTCGCGATGAAGTTCCCGAGGTGATCGAGGACCGCGCTGATCTGCGCGCGCGCGGTGGGATCATCGAGCCGGCCGAGCGACGGATCCAGCGTGGACCGGAGATCGAGGAGGCGCTGGAGGATGAGCGGACGCAGCGCCTCGTACCCGGCGGCGAGTGGCGTCCCCGACGACATCGGAGCGATGGTACACCGCGCCTATCGTGGGTGGTACGCTGCGCGAACGGAATGGCTTCGCACGCGAAGGAGGGGCTTGTACTCGTCGTCGACGACGAGCCGATGGTGCGCGAGACGCTCGGCCAGGTCCTTGCCGATGAGGGCTATGTCGTGGATCTCGCCGTCGATGGCGAGACCGCCCTCGAGCGCGTCAACGCCGCACGCCCCGACGCGATCCTCCTCGACCTGATGATGCCCGGCATGAACGGCCGGCAGTTCCTCCAGGCGCTGCGGGAGATCCCGGCGTACTCCGGCGTCCCGGTGCTGATCATGACGGCCGTGCACGGCCTCAATGTCAACCTCCAGACCCTGGGCGCCAGCGAGGTCGTGGAGAAGCCGTTCAACGTGGACGAGCTGCTCAACAAGGTCGCCCTCGCCGTCTATCGCTCGCGCGACGCGCACAAGAGCATCAGCCAGCCACTCCCGTTCGTCTCCATGCCGAAGGTGACGCCCGCCGAGCCGGAGCGCGGAGTGGTGTTGATCGTCGAGCATGACCGGGCGCGCCTGCAGCAGCTCGATCTGATGCTATCGGCCCGCGGCTACACGGTGGTGTCGATGACCCGCGCGCTCGTCCAGATCTCGCGACTCGCTCGCGCGCTCCGGCCGCGCGCGATCCTCCTCGATCTGAAATCCGAGGGCGTCAACGACGTGGTCCGCGACCTGCGCGCCGCGAAGGAGCTCGGCCAGATCCCGCTCCTCGTGTTCGCGCGCGATCGGACCACGGAGATCGATGGCCCCGAGACGCTCGTCGAGGCCGTGGACGCCGACCTCGTGAACTTCGTCGAGCGGCAGTCCTAGCCGGCGCTGACGGTGCGGTCGCGGCCCTGCCGCTTCGCCTCGTACAATCGGATGTCGGCGCGGCCGAGCAGCTCCATCGCGTCACTGCCGTCGACGCCGAGCTCGGCGATCCCCGCGCTGAACGAGTAGCGCGGCAGCTCGGCGAAGTCGCGGTTCCTGAAGCCGTCGCGAACCTCGTCGAACACGCGCGCCGCGGCGGCGGTGTTCGCGCCGCGCAACACGACGAGGAACTCCTCTCCGCCGTAGCGTCCGACATGGTCGCTCGCGCGGAATCGCTGCGTGAGCTGCTTCGCGAAGTCACGCAGCACGGAATCGCCGGTCAGGTGGCCGAGCTCGTCGTTGACGCGCTTGAAGAAATCGAGGTCGACGAGGCCGATGCTGAGCCGCTCTCCCGCGGACAGCGACCGCGCGATGTCATCGTCCAACAGCTCGAGCACGTGGCGTCGGTTGAACAGACCGGTCAGGCCATCGCGGATCGCGAGATCGCGCATCTTGGCCTCGCTCGCCCGCAGCGCGGTCTCGGAGCGACGCTGCGCCGTGATGTCGCGGAAGCTCCACACGCGACCCACCACCTGCTTGCCCATGAGCTGCGGTCGGCTCGAGCGCTCGAACACGCGACCGTCGTCGAGCTCGAGCACGTCGATCGATTCACCGCCGGCACCCGCGAACGCCTCGTTCGCCGCACCGACGAGCCCCGAGAGCGAGGTCCGTGCCGCGATGTACGTGCGCACACCTTCGAACGAGCGCATCGCCTTGGCATCGAGCCGCCACATGTCGAGGAACCGCTGGTTGTACGCGAGCACGCGCTTGTCGTCGGAGGCCAGGATGCCTTCGCCGGTGGACTCGAGCGTGGCCGCGAGCAACGCCTCGCGCATCGCGCGGTTCTTCAGCTCGAGCGTGAGCGATGCCAGGCTCGCGAGGAACGCCGCGTCCTTCTTCTCGCCGAGGCCCCACTCGCGCGCGGGACCGATGTGCTCGTGGCACAGCACGCCGACCAGGCGCAGCCCGGTGCGGATCGGTGCATCGAGCATCGCGCCGATGCCGAGCGGACCGAGGTACGAGAGCGAGAACTCGGACGTGCGCGGATCCGTGTGCGCGTCGGTCGCGGCGATCGTCTCCTCCTCGAGCATCGAGGCGAAGTAGCGCGGGAAGTCGGTGGAGCTCAGCACGGTGCCGGCGGAGTGCCGGTCCTCGGCGGCCTCGTAGAGATCCACGCACGTCATCTCGGTGGAGTCCTCCGAGAGCAGCCACACGCTCGCGCGCGCCGTCTTCAGCGCCCGCGCGGCGGTCTCGGTGATCGCGTGGATCGCACCGTCGGGATCGCCCTCGAACCGACGCCAGATGCGCGCCAGCTCGGCGATCGCGTCGGGTGATTGCATGGTCGCGGAAGACACCGCGACCAGTCTAGCGCGGAAGCTACCGTTTCTCGATCACGGCGCGGTGTGGGTACAGCACGATCTCGATGCGGCGGTTGCTCGCCTTGTTCGAGCGCGAGATCGGGCGGTACTGACCGAACGCGAGCGCGGCGAGGCGCGACGGATCGAGCTTCGCGGTGTCCTGCAGGTAGTGCACCACGGTCAGTGCGCGCGCCGACGACAGCTCCCAGTTCGTCGCGAACCGCGGCGGTGCCGGCGGAGCCGCGCCTTTCACGGGCTTCTTCGGCGCGGGGGGCGCCACGATCGGCGTGTCGTCGGTGTGACCCTGGACCCACACCTGCTTGTCGGGGAGGTCCTTGAGCGCGGCGGCGACCCTCGCGAGGACCTGCTTGCCCTTGTCGGTGAGCTGGTCGTCGCCCACCTTGAACAGCACGCGATCCACGAGCTGGAGGTGAATCTCTTCGCCTTCCTGCGACACCGAGCCCGAGGACTTGTCGATCGCGGCCTTCAGCTTCGCCTGCACGGCATCGGCGTCCTTCGACTTCTTGTCGGCGTCGGCGGCCTTGTCGGCGAGCTTGGCCTGCGCCTGCTCCGCGGTCTCGAGCGCGGTCTGGAGATCCTTCTCCTTCGCCTCGGCCGCCGAGAGCTGCGTGGCCAGCCCATCCGCCCGGTCTTTCTGGATCCCGGCGGCCTTCGTCGCCTCGTCGGCGGCGGTCTCGGACTTCGCGATCCGCCCATCCGGGGACAGCCGCGGCCGCAGGACGAAGCCGACCACCGCACCCGCGACCAGCCCTCCGGCGAAGATCACGGCGAGCGTCTTGCTCCTCGACGAGCCGCCCGCTTTCGGTATCCGCGGTTCGCTCTTCCGCAGGCGCTGCTCGGGGACCGGCAGCTTCGGATACACCAGCACGCCACTCTCGGTCGGATCGCTCTTCGAGCCGCGCGGCATGGTTCCGATGCTAGCGCATCAATCGCCCATCGCGGCGCCGCCGCCGCGTGGATCGGCGGCGCCCTCCCAGCCGGAGCCGGTGCGCTCGATCGCGTTCGCCGCGCCGAACTCGCGCGTCGATGCGGCGAAGTCGATCGCGTAGCCGAGGGACGTCAGCTTGTCGGCGGTGTCCTTGGTGATCGAGTCCTCCTCGATGAACACCTTGTCGGGGAGGTGCTGGTGATGGATCCGCGGCGCGGCCACGGCCTGCGCGGCGCTGCGCTTGAAGTCGATCGCGTTCGACAGCGTCTGCCACACCGCCGTGATGATCCGCGGGCCGCCCTGCGCGCCGACCACCAGCTCGAGCTCGCCCTTCGCGGTCTCGACGATCGTCGGCGACATCGACGACAGCATGCGCTTGCCTGGCTCGATCTTGTTCGCGATGCCCTGGACCAGGCCGAACACGTTCGGCGATCCGGGCTTCGCGGTGAAGTCATCCATCTCGTTGTTCATGAGGAACCCGTGCACGGTGACGCCGCTGCCCCACGCGGTGTTCAGCGTGGTGGTCATCACCACCGCCATCCCCGCGCCGTCGACGACCGACAGGTTCGTGGTGTGGTTGCCCTCGATCAGCGCGCCGACGTCCTTCGACGGCGTGGCGTTCGCGGTGATCGTCGCCGTGAGCTTGTCGAGGTACGGCTTGCTCGTCAGCTTCGCGATCGGCATGTCCTTGACGAACGCCGGATCGCCGAGCAGCTCGTTGCGCGCCGCGAACGCGCGCCGCCACACCTCGGCGAGCAGATGCACGTGCTCCGCACCGTGCCACTCCAGCTTGCCCACGTCGGTGGATTCCAGCATGCCCGCCGTCATCGCGAGCACGATGCCGCCCGACGACGGCGGAGGCATGGTGACGATCGAGCGACCGCGATACGCGACGCGGATCGGATCGCGCCACACGGCCTGGTACGTCGCGAGATCCTCGAGCGTGATCAGGCCCTCGCCCGCCTTCATCTCCGCGGCGATCGCCGCCGCCGTCTCGCCCTTGTAGAACCCGTCGGCGCCGGAGTCGCGGATCCGCTCGAGCGCGACCGCGAGCTGCGGGATCGCGACCGTCGCCCCGGTCTCGCGCGGCACGCGGCCAGGCACCCAGATCTCGCCGGTCTTGGGGAACGCGAGCAGCCGCTCCGCGCGCAGCACGATCGACTCGTGCGTGTGCTCGTCGATCGTGAAGCCATCGCGCGCGAGCGTGATCGCGGGCTCGAGCAGCTCCTTCCACGGCTTCTTGCCGAGCTTCTGATGCAGCGCCCACAGCCCGGCGACCGAGCCCGGTACCCCGGAGGCCTTGTGCCCGACGAGCGACGCCTTCGTCGGCTTGCCGTCCTTGTCGAGGTACATGTCCGCGGTCGCCGCACCCGGTGCGGTCTCGCGGAAGTCGAGCGCGAGCGCCTTGCCCGGCGCCACGCGGATCACCGCGAACCCACCGCCGCCGAGATTGCCGGCGGTGGGATGGACCACCGCGAGCGCGAACGCGGTGGCGACCGCCGCATCGACGGCGTTACCGCCCGACGCGAGGATCTCCTTGCCGACCTTCGTGGCCTGCTCGGACTCCGACACCACCATGAACGTCTTCCCCGTGCCCGCGACCGCCGCCTCCACGTGGTCACCCGACTCGGGCGTGCGGTAGTTCGGGACCACCGCCGCATCGATCGGCGGCGCGGCGACCTTCACGGCGCTGCCGCTGCCCGGACCTTCCCTCGGCGGCGGCGGCGGCTTCCGGGAGCACGCGGCCAGAAGGATCGCGACGGCGACGAGCTTGGCGGGCCTCATTCGCTACGTATACTCGCAAACGCGATGACGAGAGCCGCACTGCTCCTGCTGATCGCCGTCGGCTGCCGGCGCTCCGCGACCGGCGTGGCCGAGTGCGACGAGCACCTCGAGCGTCGTCGTGCGTGCGCGGACCAGATCGGCGGCGACCTCGGTGCCTCGATCGATCGCGAGGCCGATCGCCTGGCCGCGCTGTGGACCTCGGCCGGCACCCGGAACATCAAGGGCTGGAAGGACAAGTACGGCCGGAAGTGGTGCACCGCCGCCACCGTGGATGCCCGGACCGCGTTCCCCGAGTGCCGCTGGTAGGACATCGATGTCGTGCCTCGGCCGATCGCCGGCGAACTCGCGGGCCGCTCGCGATCCAGCCAGATCCGACCTAACGTCTTTCACGCGCTCGCAAATCCTGGCCCCGGGCGGACTGGCATCAATGGTGCTGAAGACACCAGCATGCGTCCCACCGTCGGCCTCCTCGGCTCCGTCCTTCTCCTCGCAACGGCAGCGTGTGCCGGCAGTGCAGACTCGAGCGGCGCCGCGGGCGACGACACGGGAGGTGGCGGCAACGTCAGCTTCGATGGCGCCCAGGACATCGGCGAGTTCCGCTCGATCCTCGACCGCGGCGAGATTCCCGCCTCGAACACGCTCGATGCGAACGGCTTCTTCAACGAGCACTTCAACCAGATCCCCGGCCAGGGCTGCGCCGACACGCTGTGCCTGACGCCCGGCCTCTCCGTCGGCCGCGACTGGCTGACCGGCGCGCACCAGGCGACCCTGCAGATCGCCGTCACCACGAACGTCGATCCGGCGAGCTATCACCGCCTACCGCTCAACCTCGTGGTGGTCGTCGACCACTCCGGCTCGATGGCCTCCGACGGCCGTCTCGACAAGGTGAAGGTCGGCCTCCACACGCTCGTCGAGAACCTCCTGCCCGAGGACCGGCTCTCGATCATCTCGTTCGACGACACGGTCACGCAGGAGGCGACGTTCACCACCGAGCTCGACCGTACGGCCCTGCACGCTGCGGTCAGCCGGCTGCAGCCGCGCGGCGGCACGAACATCTACGCGGGCCTCGAGGCCGGCTTCAACGTGCTCGGCGAGTACCCGAAGAGCGAGAAGCAGAACCGCATCGTGTTCCTCTCCGATGGTCTCGCCACCGTCGGCAACACGTCGCGCCCCGCGATCATGGACATGGCGAAGACGTGGATCACGAAGGGCATCGGCCTCACCACGATCGGCGTCGGCAACGACTTCGACGTCGACCTGATGCGCGGCCTCGCCGAGAACGGCGCCGGCAACTACTACTTCCTCGAGGACGGCAGCGCCGCCTCCGAGGTGTTCACCGAGGAGCTCGACTTCTTCATGTCGCCGCTCGCGCTCGACATCAAGATCGACGCGACCGCCGCCTCCGGCTGGAAGTTCGGCGAGGTCGTGGGTAGCCGCCTGTTCACCACGCAGCCGACCAAGGGCTCGATGACGATTCCGGCCGTGTTCCTCGCGAGCCGCACCAGCCAGGCGCCCACCGAGGGGCGTCGCGGCGGTGGCAGCACGATCTTCATCCACCTCGAGCCCACGGGCGACGCGTCGTCGAAGGTCGCCGACCTCAAGATCTCGTACCGCGCGCCCGGCTCGATCGAGCGCATCTCGCAGAGCGTGTCGCTCGACTACGCCGCCGACCCGACCGAGACGCCCGAGGATCCGTACCTCTCGGGTCCGGAGATGGCGGAGCGCTACGCGATGTACAACCTGTACCTCGGCCTGCGCCAGGCGACGATGAGCTACGACCTCAACTGCGCCGCGTCCGCGCTCAACGCGACGCGCCTCAACGCCTCGGCGTGGAATCAGCTCCACGAGGATCCGGATACCGCGGCGGACCTCGTGCTGATCGACCAGTACCTCGCGAACCTCCGCGCGCACGGCGCGACGCAGGAAGGCACGTCGAACCTCGGCTCGTGCCCGCAGGCCGACGACCCGTACTATCCCGAGGGCGGCTACGGCTACGGCGACGACGTGCAGGGTCCCGTGATGCTCTGCTCGTCCGGCAAGGCGAGCGCGGGCTGGGCCATGATGCTCGGCGCGGTGCTGTTCTCGGTGCGCCGCCGTCGTCGCCGCTAACGCGCTATGGTCGGCGCATGTTCGACCCTGCGGTGTTCGCGCAACGGCGCGATGCGTACATGGAGGCGCTGGGGCCGGGCGGCGTGGCGGTGGTGCGGTCGCTTCCCGAACGGCTGCGCAACGGAGACGCGTTTCATCCGTTCCGCCAGCACTCCGACCTCTACTACCTCACCGGCTTCGTCGAGCCCGATGCGACGTTGATCCTCCGCCCCGGTGCCGAGACCGAGCGCGTCGTGATGTTCGTCAGGCCGCGCGATCCGGAGCTCGAGGTGTGGGACGGTCGCCGCGCCGGCATCGAAGGTGCGAAGGCCACGTACGGCGCCGACGAGGCGTACCCCGCGGCGGAGCTCACCACGAAGCTGTGGGAGCTGATCTCGAACACCGAGGAGCTCCACTACTCGCTCGGCCTCGATGACGACATGGACCTGATGGTCGCGCGTGCGCTCGCTCGCCTGCGCAAGACCGAGAAGAAGGGGCGCCGCCCGCCCCGCGCCGTGGTGGATCCCCGCGCCGCGCTGCACGAGCTGCGGCTGCGCAAGCGGCCCGAGGAGCTCGCGGCGCTTCGCAAGGCGTCGCGGATCACGAGCGAGGCGCACATCGCCGCGATGAAGCTCGGCCGCCCCGGGGTGTTCGAGCACGAGCTCGAGGCGGAGATCAACTACACGTTCCGCAAGGCCGGCGGTACGGGCCCCGGCTACGCGACGATCGTCGGCACCGGCGAGAACGCCACGATCCTCCACTACATCGAGAACCGCTGCGCGATCGCCGACGGCGACCTCGTGCTCGTCGACGCGGGCTGCGAGTACGACCACTACACGGCCGACATCACGCGCACGTGGCCCGCGAACGGCACGTTCAGTGCGCCGCAGCGCAGGGTCTACGAGGTCGTCCTGCGCACGCAGGAGGCCGCGGTCGCGATGGCGAAGCCGGGGGCGACGATCGACCAGCTCCACGAGCACTGCGTGAAGTCGCTCACCGAGGGCATGATCGAGCTGGGCCTGTTGACCGGCACCGTCGAGGAGCGGGTCAAGGATCAGAGCTACCGCAGGTTCTTCATGCACGGCACCTCGCACTGGCTCGGTCTCGACGTCCACGACGTCGGCGCGTACACGAAGGCCGGCAAGGCGCGCTCGCTCGAGGCCGGCATGGTGATCACCGTGGAGCCCGGGCTGTACATCGCGGCCGATGCGCCCGATGTCCCGGCGGAGCTGCGCGGCATCGGCGTGCGGATCGAAGATGACGTGGCGATCACCGAGACCGGCAACGAGGTGCTGACCGCCGGGTGCCCGAAGCAGATCAGCGAGCTCGAAGCGCTCTGCCGGGTTGCGACCGCGCGATAGAGGCCCCGCGTCTGCATTCCACGAGCGACAGATCGTGCTGCGCTCCGCACGTGATGTCGCGACCTTCCGCGTGGCACGGGGGCTGCTCTTGCTCCCGTTCACCATGCAGCCCATCGACCGATCAGCACTCGCATCCGTCACCGGCGGCGCCGGCGGCGCCATCCTCGGCAGCCTCCTTTCGAACGCCGGTCCGATCATGAACGGCGTCGCCAGCATCATCGGCGCCGCGAAAGGCGGAGGCGGAGGCGGCGGTGGTGGAGGTGGCGGAGCAGCAGCCGCACCGGCTCCGGGTCCCGCTCCCGGATCGGACGGCGGTGGCGGCGCCAATCCGCTGGTCGCCGTTTCGGTCTCGATCAACGGCGTCAAAGCCGCGTAGCTCCGATGTAGGCCGGTGTCTGGGGCCCGAGGCTCCGTTCCCCGTGCACGGGCCCCAGATCGAGGGCCGAAATCGAGCGATGCACGAGTTGTGCAACATTATCCTAACCGCTCGTACATGCTGCGAAATCAAGGGATCTGGGACCCGACGACCCGCGTGGCACGAACCGTGGATTTGCTACGAACCATGCGCAGTCTCCTGGTCGGCACTCTGCTCCTCCTCCCCGCCATCGCGAGCGCCGAGGTCTCTGTGCGGCAGTTCAAGGCTCCGGGGACCGCGGCCTACGGCGATATCGTCGCGGGCGCGCCGACCATCAACGACCTGCAGATGGCGCGTCAGGTGCTCCCGCCCTCGGGCGACTCCACGATCACCGGCACGACCGCGCTCGCGCAGAGCAAGGTCATCTACCTCAACAAGAACGGCGTGACCCTGCAGCCGGGCAACAACGACTCGCGCACGAACCGCTCGACGCTCGCGTCGCAGGCCACCACGCTCCCCGCGTGGAACGTCAGCGCGACGACGTGGACCGCGACCGTCACCTGCATGAAGGAGCTGTTCGCTCCGTTCGACGTGCAGGTCACGGAGACCGACCCCGGCCAGACCCCGCACATCGAGGCGGTGTTCGGTGGCTCGCCCGGTATGCTCGGCATGCCGAACGGCGTCGCGGGCGTGTCGCCGTTCACCACTGACTGCTCGATCATCGAGAACTCGATCGTGTTCACGTTCACGAACGTCATCCCCGCCGACGCCCGCCTCGCGTGCGAGATCATGGCGCAGGAGGTCGCGCACTCGTACGGCCTCGACCACGAGCTGCTCGCCTCCGACCCGATGACGTACCTCGACTACACCGGCAACCGCACGTTCAAGAACCAGACGGTCTCGTGCGGCGAGGACACCACGCGCCCATGCGGCATCAACGGCTCGACCTGCCGCGCGAACCAGAACTCGGTGCAACTGCTCACCGACCGGCTCGGCGCGAAGTCCGGTGATGCCATCGCGCCCACCGGCTCGATCACCTCGCCCTCGGTCGGCGCGACGGTGCCCCCCGGCTTCAACCTCTACGTCAACGCGGCCGACAACGTCGCCGTCGCGAGCGCGAAGCTGTACGTCGATGGCGCGCAGTCCGACATGCAGAGCGGTGCCGGTCCGTTCACGTTCGCGACCTCCTCGACGCTCTCCGAGGGCAGCCACAAGTTCAAGGTCGACGTCGCCGACGCGGCCGGCAACGTGGTGACCACGCAGGAGCTCACGGTCACGCTCAAGAAGGGCGCCACGCAGCCTCCCCCGCCGGGCGGTGGCGACAACTCGGGTGGCGACACCGGCGAGATCACCGGCGGCTGTTCCACTGGCGGCTCGTCTTCTGGCAGCCTCCTCCTCGGCCTCTCCCTCCTCGGCCTGGTGGTTCGCCGCCGCCGCTAAGTTTTCGCTGGTTCTCCCCCCAGGAATGCCCGCTGCCCCCAGCGGGCATTCCGCTTTTCTACCTGCGCAATCGCGTTGCGATTGCTGCGCGCCCCACGTTCGTGGGGCCTCCAATTCGGCTATAGAGCCCGAGCGTGTTGACCGGTAAGCAGCGTCGTTATCTCCGTGGCCTCGGCCACGAGCTCAAGGTCGTCGTCCAGGTCGGCAAGGGCGGCATCGACGCCGGCCTGATCACCGCCGTCAACCAGGCTCTGAACGACCACGAGCTGGTGAAGATCAAGGTCGCCGACAACGCGGACCTCGATCGTCACGAGGCCGCGGATGCGATCGCCCAGCAGACCAAGAGCGACGTCGCGCAGGTCCTCGGCAACACCGTGCTGCTCTATCGCGCCGATCCCGACGAGCCAACGATCACGCTGCCGTAACCCGTGAGTCCTGCGCGGAACGCGCATGATCCGTGGCGGTCGAATCGACGACGATTCGAAAAATTGTCTACCGGAGAACGCGAGCGATCCGTAGAGTGACTCCTGTGGAACGCACCCTCGTGGCGTTCACCACTCTCCTCATCAGCGCCGGCGCCGCCCACGCCTCGCACCCACTCCGAACGATTCAGTCTGAAGGCACTCGCGTAGCGACGCACCAGTTCGTAGGCACCGCGTCCCGTGACCGCGTGTTCGCGCGCCAGGTGCTCCCTGCCAATCCTCTCGCGTCGCCCACGGCGCGCGCCGAGAGCCGCGTCATCTACCTCAACCGCGACGGCGCGGACCTGTGGCCCGGAGCGGCGAATGACTCGTCGAGTCAGACCTCGACGATCGTCAGCGAGCCGACGTCGATCAGCGCCTGGGACATCGACGACGACACCTGGGCCGACACGGTGGCCTGCGTGCGCGATATCTACCGGCCGTTCGACGTCACGATCACGGACGAGGACCCCGGCGATGCCCCGCACCTGGAGGCGATCTTCGGCGGTCACCCGAACGATGTCGGGCTGCCGAGCAACGTCGCCGGCGTGTCGCCGTTCACGACCGACTGCGGGATCATCGAGAGCTCGATCGTGTTCACGTTCACCGACGTGATGCCCGACAACGCCCGCACCATGTGCGAGGTGATGGCGCAGGAGATCGCGCACAGCTACGGCCTCGACCACGAGATGCTCGCGTCCGATCCGATGACGTATCTCGACTACGCCGGCGAGCGCACGTTCCAGAACGTGGACGCGCACTGCGGCGAGGACGGCAACCGGTTGTGCGGCATCGCCGGAAACATGTGCCGCCAGAAGCAGAACTCCGTGGCGCTCCTGACCCAGCGCCTCGGCGCGAAGGGCGGCAGCACGCCACCGGGCATCGATCCGCCGAGCGAGTCGCGCGAGCCCGGGATCCAGGATGTCGGGTGCAATGCGAGCGGTTCAACCTCGAGCGTCGCGCTCGGGCTCGCCGCGCTCGCGCTTCTTCGTCGTCGACGATCACGCGCCTGGCGCGCGGATCGCCCTCGCCCTTGCCCGGGGCGAAGCCGCGCGCGCGACGCGTCCGAATCACCCACGGATGCGTCGCGCGCTGAGGGTCAGCGTGCATCTGGGCACGGTCCGTGCCCACGTGCGGCGACGACGGCAAACACGCCGAGCAGCCCGAGGATTCCCAGAAGTCCGCGTCGATCCGGTGCCGGCGGTGGCGGCGCGGAGGGCGCGGCCGCGCCGTAGATCTGCGCCGTGGTGCGGTCGCCGTAGAGCGCGATGATCCGGACGTCCTCGGTCTCGAAGTAGAGCACCTGGTGCTCCCACATCGACATCGTCCACATCTTGCCCGCCGCGTGGACCTCGAGGAGTGCCGCGTCGGAGTGGATCTCGACCACGAGGTAGCTGTTCCAGTGCTCGGTGGTGACGGAGCGCGTGTGCGGCGCCATCGCGGGATCGATCTCGTAGTGATGGAGCTCCTGGGTGCCGGCGACGATGGTGCCGCTCGTGATCGGCAGGTCGTAGCGGAGCGGATACTCGGGGATGCCCGTGTAGATCGGCGCCGCGGCGATCGGCGTGCCGTCGAGCAGCGTGAACGCGGGCGGCGGCCGATTCTCGTCGGTCCCGCGGTGCACGTAGAACGAGGGCCGCGCCGGTACGCCGGTGACCCACAGCTTGTACGGCCCGTCGCCGATCGGCGTATCGGAGATCAGTGGTCCCGCGGCGATGTGATCGAGGTCGGGCTCGAAGCACGCGAGCGCCGGCGCGGTGGTGGCGACGAGCAGGATCCCGGCGAGCCACACGCGCATGACGTGGAGACACGGGCGCCGCGCCGGGGTTGCTCGCGACTACGCGACGCGGTGGAACTCGACGAAGAACCGCACGTCGCCCTCGGGGACCACGTGATGCAGGACCTCGGGGACGACGACGCCCGGGGCACCGGGCCCGAGCACCTGCTCGCGCGCGAGCGGCGGCTCCACGATGTAGCGAAGTGAACCCTCGAGCACGTGGATCAGTCCCCACACGCCGGCCTTCGTCGAGTGGTCCTTCTTCAGCGCCGCGGGGATCGAGGCCTGATCGAAGTCGGGCGTGCGCTTGTACGCGGTCGCTCCCTCGGGCAGCTCGAACCGATCGCACCGCACGCAGGAGAGCTCGACGCCGATCTTCTCGGTGCGCCCTTCGGCGGTGAGCACCCACTCGCGCACCCAGAACGGCGGCTTGTGGCGAACGTGCTGGCCGTGACCGCACGCGAGCTCGGCGACCCAGTCGCCCGCCTCGTCCTGGTGGAAGCCGGTGATCGCGCGCTGCATGCCTTACGCCTGCTTGGGCGCGGCGAGGTGCGTGCGGACTTCCCACAGCTCGGGGAAGAACGTCAGATCGAGCGCGCGCTTCAGGAAGCCCACCCCCGAGCTACCACCGGTGCCGTGCGCGAAGCCGATGATCCGCTTCACCGTCGTCATGTGCCGGAACCGCCAGAGCTGGAACCGCTCCTCGATGTCGACGAGCTTCTCGCACATGTCGTACGCCTCGTAGTTCTTCGCCGGCTCCGCGTAGATGCCGTGGAACACCTCGAGCACGCCGGGGCTCGACTCGTAGGGCTGCGAGAAATCGCGCTCGAGGCGGTCGGCGGGAATCGCATGACCACGGCGGCCGAGCCAGCGGAGGAACTCGTCGTACAGCGACGGCGCAGCGAGGCGCTGCGCGAGCTCGCCATGGACGATGGGCTCGTGGCGATGCGGCGCGAGGCTGTTCGAGTCCTTGTTACCGAGCACGAACTCGAGCGCGCGGTACTGGTAGCTCTGAAATCCACTCGACTTGCCGAGCGCGTCGCGGAACTGCAGGTACTCGCTCGGCGTCATCGTCTCGAGCACGGCCCACTGCTCGAACAGCATCCGCTGGATGTGCGCGACGCGCGCGAAGATCTTGAACGACTCGGCGAGCCGGTCGGTGCGCACGAGCTCCACGGCATAGTCGAGCTCGTGCAGCAGCAGCTTGATCCACAGCTCGCTGGTGTGATGCTGGATGATGAACAGCATCTCGTCGTGCACGTCGGTGACCGGCCGCTGCGCGGAGAGCAGCTCGTCGAGGTGCAGGTAGTCCCCGTACGTCCCGCCCTTGCGCAGGTCGACGTGAATACCGGTCTCGAGCTCGCGGCGGTTCTCGCTCATTGGACTGACCCTTGCCCGGTTCAGGCCAGCTTGCAAGCCGCATCGGAGACTCAGTAATTGACCTGCGCCGCGAGGATAAATTCGTTCACGTTCGGGGTCTTGGTCTCGAACTGAATGCGCTGGTAGCTCGCCTGCAGCTTCATCTCGTGGGCCTTGAGGTAGTAGTTCAGGCCCACGTCGTAGTGCCAGCGCTCGTCGTTGCCGCCCATCGTCGGGTCGACGTTCTTATCGGCGTCGGGATCGACGTAGCCGACGCGCACCACGGGCTGCAGATCGCCGCCGAGATCCTTGTTCTTGATCGTGTAGCCGAACGCCGCGTAGAAGCCCTGCGCATTGACGGCATCGGCGCCGTCCTTCGTCACATCGGCCGCGCGGATGAACTCGCCCTGCGCGAGGTACGGGCCGTGCTCGTAGCGCACGTCGGCCTCGAAGCGATCCTTGGTGCCGGCCTTGTCGCGAACGCCGACGGAATTGTAGGTCACGCCGGCGATGGTCAGGCCCTCGACGGGATAGACCTCGAGGCGCAGGGCGAGATCCTTCTGGATGTTGGTGTCGAGGTTGTTCGCGCCCTGCCCGTTGAAGATGCCGGCCGAGTAGCCCCACTTCTTCCAGCTCTTCGCGAGACGAACGCCGAGGTCGCGCTTGTCGCCGAACAAGGACGAGATCAGCGCGCGCTCCGGCATGATGATCTTCGACGAGGAGTTGTAGCCCTCCCAGCTCACCGGGATCTTGAACTGGCCGACGGAGACGTCGACGTACTGGTTCAGGAACGTGATGTAGAAGTCCTGCAGGATCGAGAGCGACGCGGCGGGCGTGGGTACGCTGACGGTGTCACCACCGGAGTCGGTGAGCGTGGTGTTCTGCGGCTCGCGGACCTTCGCGGGGTCGATCATGATCTGGACGGCCACCTTCTTGGGCAGGATCTCGCCCTTCACGCTGATCTCGGCGCGCCGGAGCCGGAACGTGGAGGTCGTGGTCTTGCCGCCGTTGCGGTCGAGCAGGAACCAGCCCTGCGCGAGGATGCCGGGCTGGATGCGGCCCTGGCCTTCCTTGCCGACGGCGAGCTTCGTCGGGCCCGGGGGCTCGGCGGGCTTGTCGGGCTTCGGCGGCTCGACGGGCGGCGGGGTGACGGGCGACGGCTGGACGCCCTCGGCGGGGGAGGCCGGTGTCGTCGAGGAGACGGGCGGGTCGGTGGCCGGCGGCTGCTCGGTCGGGGGCTGCGGCGCTGTCGGGTCCGGGGCCTGAGCCGCGGCGACCGAGGACAGCAGGCCGAGTAGGGTGAGCGACATCAGGGGGCGTTTCATTACGTGTGACGTAAACCCTCGCACGTGACGCACAGGTGACGGCGTAGCGACACGAGCGATACCTCTCCGGGATCTAACCAACGTTGCCGGGGGTTCCACGGACCGTCACACGCTCGTCACAGAGGGCGTGCTACCTCTTGAACATGCTCGTACTGGTCATCGAAGACGAGGTCGACCTCGCAACGACGGTCGAGTACAACCTGCGCTCGGACGGCTTCCAGGTGCGCCTCGCGCACTCGGGTCGACAGGGCCTGGCGAGTGCCACCGCCGACCCGCTGCCGGACCTCATCGTCCTCGATCTCATGCTGCCGGATCTCTCCGGCACCGAGATCTGTCGCCGCCTCCGTGATCAGGAGCGCACGAAGGACATCCCGGTGATCATGTGCACGGCGAAGGGCGAGGAGATCGATCGCGTGGTCGGCTTCGAGGTCGGCGCCGATGACTACGTGGTGAAGCCGTTCAGCGTGCGCGAGCTCGTGCTGCGCATCCGCGCCCTGCTCCGCCGCGCCAACCGGATCGAAGGCGAGCCCTCGCTGATCCGCTTTGGCCGCCTCAAGATCGATCGCGATGCGCACCGCGCCTGGGTCGACGACGCCGAGATCGGGCTGACCGCTCTCGAGTTCCGCCTGCTGCACGCGTTCGTGTCGCGCCGCGGCCGGGTGCAGACCCGCGACGCCCTGCTCTCCGACGTGTGGGGCATCGAGGCCGACGTCACCACGCGCACCGTCGATACGCACGTCAAGCGTCTGCGTGAGAAGCTGGGCGACGCCGGCATGTACATCGAGACCCTCCGCGGCGTCGGCTATCGCTTCAAGGACCAGCCCGACGAGGCCAGCGCTTGATCCAGCGAGTGCGTTCGCGGCTGTTCTTGCTCGCGATCGCGCTCGCCGCCGGCGCCGGGGTCGTGGTCGCGCTCGTCGAGCGCCAGCACCTCGCGCTGAGTGTCACCGCCGAGGTCGCCATGATCTCGCTGGTCGTGTTCGTGGCCGTGCTGATCGCCGGCCTGGTGACGCTCGAGATCTTGCGCCGCTCGATGCGCGAGCTCACGCAGCAGACCCGCAACGTGGTGCGCGATACCAGCCGCCGCGTCTCGCTGCTCGATGCGGTGAGGGGCGACGAGGTCCGCGAGCTCGGCGAATGGGTCAACTTCCTCGCCGAGGACGCCGAGCGCAGCCACCAGGCGCTCGCGCGCGAACGCGTGCTGTTGTCGTCGGTGGCGGAGGGCCTGACGCAAGGCGTGATCGCGGTCGACGGCGAGCACCGCATCGAGCTGCTCAACGATGCCGCGCGCAAGATGCTCGGCGTCACCAGCACGCCCGTCGGCGAGCCGCTGATCGAGTTCGTGCGCGTACCGGCGGTGTTCGAGCTGGTCGATGGCAACGAGGCTGCGACCGTCGAGGTCCAGCTCCCGAACGGGCCGCGCACGCTGATCCGCGTCGCGAATCGCTGGGGCGGCGATGGCCGCGTCCTGCTTCTCGAGGACGTCACCACCGTGCGCCGCCTCGAGACCGTGCGCCGCGACTTCGTCGCGAACGTCTCGCACGAGCTGCGCACACCGGTCGCCGTGATCCGCGCGAACGCCGAGACCCTGCTCGCCGGAGCGAAGGACGATCCCGTGATGGGGCCGAAGCTGATCGACGGCCTGCACCGCAACGCCGAGCGGCTCGCGCGCATCCTCGCCGACCTGCTCGATCTCTCGCGCCTCGATGCCGGCCAGTACCGCATGGATCTCTCGCAGGTCGAGGTCAAAGCGATCACCGAGCAGTCGTTGACCGCCGTGGAGCCACAGGCCACCGCGCGCGAGGTCACGATCGATGTCCAGATCCCCGACGGCCTGATGGTCAGAGCGGATCCGAAGGCGCTCGACCAGATCTTCGTCAACCTGATCGACAACGCCGTGAAGTACACGCGCGCGAAGGGCCACGTCTGGGTGCAGTCTCACGTCGACGAGACGCATGTCCGGATCGAGATCCGCGACGACGGTCCCGGCATCGCCGAGAAGCATCGCGCCCGCGTGTTCGAGCGGTTCTACCGCGCGGATCCGAGCCGCTCGCGCGAAGCAGGCGGCACCGGGCTCGGCCTGTCGATCGTCAAGCATCTGGCGGAGAGCATGGGCGGCGCCGTCGGTGTCGAGCCTAATACTCCCAATGGGAGTATCTTCTGGCTCAAACTCCCGAGGAGCACGACATGACCGCAGCGCACACCAGTAAAGACTTCGCTCAGGAGCTGCGCACGCTGCGCGAGAAGCTCGCCACCATGGGCTCGCGCGCCGAGGACCAGATCACGCTGGCGATGAAGGCGCTCGGCGACCGCGATGACGAGATGGCGCGCACCGTGATCAAGAACGACGCCACGATCGATCGCGACGAGAACGAGATCGACGAGCTCGCGCTCCAGATCCTCGCCACCCGGCAGCCGGTGGCCTCGGACCTGCGGTTCATCACGATGGCGCTCAAGTTCGTGGTCGACGTCGAGAGAATCGGGGACCTCGCCACCGGCATCGCGAGGCGGGCGCTCGAGCTCAATCGGCTCCCGCCGCTCGAGTCGCGCGTCGACCTCCAGCGGCTGGCATCGCTCGCTCAGAAGAACCTGCACGCCGCGCTCGACTCCTTCGTCCAGAAGGACGCCGACGCGGCCACCGCCGTGATCACCGCGGACGTCGAGATCGACAAGCTCAACGCCAGCCTGTTCGCCGAGCTGATCGCCCACGTGGCGACCGATCCGGCCACCGTCACCCGGGTACTCCCGCTGACCAGCGTTTGCCGGTACCTGGAGCGCATCGGCGACCACGTGAAGAACCTCGCCGAAGAGGTGGTTTACATGGTCCGCGCCACAGATGTGCGCCACCGCCCGATCCCGACGCCGGCAAACTGAGATCGGTCACCCTCCCGTCACATTCGCTACGCGAACGCGTCACCGGCAGTTCCTAAGGTGTCGGCCATGAAGAAGATGTTCCTGTTTGGCACGCTCGCCCTCCTCGGCGCGTGCGGCGGCAAGAAGGACGATGGCGCAGGCAAGACCACCGAGAGTGGTGGTACCGCGCAGCCCGCTGGTGATAGCGCCGTGACGCTCAACGCGAGCGGCGCGACGTTCCAGAAGGCGTTCCAGGAGGTGGCCATCGAGGGCTACACGAAGGCGAACCCCAAGACGAAGATCAACTACGGCGCCGGCGGATCCGGCAAGGGCCGGCAGGACTTCGCCGACCAGGTCGTCGACTTCGCGTGCACCGATGCACCGTTCAAGGACGCCGACCTCGGCAAGGTCAAGGGCGGCGACTTCTTCTACATCCCGAACGTGCTCGGCGCGATCACGGTCAGCTTCAACGTCGAGGGTGTCGACAAGCTGAACCTCTCCGCCGAGGTGCTCGCGAAGATCTTCCAGCGCGACATCAAGAAGTGGAACGACCCGGCGATCGCGGCCGACAACAAGGACGCGAAGCTGCCCGATGCCGACATCGTGGTGGCGCACCGTTCGGACGGCTCGGGCACCACCGAGAACTTCACCAAGTACCTCGACAAGGCCTCGGGCGGCGCGTGGAAGCTGAAGGCCGGCTCCACCGTCGAGTGGCCCGCCGACACGCAGGCCGGCAACGGCAACGGCGGCGTCGCGCAGATCGTCAAGACCACGAAGGGCGCGGTCGGCTACGTCGATCTCTCCGACGCGAAGGCCTCGGGCTTGAAGTGGGCGACGATCAAGAACCAGGCCGGCAAGTTCGTCGACCCCACGCCCGAAGCGGTGTCGGCGGCGGGCGACGGCATCGAGGTCAACGACAAGCTGATCTTCAGCGCGCTCGACGCGAAGGGTGATGCCTCGTATCCGATCACCGCGCAGAGCTGGTGCATGATCTACGCGAAGCCGAAGGCGAACGGCGCCGCGCTCAAGGCGTACTTCAAGTACATGCTGACCGATGGCCAGAAGCTGCTGGCCGACGTCGACTTCGCGCCAATCCCGAAGAGCCTGCAGGACAAGGCGCTCGCGCAGCTCGACAAGGTCAGCCAGTAACGGATCCCCGATGCTCGACCTTCGCGGCAAGTCGGCGACCGGAGACCGCGCGTTCCGCTGGATCGCGATCGGTGCGGCCGCACTCGTCTTGCTGGTGCTCGGCCTGATCGCGCTGGTGATGACCAGCCGGGCAGGACCCGTGCTCTCGAAGATGGGCCTCGAGTTTTTCACGTCCACCCGCTGGTCGGCACCGGATGCGCTGTTCGGAGCGCTACCGTTCATCTGGGGCACCCTGTTCACCGCGCTGATCGCGCTCACGATCGCGGTGCCCGTCAGCCTCGGCGTCGCGCTGTTCGTCACCCAGGCGGCCCCGCGCTGGCTGAAGAAGCCGATGGTCTACATGATCGACCTGCTCGCCGTGGTGCCGAGCGTCGTGTTCGGCCTGTGGGGCGTGCTCGTGCTATCGCAGCACTTCGGTCTCGGTCGGTCGTTTCTCACCGCGGGGATCATCCTCGCGATCATGATCACGCCGATCATCACGTCGCTCGCGCGCGAGGTCATCGAGACCACGCCGCCCTCCGACAAGGAGGCCGCGCTCGCGCTCGGGGCCACGCGCTGGGAGATGATCACCGCGGCCGTCCTGCCGCACTCGAAGGGCGGCCTCGTCGGTGCCGTGATGCTCGGCCTCGGCCGCGCGCTCGGAGAGACCATCGCCGCCGCGCTCGTCATCGGCTCGGCGCTCGGGCAGATCACCCCGAACCCGTTCGCGCCCGGCAACTCGATGCCCGCCGTGATCGCGAATCAATGGGGCGAGGCCAGCGAGCTCCAGAAGTCGGCCTTGATCGGCCTCGCGCTCACGCTGTTCGTCATGACGATCATCGTCAATCTCATCGCCAACCGGATCGTCCAGCGGTCGATGAAGAAGAGCCGGGGAACGTGACCACGCTCGGTATCGACCTCGCTCGCGCGCTCGACCTCCGGCCGAAGCGGTCGTGGCGGCGCACCAAGAACACCCTGATGTCGGTGTTGCTCGGATCCGCGGTCGTCGTGGTCGCGATCCCGCTCGTCCTGATCATGTACTCGGTGTTCGCCAAGGGCGGCGCGATCCTGTTCAGGAGCTTTCCAGCCTTCCTCACGCACGACATCCCGCCCGTCCGCGCGGCGGGTCCCGGCATGGGCCCCGCGATCGTCGGCACGTTGATGATCACGGGCATGGCCACGCTGATCGCCGTTCCGCTCGGCGTCATCGGCGCGATCTATCTCAACGAGTACGGCACCACCAACAGGTTCGCCCAGGCGGTCCGGTTCATGGCGCTGGTCATGACCGGCGTGCCCTCGGTCGTGATGGGCCTGTTCATCTACGTCGTGTGGACGCTGCATCACTCGATCTTGGCGCCGCACGAGCTCACCGGCTTCCAGGGCTTCGGCGGTTCGCTGGCCCTCGCCTGCTTGATGCTGCCGATCATCATCAACGCGACCGAGCAGATGTTGAAGCTCGTACC
>JBBRED010000070.1:0-28060 GCA_038203335.1 Haliangiales bacterium | reverse complement strand
GAGGCGGGCCACGCGGGCGGCGACGGCGAGCGCGCGCGTGCGGCCGTGGGTGATCGAGACGGCGACGCCGGCGGCGACGGGGCGAGGACCGTCGTACGCCAGCGTCGCGCCGAACGGGGCGAGGGCGAGGACGGCGGCGCGGCGACCGCATGCGTGAAGGTCGTCGCCGGGGCGGATCTCGACCTCTACGAGCTCGAAGCCGTGCGGGAGGATCACACCGCGCCGTCGACGACGAGCGTGGCGCCGTTCGTGTAGCTCGCGCGCTCCGAGGCGATGAACGCGATCATGTCCGCGGCCTCGGTCAGCGTGCCGACGCGGCGCACCGCGCAGTGGCGCAGGTACTCCTCCTTGCGACCTGGCGGCAGGTGATCACTCACGCCCTCGTCGAGGATGCCCGGTGCGACGCAGTTGACCGTGATGCCGTAGCGCCCGACCTCCTTCGCGAGCGACTCGGTGAAGCCCTTGAGCGCGGCCTTCGCGGTCGCGTAGTGCACGGGCGCCTGCATCATCTTGATGCCGGCGAGCGAGCCGACATTGACGATGCGGCCGTAGCGCTCGCGAACCATCACGCGCAACACCGCCTGCGTGGCGAGGAACGCGCCCTTGACGTGGGTGTCGAGCATCTCGTCCCAGTCGGCCTCTTCCATCAGCGCGAGCGGCACGACCTGGCCGTAGCCCGCGTTGTTGACCAGGATGTCGATCTTCCCGTGGGCCTTGTCGAGCGACTTCGCGAGCTCGGTGAGGCCAGGTTTATCGAGGACGGAGACCTTGTGGGCCGAGGCGCGGCCGCCGGCGGCCTCGATCGCCGCCACCGTCGCGGCCGCATCGTCATCGTGCTTCAGGTAGTTGAACGCGACGATGGCGCCCTCGCGCGCGAGCGTCTTGCAGATCGCCCGGCCGAGGCCGCGCGAGCCGCCGGTAACGAACGCGACGCGCTTCTCGAGCAGCACCTAGCTGATCACCGGCAGAGAGAACGGAGCGCGGCCGAACTTCGCGCGCGGCGTCTCCGGACCCTTGGCGGCGCCGCGATGGAACATGTTGAAGCCGCACGCCGGCATGATCTTGCCGTCGATCTGCGGGTAGTGATGGCAGCACTTGCGGAGCCGCTCGAGGTCGAAGTCGTGGCGGTCCATGTAGTGGTGCAGGAAGATCGACTTCGACTGGCGCTCGCTCGCGCGGAACTGCTCTTTTGCGGTCAACGGCTTCTTCGGGAACATCTCGTCGAGGCAGCGGCGCAGGGCCTTGAGGATCTCCGGGCCGCGGTCGATCTCGTCCTGGCGGGCGAACACCTCGTGGATGACATCGGCGAGAGCGTCCTCGACCTCGGGCGTCGCGGGGAGGGTGGCCGACGAGCGGAGGAGCGTGGCGTGCTTCTCGAAGTCGACGAAGCGCGCGAACGGGATGCTGGTGCCGTCGTCGAGGCGCAGGAGGTAGGTCAGCGAGACGCACTGCGGGTGCGAGCAGGGGAGCGGGAAAAAGTCCGTGTAGCCGACCTTGCCGCCGGTCTGCGCATCGATGTTGCGGATCACGCCGGGGATGGTCAGCCGATCCATCGGATCGTGAACGAACGTGCCGCCGCCGTGGCCGGTGTACGCGACGGGCTGGAAGTTGAGCGAGAGGAACTGCGGCTTCGAGAGGAACAGCTCGACGACCTGGCCGATCTGGTGATCGTTGACGCCGCGGGTGGCGACGAAGATCAGCTGCGTGGGGAGATCGAGCGCGTCGATCATGGCGAGCGCGGCTTCCTTCTCCTTCACGAGATCCTTGCCGCGGATCGCGGTGTGGACCTCGGCGGTGAAGCCATCGAGCTGGAGCCCGATGTAGATGCCCATGTCCTTGAGCGCCTGCGCGAGCTCGCGATCCTTGCCGAGCCGGATGCCGTTCGTGATCAGCACGACGCGTCCGATCTCCGGACGACACGCGATCTTCAGGAGCTCGAGGATCTGCGGGTGGCTCGTGGGCTCACCGCCGGAGAGCGCGATCGTCTCGCACACGCCCTCGGCCTCGACGAGGCCGTCGACGATCTTCTGGAACGTCGCGACCTCCATGTGCTTGGAGTAGTTGTTGTCGACGATGCAGATCGGGCACTCGAGGTTGCAGTGGTCGGTGACCTCCACGATCGGCAAGCACGTGTGCTGTTCGTGGTCGTCGCAGGTGCCGCAGTCGGTGGGGCAGCCGTGCTCCGCGGTGTTGCGGAAGATCAGCGGCTGCGTGCCGGCGCGCGCGAACGAGTACGCCTTGACGTAGTAGTTCGCGTCCTCGGAGACCAGCGCCTCGGACGGGCCGCAGCGCGCGCAGTCCTTGAGGAAGAACACGCGGTCCTTGCGGATCACGACCTCGGCGGTGACGAGCGCGAGGCACTGCGGGCACGTGGAGGTGGTGTGCTTGAACAGGTGATCGCCGACGAGGCCTTCGGGCACCACGCCCTTCGCGAGGAACTCCTGCATCCACACCTGCGCGTTGGCGTGGACCTCGCGCTCCTGTGGGCCGCACGCGGTGCAGCGGAGCAGGTGGACGACCTTGCCGTCGCGGAGCACCACGCGCGCTTCCCCCGCGAGCGCGCACGTGGGGCAGGTGTCCTGCGCGTGCGCGATGAAGGTGTGGGGACGATCGGGCCGAGGCGGAACCGTGTCGCAGCTCGTGCAGTCCATGCGAAAGGGAATACCACGAGCGGCGGCGTCCGCCGGCGTCAGCTCAGGTTTGCCAGGTGGTCGAGCTCCTCGCGGCACGCGCGCGCGAGCTCGGCGAGCTTCTGATCGGGAATGTCGAACCGGGGCTGGAGACGGAGCACGCGCCAGTCGTGGCCGCACACGAACGCGAAGAAGCCGCGCGCGTAGAGCCGATAGCAGAGCAGCGGGCCGATCGTCGGCATGTGCGCGAGCTCGGGCATGCCGAAGTGCTCGAACGACAGCCACGGGTGCGGCGTGTGCACGAGCTCGACGCCGATCATGAAGCCGGCGCCGCGGACCTCGTGGAACAGCCGGTTGCCGTGAAGTGCCTCCGAGAGCTGGGCGCGGAACGCGGCGCCTCGGCGATCGACGCTCGCGATCAGGGCATCGTCGAGGAGATCGAGCGTGGCGAGCGCCGCCACGCACGTCAGGCCGTTGTAGCCGAACGTGGTGTTGTGCGATTCGCCGATGAAGAAGTTCTGGCCGTAGGCGCGCTCGAACATCTCGCGCTGCGCGAGCATCGCGGAGATCGGGACGAGACCGCCGCCGAGCGTCTTCGCGATCAGCGCGACGTCGGGGCGCCGCGGCCAGTCGCTGCTGGCGAGGAATCGGCCCGAACGGCCGAGCGCGGTCTGCACCTCGTCGGCGACGAGCAACGCCCCGTGGCGCGCGGTGAGGTCGCACAGCGCGTCGATCATGGCGGCGGAGAGCGGCCGCACGCCGCCTTCGCCCTGGATCGGTTCGACCACCACGGCGGCGACGTCGCCCGGTGCGAGCGCCGCGGCGAGGGCGTCGATGTCGTCGAACGGGACCTTCTCCACGCCCGGCAGGTGAGGGCCGAACGGATCGTGGAGCGGGCCATCGTGCATGAGCGCGACGGCGCCGTACGTGCAGCCGTGATAGCCGCCGGTGAGCGCGAGGATCCGCGGCTTGCGCGTGGCGGCGCGGGCGAGCTTCAGGGACGCCTCGACGGCATCGGCGCCGCTCATGCCGAAGAACACGTTCGTGTAGCCGGTGCGCTCGCACAGGCGGCGGGCGAGGCGGCCGGCCCACGGGTTGACGCGCGAGGGGAACCAGTTCGGGATGTCCGAGTCGAGGAAGCCGCGGATCGCGTCGGCGACGGCGGGGTTGCGATGCCCGAGCATCTGCGTGCCGTGGAGATCCTCGTACGCGGTGCCGGTGGCGTCGCGGAGCACGCCGTCGACGACGCGCACGAACTCGATCGGCTCGCGGGCGAGGCGGGCGCGTTCGGCGATCAGCGGATTCACGAACGTGCGGAATTCGCCGAATCCGTGTTTCAGGATCTCTGCCGCCGAATCAGCCATGCACTCTGGATCCCACCGCGACGGACCCGGCGCCAGCTCCAACTCCGTCGAAACCGCGACTGCCTGGAATTGCCCATCTGCACCGGATCCTCGTCGGCAGGCTGCGGTAGGCTGCGCGCTCGTGCGCTACATTCTCCTCGATCGCATCACGGTGCTGGAGCCGCCGGAGCTGGCGCGAGGCGTGAAGTGCGTGTCGCTCTCGGATGATCTGTTCGCGGATCACTTCCCCGGGCATCCGGTGATGCCCGGCGCGATGATCCTCGAGGGGCTCGCGCAGCTCGCCGGCGTGTTGCTCGAGGCCACGATGCGGAAGCGCGATCGGCACGACCTGCACGCGATCCTGACGATGGCCGACCGCGCGAAGTTCCGGCGCGTCGTTCGGCCGGGCGACAAGCTCGAGCTCGAAGCACGCTGCGAGCGCGTGAGCGAGGACGGCGGGCAGGCGCAGACGTTCGCGTACGTCGACGGTACGCTGGTCACCGAGGCGCAGCTCTCGTTCGCGTTCACCACGATCTCGAACCCGGCGATCTTGCAGCGCCGGCGGGAGTACCTCCAGATCTGGCTCACGGGGTCGGCGGAGGAGCGCTGAGTGACGAGGCGTCGCGTGTTCGTGCGGGGCGTGGGGGCGTATACGCCGCTCGGCGCGACGTGGCCCGAGGCGGTGGCGCAGCTCGCGACTGGTGCGACCGCGATCCGGCCGATCACACGGTTCGATGCGAGCGGGTTTCCGTGCCGGGTGGCGGCGGCGATCGATGCGCCGTTTCCCGATGAGGATCGGCGGCTGCCGTACACGCGGCTCGCGGCGCGCGAGGCGTGGGACATGGCGGGCGTGAGCGCGGAGCCCGCGCGGCTCGGCGTGTTCCTCGGCGCGGAGTCCGGTCGGTGCCACTGGACCACCGCGCTCGGGCTCGCGCGGGCAGGGCGGGGCGACGGCGGGTTCGACCACGAGCGGTTCGCGCGCGAGGCCCCCGCGTTCGCGGATCGGATCGATGCGTCGGTGATCTCGCCGTCGGCGGTCGCGGCGGCGCTCGCGATCGAATACGGCGCCCACGGGCCGGTGGAGACCATCTCGCTCGCGTGTGCATCGGGGAGCGCGGCGATCGTCGAGGCGGCGCGCGCGATCCGCCTCGGCCAGTGCGACGTGGCGCTGTGCGGTGGCGTCGGCGCGGATGTCGATCCGCTGATGCTCGCGGGGTTCGGGTTGCTGAGCATCCTGTCGGCGCGCGGCGTGTCGTGCCCGTTCGATGCGCATCGCGATGGCTTCATCATCGGCGAGGGCGCCGCGATGCTCGTGCTCTCGGCCGAGCGCGGCCCTGCGCAGGTCGAGCTCGCCGGCATCGGCCGGAGCCTCGATGCGCACCACCTGACCGCGCCCGAGCCCGACGGCGATGGTGCGGCTCGCGCGATGATCGCGGCGCTGCACGACGCGGGCGATCCGCCGATCGGCTACGTGCAGGCCCACGGCACCTCGACGCCGCTCAACGATCGCATCGAGGTCGGCGCGATCAAGCGAGCGCTCGGCGCGCGGGTCACCGACGCGCACGTCTCGTCGAGCAAGGGCGCGCTCGGCCACTGGATCGCGGGCGCGGGCGCGGTCGGCGCGCTCTATGCGTGGCAGGCGGTGAGCGCGGGCACGGTGCTCCCGACCGCGGGCCTCGAGCACCCAGATCTGACGTGCGACGTGGCCCACGTGATGGGCCGCGCGCTCGCCAAGGAGGTCGATGCGGCGCTCGCCAACGCGTTCGCGTTCGGCGGCGCAAACTCGTGTCTCGTGATGCGGAGGGCGCGATGAGCCTTCCCGTCCATGAGGTCCGCCGATGAGCGCGTCCGATCGCCGGACAGAGAATGGCGCCGGACAGAGAATGGGGTCGGACCCCTTTCACGCCCTTCTCGCCACTGGCGGGAGCGTGGTGTGACGGCTCGCGTGTGCATCGCGGGCACGGCGGCGCTGTCGGCGTTCGGCGTGGGCACGCGGGGGCTCGGGCGGGCGTTGCGTGATGGCGCGGCGCTGCCGGGCGTTCCCGCGGAGACGCCGCTCGCGAATCCGAAGGCGCGGAAGATGATGGCGCCGGCCGCGTACCTCGCGGCGCGCTGCCTCGCGGACTTGCTCGCGACGGTCGGGTGGAACAAGGCGCGCGAGCGCGTGGGGATGTACCTCGGCGTCGGCGCGTCGGCGGGTTCGCTCGCGGATTTCACGGCGCTGCTCGAGGAGAGCCTGGTCGATGGTGCGTATTCGCTCGAGCGGTTCGGGCTGCGCGGGCTCGCGGCGTGCAACCCACTGCTCGCGTTCCAGCTCATGAACAACTTCACGCTGTGCCACGGGGCGATCCTCGAGGGGCTCGGAGGGCCGAACAGCGCCGTGTTCTCGCGCGGTGCGGGGACGGTCGCCGCGATCGCCGAGGCGGTGCACGCCGTGCGCTCCGGCGACTGCGAGCGGGCGATCTGCGGCGGCTCCGACGCGCCCACGCACCCGGCGACCATCGAGGAGCTCGCGCGCGATGGCTTCGTGACCCGCGGCCTCGCGCCTGCGGATGGGGCGGCCTTGATCGCGCTCGAGCGCGAAGGCGGGACGACGGTCATCGAGGGCTGCGGCGTTGCGAGCGGTCGCGGACGCGTGTTCGCCGAGGCGTTGGACGAGGCGGTCGTCGCTGCGCTGGCGTGTGGCAGTGACCGAGCGATCGCCGAGGCAACCGACGGAGCGGCGGTGTCCGTGGATGGCGAACGTGCGCACGGCGAGAAGAACCTCGCCGGCGGCCGGGCCGAGCGACCGGTCGCGCGTGGTGACGGACGCGTGCTCGGTGATCGCGTGAGGTCGGAGCGCGCGATGGCGTCGATCGCGGGCGTTGACCTTGTCGTGATCGCGCCGTGGGGCCCGCCGGCCGCGGATGCCCTTCGCTCGTGGGTCGCGACGCGGTGCCCGACAGCGATGGTGGTCTCGACGGCGGCGCTCGGCGAGTCGCTCGCTGGGAGCGCGGCGCTCGCGCTGGTTGCCGCGGCCGATCTCCTCGCTGATGACGGCTATCGGCGCGCGCTGGTGGTGAGCCTCGGGACCGACGAAGATCCGGGCGTGATCCTCGTGTCGCGCGCCGGCGCGAACGATCCTGCGCAGCACGCGGTGCCGAGCCCGTCGATGGCGGGCGTTACTTCGACCGCGCCGGCGGTCACGCGCGGGACGGTGGTCGCGGGCGCCGCAGCACGACGCGCGGTGGTCACCGGCGTCGGCGCGGTGTCGGCGTTCGGAGTCGGCATCGAGGCTCTGTGGGCCGGGCTCGCCGAGGGGCGAAGCGGCGTCTCGCGGATCCGATCGTTCGATGCGTCGACGTTCCCCACGCATGTCGCCGGCGAGGTGCCGGTCGCGAAGATCGATGCGGCGTGGCTTGGCGAGGCGATCGGCGACTCGGCGTACGCGCGCGAGCTCGGCGATGCGGGCGTGTGGCGCGATCGCAAGGTGGCCTTCGGGCTTCTGGCCGCGCAGGAAGCGTGGCGCATGGCCGGATGCGGCGAGGCGGAGCGGACGGCGTCGCTCGTCATCGCGCTCGGCCTCGAACAGGCGTTCCTCGAGGACCTCGTGCCGATCTTCGATCGCGATGCCAGCGGCAAGCGCGCGCTCGCGTGGGAGCGCGCCGACCGTGCGCCGGGCGTTCGGTTTCGCGCCCCCGTCGATCTCACCGCGCGCGTGGTCCATGCGCGCCTCGACCTGCGCGGCCCGTCGGTGGTCAACGCATCGGCGTGTGCGGCCGCGACGCTCGCCGTGGCGCACGCGGCATCGCTGATCGAGCGCGGCGCGGCGGACGTGGTGCTGTGCGGCGGCGCGGACTCGATGGTCAACCCGCTCGGCCTCGGCGGGATGTGCCGGCTCGGCGCGCCATCGCCGCGCGACGAGATCGATGCGTGCCGGCCCTTCGATCGCCGGCGGGATGGACTCGTGATCGGCGAAGGGGCGGCGATGTTCGTCGTCGAGAGCGCGGCGCACGCGGCGGCGCGCGGGGCACGGCCGCTCGCCGAGATCCGTGGCTGGGGGAGCACGCAGGACGGCTATCGCACGACGGCGCCCCGGCCCGATGGCGCGGCCGCGCGCACGGCGATGGAGCGCGCGCTCGCGCGCAGCGGCCTCGCGCCCGATGCGATCGGCTACGTCAACGCGCACGGCACCGGGACGCCGCTCAACGATCCGGCGGAGTGCCTCGCGCTTCATGGTGCACTCGGCGCGCACGCGGGGCGGGTGCCGGTCAGCTCGATCAAGGGCGCGGTCGGTCACCTGATGGCGGCGGCCGGGGCGATCGAGCTCGCCGCGAGCCTGCTCGCGTTCGAGCGCGACCTGCTGCCCGGGACCGCGAACTTCGCCGAGCACGACCCGGAGTGCAGCGTCGATGTCATCGGTCCGCGGCCGCGCGCCGCGCGGGTGGATGCGCTGCTCTCGAATTCATTCGGCTTCGGCGGTCAGAACGCGAGCATCGTGCTCGGGAGGCCGGCGTGAAGGTCGCGATGATCGCGCGCGCGTGGCGCACGCCGCTCGGCAACTCGGTCGATGCCGCCATGGCCCGGCTGTTCGCCGGCGAGCGCGCGGCGACGACGGATCCGCGTGCGGGCTATCCGTGCTCCACGATCGCGCCGCTCCTGACTCCCCCGGCGGAATCGCGGCAGGCGAGGTTCCTCGGCCGCATGGGGTTGTTCGGCCTCGAGGTGGCGGGCGAGGCGCTCGCGGCGTCGGGCATCGAGCCGGGGCCGCGGATCGGCGTGTTCTGCGGCGTCGGCGGGCTGCGCGCGCACTGGGAGTACATGATGCCGGCGTTCGCGAACCAGGCCGACGACGGCACGCGGATGTGGGAGCGCGGCCTGAAGGACGTCCACCCGTACTGGATGCTGCGTCATCTCTCGAATAACGTGCACGCGCTCGCGTCGGCGACGCTGCGCCTGCGTGGCGAAGGCGCCACGTTCGGCGGCGGCAGTGCGGGCGCCCAGGCGATCGCATCGGCGAGCCGCGCGCTGCACGACGGCGCGATCGATGCCGCGCTCGTCATCGCCTACGACTCGCTGCTCGAGCCGGAGACCCTCGTCGAGCTCGGAGCGCGCCGGTCGGCGACCACCGCGACGCTCGCCGCGCTGACGGCGCCGTACGCCGCCGATGCCGCCGGCTTCGTGCCCGGCGAGGCCGCCGCGGCGATCATGCTCGTGCGCGAGACGACCGCACCGATCGCGTGGATCGAGGTCCGCGACTCTGCGGGCGCCGAGACCGAGGCGACCGCGACGCTCGCCCGCTGCGCCGCACCGCTCGCCATCGGCGTGGCCGTGGTTGCCGGTAGCGCGCGCGCGTGGCCCGATCTCGACGCCGCGGAGCGCACGGCGATCGGCGCGCTCGTCGCGCCCGGTGCGGCCCTGATCGCGCCCTCGGCGGCGATGGGACAGCTCGGCGCCGCCACGACGCTCATCCAGGCCATCGTCCTCGCCGAGTCGCTGCGCGCGCACACGCTGCCACCGATCGCCGGGCTCGATGCGGCGGCCACGGGCGCGCTCGTGCCGGTCACGCGCGCGACGCCCACCGATGCGCGCGTCGCGCTCGGCCTCCACGCCAGCCAGCCCGGGCTCGCCGCCGCGATCCGCGTCGAGGTGCCTGCGTGAGCGTTGCGCTGGTCACCGGCGGCTCGCGCGGAATCGGTCGGGCGGTCGCGATCGAGCTCGGTCGCCGCGGGTTGACCGTGGTCGTGAACTATCGTGCGAACGAGCCGGCGGCCGAGGAAGCCGTGGCTGCGGTCATCGCGGTGGGCGCACGCGCCGTGGCGATCCGCGCGGATGCGTCGGATCCGGTGGCGGTGGCCGCGATGTTCACGGAGATCGACGCGATCGGCGCGCTCTCGGTGCTGGTGTGCAACGCCGGGATCACGCGGGATACACTGCTCGGCGCGAGCACCCAGACGGACTACATCGACGTGATCGGGACCAACCTCCTCGGTGCGGTCGCGTGCTGCCGCGAGGCGTCGCGCCGCATGGTCAGCCGGCGCGCGGGCGCGATCGTCACGCTGTCGTCGGTCGCAGCGCAGCGGCCGGGGCGCGGGCAGAGCAACTATGCGGCCTCGAAGGGCGCGGTCGAGGCGTTCACGCGCTCGCTCGCCGTGGAGCTGGCGCCGCGCTCGATCCGCGTGAACTGCGTGGCCCCGGGGATCATCGACACCGCGATGACCTGGGAGCTGCAGGCGATCGCCCCCGACGAGCTGCTCAAGCGCACCTTGCTGAAGCGCCTCGGCCGGCCCGACGAGGTGGCGAAGGTCGTCGGCTTCTTGTGCAGCGACGACGCCAGCTACGTGACGGGGCAGGTGTGGAACGTCGACGGAGGGTTCAAGCTCGAATGAAGCCCGGACCAGAGATGCTCGAGTGGCTGCGCTCGAGGCGCAGCGTGCGCACGTTCAGCCCGGAGCGCGTGCCCCGCGAGGTGATGGAGCGCGTCATGGAAGGCGCGATCACGGCGCCGTCGAACACGAATCGCCAGCCGTGGAAGTTCTCGGTGGTCCGCGACGCGGCGATGCGCGGGCGGATCGTTGCCGCGGTGGCCGCGCGGGTCGCGGAGATGAAGGCGATCATCGAGAAGTCCCGACACGCCGAGAGCTATGGCGACTACGGCGACTTCTTCTTCGAGCCGCTCGGCGCCGCGCAGGTGATCGTCATCCCGCAGTACCGCGAGTACCCGGATCTGATCGCGAACCTGATCGAATCGGGCGGAGGCGATCCGAAGGCGTTCACCACGGCGTCGTCGATGCAGGCCGAGCTGTGCTCGACGAGCATGGCGATCATGAACCTCCTGCTGCAGGCCCATGCCGAAGGGCTGGGCGCCTGCATGATGGCGGGGCCGATCGTGGCGAAGACCGAGATCCAGGCATTGCTCGGGATCTCCGAGCCGTGGCGAATGGTGGGCGCGATCGCGATCGGCTGGCCGGTCGGCGATGCGCCCGTGCGAGGACGGAAACCCGTGGACCGCGTGGTCCAGTGGATCGACGAGGAGACCCCATGAGCGAGATTGCGCAGTCGAATGAACAGATCGGCGAGATGTGTCGCGTGATCGTCGCGGAGTCCCTCGGCAAGCCGCTGGCCGACGTGAAGCTCGCGTCGGTGCTGATGGCGGACCTGCACGCCGAGTCGCTCGACTTCCTCGATATCGTGTTTCGCATCGAACGCGACTTCAAGATCGAGATCACGCGCGGCGAGATGGAGCGCGCGTCACGTGGGGACATGTCGGCGGACGAGTTCGCGCCGAACGGCGTGATCTCCGAAGCGGGGCTGGTCCGGCTGCGCGAGCTGATGCCCGAGGCGGCGGATCGGATCACGCCGGGGCTGAGGCCGTCGACGATCTTGACGCTGTTCAGCGTCCAGACATTCGCGAACATGGTGATCGGCAAGCGGGATGGGAGGTCGGTATGAGCGAGCGCCTCCTCCACACCACCACGAGTCTGTGCCGGACCTGCAAGGAGGCCGTGCAGGCGAGCGTGGTGGCGCACGAGAGCGGCGAGGTCTGGATGAAGAAGACCTGCGCCGAGCATGGCGCGCAGGAGGTTCGCCTCTCGACGAACGCCGCCTGGTACGAGCAGACCCGCGCGAAGAAGCAGCAGTTCGTGGCACCGGCGGTGATCAAGAAGGAGGTGGATCACGGCTGCCCGTTCGATTGCGGCCCGTGCACGAGCCACACCCAGAAGGTGCGACTGCCGGTGGTCACGATCACGAGCGCGTGTAACCTCGATTGCCCGATCTGCTACGTGCACAACAAGAACGACGACGCCTACCACATGCCCCTCGAGGACTTCGCGCTGATCCTCGAGCACCTGCGCACCGACCACGGCGGCGAGCTCGACATCATCAATCTCACCGGCGGCGAGCCCACGCTCCACCCGCGGCTGTTCGAGATGCTGGAGATGGCGCGCGAGGCCGGCATTCACCGCGTCACGGTGTGCTCGAACGGCATCCGGCTCGCGAAGGACGAGGCGTTCGTGCAGAGGCTCGGCGAGTACGGCGCGCGCATCGCGCTGTCGTTCGATACGTTCGATCCCCACGCCGACAAGCTGATGCAGGGCGCGCACATGCTCGCCACGAAGATCAAGTGCATGGAGCTGTGCGAGAAGCACGGCGTCGACGTGACGCTGATCCCCGTGATGACCCGCGGCGTGAACGAGCACGAGGTCGGCAAGATCCTCGAGTTCGCGCTGTCGCGCCCGGTGGTGCGCCACGTCGAGGTGCACACGATGACGTTCACGGGGCAGAGCGGGGCCACGTTCCAGCGCTCGGGCCGGATCTCGATGTTCGAGGTCCTCGAGGAGATCGAGAAGACCACGGCGGGCCTGCTCACGCCGGCGGACTTCGTGACCTCGCCGTGCGCGCATCCGCTCTGCTACCAGATCGCGTATCTGCTGCTCGATCCCGATGGCGGACCCCCGATCCCGTTCACGCGGTTCATGCCGGCGCAGGAGCTGCACGATGCGCTGTCGGAGCGGCTCTATCTCGAGCCGTCGCCGCGCCTCGAGGACTCGCTCAAGCAGGCGATCGATCGCCTGTGGGTGGAGGACGATCCGGAGAGCGCCCGCACGCTGCGTCTGCTGCGCTTCATGCTCGACACCATGTTCCCCGCGGATCATCCGCTCACCCACGAGCAGGCGATCCGCGCCGGAGAGAAGGTCGTGAAGGCGGTCTACGTGCACTCGCACATGGACGAGGAGACGTTCGATACCGAGCGCGCTGTCGACTGCTGCGATAGCAACTGCTACGCCGACGGCTCGACCATCCCGGTCTGCAACTACAACGTGCTGTACCGGGAGAAGGAGGAGAAGTTCAACGTGCAGCCCGCGCAGTGGGGCACCAAGAGCGGCGGCCAGCGCGTGTTCTCGCTGCCGGTGCTGCGATGAGGCTCGCCGGCAAGCGCTGCCTCGTGACCGGCGGATCGCGCGGGCTCGGGCGGGCGATGTGCGAGGCGTTCGCCGCCGCGGGCGCGAAGGTCGCGTTCACGTTCCGGACCGACGTGGATGACGCCGAGGCCGCGAAGGCGAGCCTGCTGGCGCTCGGCTGCGATCCGCTGGTGTTCCAGGGCAACGTCGCCGACTCCGCGCACGTCAAGGACGTGGTCGCGGCCGTGGTCGGCACGTGGGGCGGCGTGGACGTGCTCGTCAACAACGCCGGCATCACGCAGATCCTGCCGATCGCGCTCCTCGAGGAGGCGGACTTCGATCAGGTGATGGCGGTCAACGTGAAGGGGCCATATCTGATGTCGCGCGCCGTGCTTCGCTCGATGATCCGCGCGAAGTCGGGGCACATCCTGAACATCGGCTCGTTCGCCTCCGAGCGCGTGATCGAGGCGCCGCTGCACTACGCGGCGGCGAAGTCCGCCTTGCGCGGCATGACCGAATCGCTCGCGCGCGAGGTCGGCCGGTACAACATCAAGGTCAACCTCCTCTCGCCGGGGCTGCTCGACTGCGGCCTCGCACGGATGCTGCCGAAGCATCGGATCCAGGAGTACCTGGCGCAGAGCTCGCTCGGGCGGCTCGGCACCGCGCGCGAGGTGGCGGAGATGGCCACGTTCCTGGTCTCCGACGAGAACTCGTTCATGGCGGCGGCGAAGGTCGTCGCCGATGGTGGGTTGTGACCCTGAACGTCCACGCGATGCTGCGCGAGGGCTACGAGAGCTATCGCCGCTATGTGAATCCACTGGTCACGTTGCGCGCGGAGCTACTGGGCGAGCCCACGCGGATCACCGCGGTCCACGACGGAAAGCTCGTCGAGCCGCGCGGCGAAGTGGAGGACTTTCACGGCACGCAGACGTTCGGGCACCGCCACCCTGCGATCTCGCAGGCGGTCACCGAATTCCTCGCCTCGGACTCGCCGAACTGGTTCCCGTGCCGCGTGAACCCGTACGCCGGGCTGCTCGCCGAGCGGCTCTGCGAGCGTGCGAACCAGACGCTCGAGGGGCCGCGTCCCGCGTACTCGAACGTGTTCTTTGCGAACTCGGGCTCGGGGGCCGTCGAGGCGGCGCTCAAGCTCGCGCGGGCCGCGACGGGGAAGCCACGCATCATCTCGCTCGACGGCGCCTACCACGGCTGCACCATGGGCAGCTGCGCGCTGATGAAGGCGGGGATGTTCAAGGATCCGTTCGGTCCTCACGTGCCGAGCGCGGGTCCGATTCCGTTTGGCGACATCGATGCGCTCGCGGCGGCGTTCGCAGGCGGTGACGTGGCGGCGCTGGTGCTCGAGCCGATCCAGCTCGAAGGCGGGGTGCGCACGGTGTCGTCCGCGTATCTCGAGGTCGCGTGCGAGCTGACGCAGAAGCATGGCGCGCTGCTGATCGCCGACGAGATCCAGACCGGACTCGGTCGCACCGGGCGGTTCCTCGCGAGCGAGAGCTGGCCGCGCCGGCCCGACGCGCTGATCCTCGGGAAGCACCTGGGCGGCGGCCTCGTTCCGATCTCGGCGATGCTGACACGCGAGGAGCTGTTCGAGCGCGCGTATGGCCTGCACTACGCGTCGGCGGAGGCGCACAACACCACGTTCGGAGGGAGCGCGCTGTGCTGCGTGGCGGCGCTCGCGGCCCTGGATCTCCTGACGCCGGAGCTGATCGCTCGCGTCGGTCGGGTGGGCCATGCGTTTCGCACGAAGCTCGCGGCCACGCTCGCGCGCCATCCGCTGTTCACGTCGGTGAGGGGCGCGGGGCTGCTGTGCGGGATCGAGCTCGTGCCGTCGGACCACCCGTGGCTCTCGTTCGAGCACTTCGGGATCGACGCGCTGAACGACCAGCCCACGATCGGCGTACTGCTCTGCCATCGCCTCTACAAGCGCGGCTTCTACTGCTTCGCGTGCGGGCACGACTGGCGCATCCTGCGCGTGCTGCCGCGGTTCACGATCGAGGAATCGACCCTCGACGCGTTCACCACCGCCGTCGACGAAGAGCTGGAGTACCTGTGCAACCTGATGTGAAGCGCGCGTTCGTGTTCGGCGGCACGGGGCACGTCGGAGCGGCGGTGCTGCGGGAGCTCGCGCGCCGCAGCATGCCGGCGACGTTCACGTACCTCCGCTCCGAGGACAAGGCAACGGCGCTCGCGCTGGAGCTGGGCCACACCGCGGTGCGTGTGGATCTCGCCGATGCGGCGGCGACGACCGCCGTGCTCGACGCACAGCAGCCGACCGACGTGGTCATCCATTGCGCGGGCGTGAGCGGCGGCCTCGCGTTGCCGGAGATCGATCTCGCCGCGTACCAGCAGGCGATGGCGGTCAACGTGCAGTCCGCGTTTCTCGCGTGCCAGTGGGTGGCAAGGCGCGCGCGGCGCTGCGACCTCGTGCTCGTCGGCGGGCTCGATCGGGCGCAGTCGCTACCGCTGCCCGTGCACTTCGCGGCGACCCAGGGCGCGTTGAGTGCGCTCGTGATGGCCACCGCCCACGAGGTCGGCCGGCAGGACATCCGCGTCAACCTCGTGGCGCTCGGCCCGCTCGACGGTGGGCTGTCGTCGAACCTCACGGCGCGCCGCCGAAAGGACTACGAGACGTTCTCCGCGCTGCGCCGCCCGGGCACCGCCGAGGAGGCGGCCAAGGTGATCACCTGGCTCGCGCTCGAGAACACGTACATCCAGGGCAAGGTCATCTCGGCCAACGGAGGCATCTGAGGTGCGTCCGGTAAATGGGGTCCGACCCCATTTCCCGGACACGCGCCGGGCCCCCCGCTGGGGGCCGGCCCCCATTTCCCGGACGCGCGGTTCGGACACGGGGTTGCCGGCGTGAGGCCGTCGACGCTCGCCGCCAGCGATGTCCTTCGCGGCCCGTGCCTCACGTACCTCGCCGGGCGTGTGCGCTGTCCGCTCGCCGGTGTCGGGACCCGACCCGCGGATGCGAGCAATCGGCTCGTCGTCGATAGCCCAGAGACCGAGGTCGCGATCGATCGCGCCGCAGGACGCATCGAGATCCGCGATGACCGCGAGTGCGCCTCGAAGACGGTGCTCGTCGACCTCGTGTGGCTCGCGCAGGGCGTCGACGGGGCAGGGCGCGCCACGCCGTTCACGATCCACGCCGAGATCACGAAGACCGGCCGCGCGTTTGCGATCGACATTCACACGCACGAGCCCGCGAAGCTGCCGCGCGCGAAGATCGTCTACGAGCCGTTCGAGATCGTGGCGGTCGACGGTGGCACGCGCACCGTGCTCCTCGATGCGAAGCGCCTCGCGCACGTCGCGAGCCACAATCCGCTGTCGCGCCGGATCTCGGGCGCGCTGACCACGACGCGCGATCACCTACGCGGCGTGACGCAGGATCCGGCGGTCGTCGGCTACCGCGCCGTCGATACCTCGATCGGCATCGGCGCCGCCGGTGTGGGCGTCATGCTCGTGCGCGCGCGGATCACCTCGCTGGCGGCGAGCAACGCGCCGATCATCGCGCGGGCCCAGCTCGGCGAGATGCTGCGCGATGGGAGCTGGGAGCTCTCGGTCGAGGCGCTGACCGAGCGCTGGCTGCCCGAGCTCGTGCAGCGCGATCTCGTGCTGTTCGGCCTCGACCGGGTGCCGCTGCTCGCGCCCGTCGCGCGCGGTGGGTTGCGCGCCGGTCAGACGCTGGGGTTCCGCACCGTCGCGGGCGAGGGCGAGATCCGCCTCGACGCCGCGACCGCACCGCTCGCCGGCGCGCTGGACGTCGCGCGCGCGTATCTCGAGTTCCACATGCTCGGCGGCATCATCGCCGACGCGGTCGCGCGATGACCTCGGCGCGCGAGGACTGACCCGATGGCGCGCAACGATGCCCTCGACGCGGCGCGCGCTATCGCGATGGTGTTCGTCGTCGCGACGCACGCCGCGCTGTCGTTCATGGTCACGCCGATCGGCTGGGCCGTTCAGGACCGCTCGCAACACCTCGGCGTGGACCTCTACGTGTGGATCGTGCGCGCGTTCGCGATGCCCACGTTCTTCTGGCTGTCGGGCTACTTCTCGCGCGCCGTGCTCGACTCCGGGGGGCTGCGCGGCTACGTGCGCCACCGCGTCGTGCGGATCCTGATCCCGCTCCTGCTCGCCCTCGTCCCGTGCTCGCTCGTCCTCGGCTGGGAGTGGGACTGGGGCCGCGCGGTGATGGCGCGCCCCGGCGTCGCCGACAACATCCCGAAGCTGCAGGGCTCGGAGCTGCCGCTCGTCCTCGGTCACCTCTGGTACCTGTACTACCTGCTGTGGCTCTCGATCGCGGCGGCGATCATCGCGAAGGTCGCGCGCGCGATACAGCTCCGCATCCCCGCCGGCCTTGGCGTGCTCGCCGTGCCCGCGCTGATCACGTTCGGCGTGCTCGCGGCACTGCGCTCGCTGCACACCGATACGCCGCTTGGCTTCGTGCCGGATGTGCCGATCGCGATCTACATGGGCGGTTACTTCGCCTGGGGCTGGATCGTGCGCGGCCGCCCCGAGGAGCTCGCGCGCTACGGCCGCTGGGCGTGGCTCGCGCTCGCGCTCGCGCCGCTGCTTCTCGCCGTCGTGATCGCCACGCTGTACCGTGGTCTCGCCGCCATCGAGCACGCGCCGATCTATGCGAGCGCTGCCAGCGCGCTGTTCGCGATCTCCGTGATGGTCGGTTTCCTGGGCCTCTGCGTGCGCTACGGCACGCCGCACCGGCTGCTGCGGCTCGCCTCGGAGTCGTCGTACTGGTTCTACATCGCGCACGTGCCGATCGTCGTCGCGCTTCAGATCCTGCTCGCGCCGGTCGCGGTGCCGGGGCTTCTCAAGTTCGGCGCGATCGTCGCCGTGACGAGCGCGATCTGCATGGGCAGCTACGCACTGGTCTCGCGGGTGAACACCCGCCGCAGCATCGCGCCCCAGAGATAGAGCTCGAGATAGAACGGGTTGTTCGGGCGCTTCGGCATGGGATCGATGCCGTAGACCGGCGTCTCGACCTCCGGTTCGTAGGTGCCGAACAACCGGTCCCAGATGATCAGCACGCCGCCGAGGTTCTTGTCGAGGTACTGGGGATTCTTCGCGTGGTGCACGCGGTGATTCGCCGGCGTGTTCGCCCAGCCATCGAGCCACCGCAGCTTCTTCACGTAGGGCGTGTGCGTCAGGAAGTCCCACGCGCTGCCGATCGCGGCGATTGCACCGAGCGCCAGCGGATGAAACCCGAGGACCACGGGCGGCACGAAGAACACCCAGTCGAACACGCCGCCGACCCACGAGTTGCGCAGGCCGGTGGACAGGTTCATCCGCGGCGAGTTGTGGTGCACCGCGTGCGAGGCCCACATGAACGCGAACACGTGGCTCGCGCGGTGCGACCAGTAATAGAAGAAGTCGTTCAGCACGAACAGGATCACCCAGTGCCACCACGGGCCCATCGACCAGCGCAGCGGCGTCACGGAGTAGATCGCGAGCAGGATCACCGCCACGAATGCGCCGATGCCGATGCGCGCGAGCACGTAGCCGATCGTGATCCCGACGTTGAGGAACGAGTCGCCGACGCTGTAGTGGTCGTGGCGCAGGATGAAGAAGCTGATCAGCGCCTCGAGGAGGAACGCGCCGAACATGATCCCGGCGGCGATCCAGGCGACGAGCTCGAGCGAGGTCACGGGCGCTTTCCCAGCCAGGTCATGAGGGGCAAGTACACGATACCGATCGCGAGCTGCAGATAGAAGGTGGCCGCGCGAAACACCACGACCACGACAATGGCATCTCCCGGCGCCACGAGATCGGCAAAGAACAGCCCGGCAGCGGCCTCGCTGGGCCCGGCGCCACCTGGCGTGGGCATGGCAAACACGAAGCACAGGTAGATCAGCGACCGCAGCACGAGGGCCACGATCGGAGGATCTCCGAGGACGAGCGCCAGCCCCACGAGCGGGGCCACGTACGACGCGTAGTACAGCAGGTGGATCGCGCACAGGATGGCCGCTCCGCGCCACGTGGTTCGCCGCACGCGATCGAGCCGCTCGATCATCCGCGTGGCCACGTCGGCCGCGCTTGCGATCCGCGCCTGCCACGCATCCCCCGCGAACATCCGGCGGCGTGCGAACCAGCCGCGAAGCCCTGCGATCCAGCGCCGGGCGAGGGCGGGGCGCGCGCACACCACGAGCACGAGCAGGGTGACCGCCGCGATCGCGAGGAACAGCGCGAGCCCCGTGCCGGCGAGCCAGCGATCCACCGGCGGTCCGTAGCCCGCGAGGACGAGCCCCGATCCGAGGAGAAACACCAGTGCGAGGCTGGTCGTGAACTTGATGAACGGAATCGCCACCGCCGCATCCCACGGCGTACCGCGCTGGTTCAGGAGATAGGCAACGGTCGGCTCGCCGAGGCCCACCTGCGGCGTGATCGCGGTCATCAGGTGATTCGCCACCGCGGCGTCCCACGCATCGCGCGGCTTGACCGCGGTACCGACCAGCCTCCCGATCACGGCGATCCGCACGGCCTCGGTGGCGACCAGGCCGAGCGCGCCCCCGACGATGATGATCAGCGTCGCGCCGGGTGCATCACCGAGGCGGTGCAGCGCGGCGCGCAGGCTGCCGCTCTCGGGCGCACCGAGGTACACGCCGAGCACGCCCAGCGCTACGAGCGCGAGGACCCATGGCCATCGCCGCTTCCGCTGCTCAGGCGCGGCCACGGCCGAGCGTGATCAGCGGCGCCGCCGGCGTGGCGGAGAACCGCGCATCGCGATCGCGGTACAGGATGTTGTACGCGCACGACGGGATGTTCGTGCCATCGGGCTCGCGGATGCCGACGCAGCACTGGCGGATCCGGTCGGTGTCGAACGTCTCCTCGTCCATGTGCGCGTGTACGTAGACCGCCTTCGCGCTGGCCTCCGCGCGACGCAGGCGTTCCTTTGCGCCGATGTCGCGCTCGAACACCGTCTCGGTCAGGCGGCGCAGCCGTGCGAGCACCAGCTCCTGCTCGCTGCACTCGATCTCGCCGGCCCACAGTCGGTTGATCACGTCGCCGAGCTTCTGCTCCATCGCGAGCGTGGGTTCGAGGTAGAGCATGCCGGCGAGGAGCTCGCGCAGATCCGAGCCCGGCATGAACCGGGGGAACGGGAGCCAGCGCCCGTCGTCGAGCCGGAGCACGTAGGTCACCGCGTAGCAGAGTGGGTGCGCGGCCGGTGAGGGCACGAAGTCCGCGACGGTGAGCAGGCCGCCGGTCTGCGCCTCGAGATCGGCGAGCACCTCGTACGTGGTGTAGCGACCGGTGCGCGCGAACGACTGCCCGTTGTGGCCGGTGAACGTCATCGTGTGCAGCTCGACGGAGCGAATGAAGTCCTTCTCGAGCGCGAGCTTCACGAACGCGCCGACCTCGTCGTCATTGACGCCGCGCGCGAGCACGGGGAGCAGCGTGGTCTCGACCTGGTACTTCTCGAGCAGCTCGAGCACGCGCAGCTTCCCCTCGAGGAAGTTGCCGCCCAGCATCTGCTGGTTGGTCTGCGGCTTGAAGGAATCGAACGAGAGCACGATCCGCGCGCCCAGCTTCGCGAGGCGCTCGAGCAGGCGCTCCTCCTTGAGGAACCGGAGGCCGTGCGTGGACACCGTGATCCGGTGAATTCCCTCCTCGACACAGCGCTCGACGATCCGCTCGAACTGCGGATGCTGCGTGGGCTCACCGCCGGTGAGGTTGATGATCCGCTTCTCCGGATCCGCGAGCCGCAGGTGCAGGAGGATCGCGGACAGCTGCGCCTCCGTCATGTGGAACGCGCCCTCGTTCTTGTTGTGCGTGTAGCAGATCGGACAATCGAGGTTGCACGCGCTCGTGATCGGCACGATCGGCAACTGCGACTGCTGCTCGTGGCTCGTGCACGGCCCGCAATCGAACGGGCATCCCTGCGTGACCGCCTTCCGCGCCTCGGGACGCGCGAGCACCGGCGCCTGATCGATCACGGACTCGTACCAGTCCGCGTTCGGCGAGACCACGACCTCGCTCGGTCCGTGCGCGCCGCACACCTTGCGCATGACCACACGCTGATCGACGCGCCACACCTCCGCGGGCGTGGCCTGCTTGCACACGCCGCAGAGGGACGTGGTGGTGCGGAGCAGGCGGTCGGTCACGAGGTCAGCTTGCCATCCCGCATGCGCAGCGTGCGACCGGCTTGGGCGGCAACTTCGGGATCGTGGGTGACCAGCAGCACCGCGGCGCCCTCGGCGGCCACCAGGAGCGCGAGGACGGAGGCGGTGGACTCGGCGTCGAGGCTGCCGGTCGGCTCGTCGGCAAGGATGAGACGGGGGCGGTTGACCATCGCGCGGGTCACGGCCACCCGCTGGGCCTCGCCGATCGAAAGCTCGCTGGCCTTGCCGTTCGCGCGCGCGGAGAGCCCCACCTTCGCGAGGAGCTCGTCCGCGCGAAGGAGCGCCGCGGCGCGATTGCCGCCGGCGCGCCACGCCGGCAGGGCGACGTTCTCGCGCGCCGTGAGGTGGCCGAGCAGGTTCGAGTGCTGGAACACGAAGCCGATCCGCGTGAGCCGCAGCTCGGCGCGCGCGCCCTGGCTCTGCGCCCAGGTGTCCACGCTGCCGAGCCGCACCGCCCCGCGATCCGGCCGATCGAGGAGGCCGATCATCTGGAGCAGCGTGGTCTTCCCGCAGCCGCTCGGCCCCATCAGCGCGACGGTCTCGTTCTCCGCGATCGCGAGCGAGATGCCGGCGACGACCTCGCGACCGCCGAACACGCGGTGCACGTCCTCGACCTCGACGATCAATCGATCCTCCGCAGCACGGCCGCCGGATCGGTGCGCGCCGCGCGCCACGCCGGATAGCTGCCCGCGATCAGGGCGGTCGCGGTGATGACGAGCGCGGGCCCGAGGAACGCGCCGAGCGTCATCACCGGCTTGACCACCAGCGTCTCCCATTCGAACAGCGGATTCGCCTGGAAGTACTGGATGAGGCCGATGCCGATCAGCGCCCCGATCGCGCAGCCGATCGCGACGACGACCAGCGCCTGCAGCAGATAGATCAGAAACACCTCGCGGCGGCCGAAGCCGAGTGCGGCGAGGATCCCGATCTCTCGCCGCCGCTTGAGCACGTGGATGTAGAGCAGCGCCCACATCGGGATGGAGACCGCGGCGATCACCATCACGTACGACACGTTGCTGATCCGCTCGTTCGCTCCGAGGTAGTTCTTGAGATACGGATCGTCCTCGCGCCAGCCCACCGCATCCGCGTTGGGGACGATGGCGGGAATCTCGCTCGCGATCCGCGTCGCGGCCTCGTGGTCGAACAGGTGCACGAGCACGCCCGACGCGGCCGTCGGCTCGCCGGCCTCCTTGCCGAGGAACCCGCGGTCGACGAACGCGAAGCGGTACGCGCCCGCGCTGCCGGAGACCACGCCGCGCACGGTCATCGTGTAGCGGCCGATGTTCTCGTCGTCGACCGCCACGCCCGCGGCGCCGAAGATCACGCGGAGCTCGACCTTGTCACCCACGCCGATCCGCAGCCGCTTCGCGATCGAGGCACCGAGCACGATACCCTCGTTGTCGCCCGGGGCGATCGCGGCACCCTGCGAGACGTGAAACGGCGGCGCATCGGTGAGCCCGAGCGCGTAGATCGGAGCGCCGAGGAAGCGGTTCTTGTACCCGACGGCTCCCGGATAGATCAGGATCGGCACCGTCGCGCGCACGCCCGGGATGCCGCGCAGCTTCGCGGCGACGCCATCCCCATCGTGGAACGTGGAGCCATCGACCGGCTCGACGCGGATGTCGCCGGCGCCGTGCGTCAGGCCCTCTTCGAGGAGCACCACGTGGAACGCGTCGAGGTTCGCCGTGTTCGCGATCTGGATGCCGGCGCCCGCCGCGACGGCGATGGTCAGCAGGACCACGGTGAGCTTGCTCGAGAACAGGCTCTTGCGCGCGAGGAACAGCAGCAGCCGGAGGCTCCCGCGCGTTCGGCGCACGTCGCCGCTCTCGCTCGACACGCGCGCAGTATACGCTCGTGGTCGATGTGGCGTCTGCTCGCACTCGGCCTCGTCGTGGTGGCGAGCACCGCGCGGGCGGACCGGCTCTCCGACGCGGACCTCGAGCGGAAGAACGAGGGCGGGTACGTCACCGCGGTCCCGCTCGCCGCGTACAGCGTGGACTTCGGCTACGGGGTCGGCGCTCGCGCGTACTACTACTACAACGGAGATCGCGACGACCCACGGTTCGCGCGCACGCCGTACCTCCTGCGCACGTTCCTCAACGTGTTCGCCACCACCGACGGCCTCCAGTACCACTGGCTCGATGTCGATGCGCCGCAGCTCGCCGGCAGCGATATCCGGATCCGCGCGCAGCTCATCTTCGCGCGCAACATCAACTCGAACTACTTCGGCTTCGATGACGCCGGCCGCGGACCGCTCCAGTTCCCCGGTGCCAGCGGGACCTTCGATCACTACGCGGACTACGCGTCGGCGCAGCGCCGGGTCGTCGGCGACGAGGTGTACACGAAGTACGACCAGTACGATCTCCTGCGCCCGGCGGCGATCCTCACTGCAGAGCGCTCGTACCTCGATCGCACCGTGCGCGTCCTCGGCGGAGTCGGCTTCTCCTACGCGCGGATCAAGGACTACTCGGGCACGTACGTCGACGCGACCGCCGCCGACGGCACCGACACGACGGCGCTCGAGGCCACCACCCGCCTCCAGGCCGACTGCGATCGCGGCGTGCTCGTCGGCTGCCGCGGCGGGCGCGATAACGTGTTTCGCCTCGGCCTCGCGTACGACACGCGCGACTTCGAGCCCGATCCGAACTCCGGCATCTACGCGGATGTCTCCGTCGAGATCGGCTCGGTGGCGCTCGGCTCCGAGTACAACTACGTGCGCGGGCTGTTCGCGGTGCGCGGGTTCTACAGCCCATTCCCCGAGCGCGCGGACCTCGTGCTCGCCGGCCGCGTGCTCACGCAGATCCAGAGCTCCGGCACGCCGTTCTATACGATGGACGTCATGCCGTTCACCGAGGATCCGCGGACCGGCCTCGGCGGTCACCGCACGATCCGCGGCTACCGGCAGAGCCGCTACGTCGATCACGTGATGAGCGCCGCCTCCGCCGAGATCCGCTGGACGTTCGCGCGCACCACGATCTGGAGGCAGAAGCTCGCGTTCATCCTGGTGCCGTTCGTCGACGCCGGGCACGCGTTCGATAGCCTCGGCGACGTCGGCGTGCATGACTGGCGGCCCTCGTTCGGCGGCGCGTTCCGGTTCTCGTGGAACCTCGCCACCCTCGGCACGTTCGAGTACGGCAAGAGCCCAGAGGGTTCGGGGATCTACGTCAACTTCGGCCACATGTTCTGATTGCGACTCGCGGACCGTGGCACCGTCCGGATCCTCATGAAGATCTGGCTCGGCCTGGTGGTGGCTCTCGCGGCGTGCGGAGGGAGCCGGGAGGCAAAGAAGGTGTGCGAGCAGGCGGGCGAGAAGTACGCCACGTGCGTGCAGGAGATGCTCGGGCCGGAGATGGCGGCGATGGCGCGTGGCAAGGATGGCGTCGCCGCGTGCGCGCGCGATGACAAGACAGTCGCGATGTACAAGAAGTGCCTGCCCGAGGCCGACTGCACGAAGTTCATGGACTGCCTCGAGGGCACCGCGCGGGACGCACAACCAGAGATTCCGGCCGGGCCGCGCAAGCAGCAGTGCGAGCAACACGTGAAGGACGGCCTGCGCGGCATCGCGATGCAGGTCGTCGTGATCAACGAGATCGTGAAGCGCGACGACGCCGCGAAGGGTATCGCGCAGGAGTGCACGCTCGACGAGGCGAAGCCGTGGGCCGACTGCCTCGAGCCGGCCGAGCGCGACGAGGTGGCCCGCTATGGCGTGCAGCGCCAGACCGAGTGCGAGGCGTGGGCGCCCGAGCTGGCCGCGTGCGTTCTGCGTCAGCCGGGCGCGAAGAACTGCGATCCAGACTCGTTCCCGCTGTGGCGCACGCCGCGCGAGCAGGGACCACCGGGCCCGAAGGTCGCGTGGTCGATCGAGGCCGCGTACGACGACGAGGACTACAGCGAGGACGCGTTCCTCGGCTGGGGTGCGAACCACACGCTGGTCGTCAAGGACCACAACCGAATCCGCGGGCTGCGCGACGGCAAGGTGGCGTGGCAGAAAGAGGACAGATCGAAGCACTTCGCCATCGCCGGTGCCTCGATCGTGGCGAGGCCGAGCGAGGGCACCGGGCTGACCATCTGGGACGTGGCGACGGGCACGGTGACCCGGGCCGTTGCGGGCAACACCATCGATGGTTTCGGCGTCGCCGGTGATCGGGTGCTCGCGCAGACCGGCGACAACGAGCTCCACGAGGTGATGCCGGCGAAGTGCGCGAAGCCGTCGTGCGCGAAGAAGCTGGCAACGCTGCCCGAGGAATGGTCGTACTCGGTCGACACGGTCGGCGCCTGGCGCGGTGACCTCGTCATCGAATCGACCTCGTCGTCCTCGATCGTGATCGTCGATCGGCGCGCGAAGCAGAAGTCCGTGATCCGCCTGAACGAGCCCAGCGATATCGTGCTCGCCGGTGACACCGTGATCCTCGGCGACGACAAGGGCGTGGCGATCCTCTCGCTGCCGGCGTGCACCAAGCAGGGCGCCGCGGTGTATCTCCCCTCGACGCGCTACGCCGGCGACGACGCCGACCTCCCCGAGGACTGCCCGACCTGCGTGCTCGCGAAGCCAGGGTGCGTGACGGCGCACGTCGAGGTCAGCTGGATCGCTACCGTGACCCCGGTGCCGGTGCCGGGCGGGACCGCGTTCAACGACCACGGGATCATCGGGAAGACGAGCTACCTCGGCGCGGACGGCACCACCTGGTCCACGATCACCGACGGTCATGGCGAGGTCGCCGGCGACGACGCCCACATCTATACCGCCTCGCTCGGACCCGACGGGGACGGGCCGGTGCAGGTGATCGCGCTCGATCGCGCGACCGGCAAGGTCGCGTGGCAGACCCTGCTCGAGGTCAAGCCGCCGGAGCACGCGGATGCATCGATCGCGGTGCGCGAAGGCCTGCTCGCGGTGCAAGTTGGACCGAAGGTCTACGTGCTCGCGCTCCCGAAGTGATCAGCGCGGGCGCTCGCAGGCGTAGCGCAGCTGGGTGCTGCACGCGGCGTCGATCCACGCGGCGCCTTCGTTGACCGCGCCGCAGTCCTCGTTGCCGCCGCTATCGTTCGGCTCGAACGAGCCCCAGTTCGCGGCGACGTACGTCGAGGTCCCGCACTGCCAACCCCAGCCACCTCCCGGCTCCGCGGCGCCCGCGGCCTGGACGTAGCCGATCCACAGGAGGTTCGGGAAGGTCGGCGACGGCACGGTGTGCGCGACGATGCAGGCATTCTCCGCCGCATCGTTCATGGTCGCGAGGCAGCCGAGGTCACTGGCCACGCACGCGTCGCGGGACGCGGTGTACGAGTGCTTGTCGGAGCACACGTAGTAACAGCTCGTCGACGATGGGCACGTGAACCCCGTGCACCCGGACGGTGCGGCGGGGCAGGCCGGCAAGGCATCGGGCGGTGCGTCGGGAACCGCGTCCACGGCCGCGTCCGCGATCACGCCTGCATCGCCGCCGGAGGGCCCACCGGTGCCCGGCACGTCGAAGCCGCAGCTCGCGCACAGCAACACGATCGGCGCGAACCGCATGCGGCATGATACTCCACGGCAACGTGCTGGTCGCCGATCCGCTGCTGTTCCCGATCGCCAAGCGCGCCGTGCGTCACGCGATCGATTCGGTCGTGCCCGGCACCACGTTCATCCCGTTCCTGTTCTGGTACGACGACCTCGGCTGGCGGGTGTTCCGGTTCCTGACATCGATGTCGGAGGCGGCGAGCTCCACCGATGCGGAGCGGTCGGCCGCGACCAAGGCACGGCTGCTCGCGGATCGGGTGGATGCCTGCGCGTACGTCTACGACGGGTTCATCACGCTGAAGGGCGTGCGCCACGACGCGGCGTACTGCCGGGTCAGCCGGCGCGGCGCGTCCGACGGTCTCCGGCTCGCGCAACCGTACGAGGTCGCGGCGCGCGGTGGCACACCGCTCGGCGCACCGGTGTTGATCGAGACGGTGGACTCGTGGCTTGGGCTAGACTCGGCACCATGACGTACCGCTCGATCGCGATCTCGTTCCTGCTCGCTGCCTGCGGCGATGACGGCGGCACCGGCCCGATCGATTCGTCGGTCACCGTCGACACGGCGGCGTCCGCGACGGTGATGGAGGTGTCGTGCACCGGCATCACGGCGACGGCGAGCGTGGTCACCACCGACCAGCAGAGCAGCTACACGCCGATGGCCACCACGATCACCGCCGGGCAGGTCGTGAAGTTCACGACGTCGTTCACCCACGACGTGAAGCCGAACTCGCTCTCGCACTCGGATCCGGGCCTGGTCGTCGGGTTCAACAAGGTGGCGTGCCTCAAGTTCACGGCGGCGGGCACGTTCAATTTTCTGTGCTCGAACCACGGCTTCGTCGGCGCGATCACCGTGAACTGACCCTGCCGCTCCGTGCCACGGGTCGGTAGCGTATGATCAACGCATGGGGATCACGATCGAGCGGCTGCCGCCCGAACGAACGGCCACCATGCCGGTCGCCGCCGCTGCGGGCGGCTGCTGTTCCTGCTGCTGCTGCTGCTTTCACACCGTTGGCAGTCTGATCGGTGCGGCCGCGGCGCGCCCCCCGATCGGCCCCACCGGCGAGCTGCCCGTCGCCGCGATCGGTGGCGCCGCGCTCGAGCCGAAGTACTCGGTCAACCGCGAGTACTGGATGTCGTTCCTCGTGGGCTCGATCATCTTGATGATGATTCTCGCGGTCCAGCTCAGCGGCGACGACAAGCTGCTCGGCATGTTCGTCCTGTACGCGATCCTCGCGCCGGCCGTGCAGCTCGCCGCTTCGATCAGCGCGCTCGTGATCACGCTGACGTCGAAGCGCCCCGGCCAGAGCGAGCGGCTGCGGCACCTCGGGAAGATCACGCTGTTCTCCGTGATCGGCACGCTCCTCGGCGGCGTCGTGATCTTCGCGATGTTCCAGAAATGAGGCCGCGCCTCGCGCCGCACTTCACGTGTGTGGTCGCCGAGGGCATCGTCTGGCTCGTCGCCGGCGAGGACGTTCGCTACCGCATCGATCCCGGCGGAGATCCCAGCTGGCTGCGCGACGCGATCGCGCGCTGCGACGGTGCGCGCACCCTGGATGCGATC
>JBBRED010000069.1:0-28171 GCA_038203335.1 Haliangiales bacterium | reverse complement strand
GAGGCGCTCGGTGTGAAACGCCTTGCGCGCCGCCGCATCCGCGCCGCCGGCGAGCGCACCTTCCGGATCGCGCGATGCGATCTCGGCGATCGCCGCGTTCGCCGCGGCGAGGTCATCGGCGTGCGGCGTCCACAGCCCGCGCGTGGCGAGCGCGGCCGACCGCACCGCACGCCAGGCGGCGAGCGCGTGGCGACGATCCTTGGTCGTGAGCTCGATGAGGCGCGCGTACGCGTCGTCGACGTGACTCGCGATCGGCAGGTACCAGCGCGCGGCGGTCTCCCAGCGCTCGATCGCGAGGTCGAGATCGCCGGCTGCGGCCGCGGCATCGCCGTCCGCGAGCGCGGCGCGGCCCGAGACGATCACGCGGCCGGCGAGCGCACCGAGGACGGCGACCACGATCGCGATCGGGATCAGCGCGCGCCTCACACGAAGTCCCGGCGGTGGAACAACAGGGCCGCGAGCGCGAGCAGGCCGACGATCCAGCCCAGGCCGTGCAGGCCCGACGCAGCGACGTAGCCCCAGGACACGAAGTCCGCGTGCACGCTAACGTGGTCGCCGTCGATGGTGCGACCGGAGACCGCGAACAGGTGGAGGTCGGGCACGATCTCGAGCGTGAGCCGGGTCAACGTGCGGATCCATGGTGCGGCGGTCTTCGCCGCGGCCTCGACGTCGGGCGTCAGCCGGCCGATCACCCACATCGCGAGCGCGAAGATGCCCGACATGAACGGCGTCGAGAACGACGAGAAGAAGATCGCGATCGCCGCGACGGTGAGCACCTCGAACCACGCGAGCACGGTCGCCTGGAGCACGGCCGCGGAGATCGTGACGCCCTGGATCGCGAGCGTCAGCGCCATCGCGAGCGCGAACAGCGCGACGAGGACGGTGAGCACGAGCGCCATCCCGACGTACTTGCCCACGACGAACTCCCAGCGCTCGATCGGCTTGGACACGATCGCGTGGATCGTGCGTCGCTGAACCTCGGTGTAGAGGAGAAACACCCCCAGGAAGATCGCCGTCAGCGATCCGAACAGCGACATGCCCATGAGGCCCACGTCGCGAGCGACCCGCGCCTCCTCGTGCGTCGCCATCTGGCCGAGCACGATCGACAACAGATTGAGGCCGATGACGACGACGATGATCCCGTAGAGCACGCGGATGCGCGCGGCCTCGCGGAACGTGTTGAGCGCGATCGCCCAGATCCGTCCGATCACGGCGCGCCCTCCGGTGCTTCGGCGACGCGGCGCAGGAACAGATCCTCCAGCGTCTCGTGGCGCGGCACGATCGAGACGATCTTCGCGCCGGCCCCGTGCGCGCGGCCGACCCATACATCGACGTCGGCCTCGGTCGGCAGCGTCATCGATAGCTCCTCGCCCATCCGCCGCACGCGGTCCGCGCCCTCGGTGAGCGCGGCGACGTCGGCCTCGGTGCCGATGCGGATCATCACGTCCGTGCCGAGCACGGTCTGCTGCACCAGCTCCGACGGTGTGCCGTGCGCCTGCAGCGCGCCGCGTGCGATGATCGCGACGCGGTCGGTGATCGCCTCGACGTCCGAGAGGATGTGCGTCGAGAAGAACACGGTCTTGCCCTGGTCACGCAGCGAGAGGATCAGCTCGCGAACCTCCTTGCGGCCGATCGGATCGAGGCCCGACATCGGCTCGTCCAGCACCACGAGCTCGGGGTCGTTCATCAGCGCCTGCGCGAGCCCCGCGCGCTGCAGCATGCCCTTCGAGAACTTCTTGAGGCTCTGCGACCGCGCGCGATCGAGGCCGACGCGCTCGATCAGCTCGTTCGCGCGCTTCTTTCGCAGATCGGCGGGTACTCCGAACAGCCGGCCCGCGAGGTCGAGTAGCTCGCCCACGGTGAGGTAGTCGTAGAAGTACGGCGACTCGGGCAAGAAGCCGACCTTGAACCGCGCCGCGCGGCTCGGGATGGTCTGCCCGAGGATCTTCGCGCTGCCGCTGGTCGGGCGGATCAGGCCCATCAGCGTGCGGATGGTCGTGGTCTTGCCGGCGCCGTTCGGGCCGACGAATCCGAAGATGTGTCCGCGCTCGACCTCGAACGTGACGCCGCGCAGCGCCTCCACCTTCCGCCGCGCGAACGGCGTGCGGTAGGTCTTGCGCAGGTCGCGCACGTCGATCGCGAGATCCGCCACGGGGCGGAGATCATAGCGCGCCTACTTGATCGTGTAGACGAACGTCACCGCAGAACACGCGGGCATCGGCCGCCCGTTCACCGTGTAGGGACGGTACCGCCAGGCTCGTGCGGCCGCGACCAGGCGCCCGTCGTAGGCCGGGTACTTCGTCGACGCCATGACGCCGACCGACGAGATCCCACCATCGGTGGCGATGCAGACCTTGAGGGTTCCGAGGGTGCGCTGGGTGCCGTCGCGCATCATCTCGGTCTTCGTCAGGTCGGACGGGTGAATCTCGGTGTCACCGCTGATCCGGAGGCCCTGGAACAGCGCCGGCGGCAGGATGGTGATCTTCGCCACCTCCTTCCCGCACACCGCCGAGCAGCCATCGCCGGCCGTGAGGTTGCCGTCGTCGCAGCCCTCGTCGGTCTCGAGGATGCCGTTGCCGCAGACCGCGGCGGTCGGGATGCCGTCGCCGACGCAGTCGTCGCCCACGCAGCCGCTCGAGCCGGACCCCTCTCCCGAGCCGGAGCCGGAGCCGGAGCCGGAGCCGGAGCCGTCGCCGATGCCCGGCGGGGCGACGGTCTTGACCTCGTCGGTCTTTGGCTCGAGCTGGGTGAGTCCCTCGGCCTTCTTCTTCGGCGGCGGCCTGGGGGGATCCTTGGGCTTCTCGCCGGCGGGCGGCCCACCCTCCGGCGCGGCGGGGGGGAGCATCACGGCGAGCGCCAGGTCGGCGCGCCCGCCCTCGAGCTTCTCGATCCGCCACACGCCGGTGGCGAACAGAAACACTCCGAGGGCGACGTGGGCCAGGAGGGAGACGGAGATCAGCCAGCGTCGGTTCATACGGTGCCAACGGTGAGCATGGCGCATGGATCTAGAAGCTTGGCTCGCAACCGCTGACCGCCGCAGACCGGGCGTATCGTCGGTGTCGCAGTGCTCGGTGCCCTCGTCGTCTTCTGCGTCACCTACCTCGTGATCGCCAGCCGGCAACTCCGCTGGATCGGGCTGGATCGCCCCGCGGGGGCCGTGGTCGGTGCGGTGGCGATGGTGGTCGTGGGCGGGCTACCGATGGATGCGGCGCTGAAGGCGATCGACCTCCATGTCGTGATCCTTCTGTTCGGCGTGCTGCTGCTCTCGGCGTACCTCGCGGAGGCGCGGTTCTTCCGGTTGACCGCGTACGTGGTGATGACCCGCACGCACTCGGCCCGTTCTCTGCTGTTCGCGCTGACGTTCGTGACCGGTGCGCTGTCCGCGCTACTGCTCAACGACACCGTGTGCGTGCTGCTGACGCCGCTCGTGGTCGCGGTGATCGTCGACGCGCGGCTTCCGGCGCTGCCGTATCTGCTCGCCCTCGCGTCGGCCGCGAACGTCGGCGGCGTGGTGAGCTTCAGCGGCAACCCGCAGAACATGATCGTCGGCGCCGCTGCGCACGGGACGATCGGCTTCGCGCAGTACTTCGTGTTCACGCTGCCCGCCGGGATCGCGTGCCTCGCGGTCAACGCCACCGTGATCGTGTGGCTGTTCCGGAAGCAGTTGCCGGCGGGGCCGCTCGTCGATCGCCGGCCACCACGGCCGGCCGTGGACAAGGTGCTCGCCGCCAAGTCGCTCGGTGCGCTCGCGCTGTTCGCAGGGCTCGCGGCCGCGGGCGTCACGCTCGCGGGTGCCGCGATGTTCGCTGCGGCGGTGCTGATGGTCGTGGCGCGCACGCCGCCGAAACAGGCGTTCGCGTTCGTCGACTGGCAGCTGCTCGTGTTCTTCGCAGGGCTGTTCGTGGTGATCGCGGGCGTCGCGCACGCCGGGGTGCTCGACCACCTGTACGGCTACGTGTCGCCGATCGTCGCACGCGGTGATCTCGTCGGCGACCTCGCGTTCATCGCGATCATCGTGGTCGCATCGAACGTCGTGTCGAACGTACCGCTCGTGCTCGTCGCCGTCGGCTGGGTGCCGGCGATGGCGCACCCGACGTGGGGCTTCATCATGCTGGCCGTGGCCTCCACGCTCGCCGGAAACCTCACGCTGTTCGGCAGCGTGGCGAACATCATCGTGATGGAGGGCGCCGGTCCGCGCGGCGAGATCGGGTTCTGGAAGTTCCTGCGCTACGGGGCGGTGATCACGATCGCGGATCTCGCGGTGGGCTTCGCGATCCTGTACGCGGAGCGCGCGCTCGGGCTGCTCGGTGCACTTGGCATGTGATCACGAGCAGGTTCCGTGAATCAGCGAACGGAGACCGGCGCGTCCGCGTCCCACGCGAATCGCCAGCGCACGGTCGCGTCGTCGATCCGGGCCGCGCACGCCTTGTCGAGCGCCTCGAAGTCCGTCGCGCCGACGAGCACGGCGCCGATCGCCGACAGCGAAGGCTCGTGGCCGACGAGGAGCACCACCGCGCTCGGCGGCAGCGCCTTGAGAGCGATGGTCAGCTCCCGCACGGAACCATCGGGCGCGAGCATCGGGGAGATATCGACGGTGACCTCGTGCTGGATGCCGGCGACCACGAGCTCGGCGGTCTGCACCGCGCGGACGAGTGGGCTCGCCCAGACGAGGGTCGGTACGCAATCGTGCCACCGTAGCCGATCCCCGAGCGCACGCGCCTGCGTCCGCCCGTGCGCGGTCAGCGGGCGATGGGGATCGCGGATCGCGATCGTCTCGGGGCTCGCCTCGGCGTGGCGGACCAGGAACACCTGCACGCGCCGAGCGTAGCGCAGTACGTTACCGCGCATGAAGCTCTACGGCACCACGACGTCTCCGTTCGTCCGTCGCGTGCGCATCGTGGCGGAGGAGGTCGGTGAACCGATCGACCGGATCGATACGGCCACCGACGCCGGGATGGCCCAGCTCCGCGAGCTGACGCCGATCCGCAAGGTTCCGGTCGCGGTGATCGGCAAGGCGACGCTGTTCGATTCGCGCGCGATCATCGAGCGGCTGTTCATGACGCACGGCCACGGTGGGGTCACGCCGCCGACGGACCGCTGGCACGAGGCGAACGTGGTCAACGCGATCGACGCGGCGCTCGACGCCGTCATCCAGCTGTTCTACCTGCGGCGCGACGGCGTCGCGATCGATGGCACGCCGTACGCGACGCGCCAGCTCGAGCGCGCGGACTCGATCTTCGCGTGGCTCGCGACGCAGCACCTCTCCACCGTGCAGCTCGGGCTCGCCGAGATCTCGCTGGTGTGCGCGCTCGACTGGATGGACTTCCGCAAGACCTACCCGACGGAGCGAGCCGAGGGCGTCGCGGCCGTGCGCGCGGCGTGGGCGGATCATCCGAGCGTCGCGGCGACGCGCCCGCACGCCTGACGGTAGAGTACGCCGATGCAGCGTGGCACCGACCTCGGGCGCGCCGTCGACATCCTGTCGGCGGGCGGGCTCGTCGCGTTCCCGACCGAGACCGTCTACGGGCTCGGCGCGGATGCCTCGCGCGCGGATGCGGTCGCGCAGATCTTCGCGGTCAAGGGCCGGCCGCGCGCGCATCCACTGATCGTCCACCTCGCTCCCGAGGCGAACCTCGATGACTGGGCGGTCGAGATTCCCCCGGAGGCCCGCGCGCTCGCCGCGGCGGCGTGGCCGGGTCCGCTGACCATCATCCTGCGGCGCGGCCCGCGGGTGTCGCTCGCGACCACCGGCGGCGGGGACACGGTGGGCCTGCGCGTCCCGGCTCATCCGCTCGCACAGGCGCTGCTCCGCGCATTCGGCGGCGGGATCGCGGCGCCGAGCGCGAACCGGTTCGGCGCGGTCAGCCCGACCACCGCGGAGCACGTGGTCGCGGATCTCGGCGACGATGTCGGCTACGTGCTCGATGGTGGTCCGTGCGATGTCGGCGTGGAGTCAACGATCGTCGATCTGTCGCGCGACCGCGCCGTGCTGCTGCGCCCGGGCGGGATGCCGCGCGATGCGATCGAGGCGATCACCGGGCCGCTCGCCGCGGCCGATGCGGCTGCTCCCGCCGCGCCCGGCACGCTCGCGAGTCACTACGCGCCGCGTGCGCAGGTGATCGCGGTCGCGCTCGACGAAGTTCCCGCCGCGGTCGCGGCCTCGCACGGGCGGATCGCCGTGCTCGCCCCCGCGCACGCGTTCGCGCGGTGGCCAGAGCTGCGCGTTCACGCACACGCGCTCCCCGACGACGATGCGGGCATGGCGCGCGCGCTGTACGCGGCGCTGCGAGATCTCGACGCGGCCGGCGTCGATGTGGTGATCGCCGCGTTGCCTCCGGCGGCGGGGCTGGGCGAAGCTGTCGGCGATCGGTTGCTGCGCGCTGCCGGTCCACGCAAGGGAGCAACATGAGCAGCATCCGCGTCGGCATCATCATGGGCTCGCAGAGCGACTGGGAGACGATGAAGCACGCGTCGGACGTGCTGACCGAGCTCGGCGTCGGGCACGAGTCGAAGGTGGTCTCCGCGCATCGAACTCCCGATCTGCTGTTCGAGTACGCCGAGGAAGCGGAGAGCCGCGGACTCTGGGTGATCATCGCCGGCGCGGGCGGCGCGGCCCACCTGCCGGGGATGACCGCCGCGAAGACTCGCCTGCCGGTGCTCGGCGTGCCGGTGCAGAGCAAGGCGCTGTCGGGCATGGACTCGCTGCTCTCGATCGTCCAGATGCCGCGTGGCATCCCGGTGGGCACGCTCGCGATCGGCGAGGCCGGCGCCGCGAACGCGGGGCTGCTCGCGGCGGCGATCATCGCACTTCACGATCCCGCGGTCGCCGACAAGCTCGACCAGTACCGCAAGGCGCAGACGGCGAAGGTCCTCGCGGGCACGCTGCCATGAGCCTTGGGCCCGGCTCCACCATCGGCGTGCTCGGCGGCGGTCAGCTCGGTCGCATGATGGCGGTGACCGCGCGGCAGATGGGCTTTCGCATCGTGGTGCTCGATCCGAGCGTGCGCTGCCCGACCGCGCAGGTCTCCGACGGTGTGGTGGTCGGCGCTCTCGACGATCTCGATGCGGCGAAGCACCTCGCGCGGCAGGTCGACGTGATCACGCTCGACACCGAGCACGTGCCGGCGAACATCCTCGCCGAGCTGCACAAGATCACGCCGGTGCGCCCGGGCTCCGAGGTCCTGCGCACGATCCAGGACCGCATGGTCCAGAAGCAGTTCCTCGATCGCCTCGGCGTCTCGCAGGCGGAGTGGGCACCGGTCGCCGATGCCGTCGAGCTGCACGCCGGGCTCGCGAAGGTCGGCGCCGCCGCGGTCCTCAAGGTCCGGCGCGCGGGGTACGACGGTAAGGGGCAGGTCCGGATCGAACCGGGCGCGGATGCCGTGGCGCAGCTCGCGCGGCTGCGCGGCGAGCCCGCGGTCATCGAGGAGATCGTCGCGTTCTCGCGCGAGGTCTCCGTGATCCTCGCGCGCGGTCTCACCGGCGAGATCAAGATCTATCCGATCGCGGAGAACGTGCACCGCCGGCACGTCCTCCACACCACGCGCGCGCCGGCGCCGATGCCCGATGCGCAGCGCGCGAAGGCGGAGGCGATCGCGATCAGCATCGCCGAGGCGCTCGATCACGTCGGCGTGCTCGCCGTCGAGATGTTCGAGCTCCCCGATGGTCGCCTGCTGGTCAACGAGCTCGCGCCGCGAACGCACAACAGCGGTCACTACACCTACGGCGCCTGCGCGACCTCGCAGTTCGAGCAGCACGTGCGGGCGGTGTGTGGCCTGCCGCTCGGCGATCCGCGCGCGCTGACCGGGGCCGTGATGGTCAACCTGATCGGCGATCTGTGGAGCAAGGGCGCTCCGCCGTGGCAGCACGTGCTCGCGCGGCCCGAGGCGCGCCTGCACCTCTACGGCAAGGACGCGCCGGCCCCCGGGCGAAAGATGGGGCACATCGTCCTGCTCGACGACGATACCGATCGCGCACTCGGCACGGCAGAGGCCCTGATCGCGCAGCTAACCCCGCGAACGTGATAGGTTTGCGCCGAGGGAATGGCGACCCTGGTCTATTCGGACGTCGACGGTGTCGATCGATCGTTCGCGCTCGCGAGCGATCCGGTCCTCGTCGGCCGTGGTCCCGAGTGCGGAATCCGTAGCCAGGATCCGCGCGTTTCGCGCCAGCACGCGCGGTTCTTCGTCGATCAGGGCGCGCTGTGGGTCGAGGATCTCGGCAGCTCGAACGGGATCTTCGTCGGGCCGAACAAGGTCTCGCGCGCGCCAGTGCCCACCGGCGAGATCATCCTCGTCGGCAGCCTGATGATCCGGCTGCTGCCCGCGAGCGGCACGCTGCCGCCGCCGATGGGCCTCCACGGCACGCTCGCCACGTGGCTCGATCTCGAGCGCAAGACCCGCGCAGCCGTCGAGGAGGAGCGCGACGCGTTCGCGCAGCGCGTGGGGCAGCTCCACCAGCAGATCGAGCTGATGAAGACGTCGCCGACGGTGCCGCCGGGGACGACCATCCCGCAGATGCCGATGCTGATCGACGCCGAGGCGATCCGCCTGCGCGACGAGGCCGAGGCGCGCGCGGCGACGCTCGAGCAGGCGCTGAAGGCGGTGCAGGACGAGCTCGAGGCGCTGCGCGAGGTCGGTCGGCGCAACAGTCGCCAGAACATGCGCGAGGGCGCGAGCAACGACGACCTGGCCGAGCTCGTCGAGCTGCGCGACAAGGTCGCCGGTCTCGAGCGCGAGCTCGCGGATCGCGCCGACTGGTCGACGAACGTCGGCAACGAGTCGTCGAAGCTGCAGAACGAGGTCCAGCGGCTGCAGGGCGCGCTCGACGAGGCACAGTCCGCGCGATCGACCGCGGAGCACGCGCACGGTGAGCTGGCGCGCGAGGCGAAGGAGCTGCGCGATCAGATCGACCTGATCCGGCGTAGCAGCGCGGCGGAGATCGAGATCGCGAAGCTCGAGGCGGCGAAGTCGCGCGACGCGAAGATGATCGCGGAGACCTCGGTGGGGATGGCCGCGGCCGAGAAGCTCGCCGAGGCCGACATCGTCATCACCAGGCTCGAGCGTCAGGTCGAGGAGCTGAAGGCTGCGCAGGCGGGACCGGATGCTCGCTCGCAGCAGCTCGCCGACCAGGTCGCCGGGCTTCTCGCGAAGGCGGAGAAGGTCGAGAAGGATCTCGCGAGCTCGCAGATCCGGGCGCAAGGCGCCGAGCGCAACCTGTCGGGCGCGAACGCCGCCGCGGCCAAGGCCGAGAGCCGCGCCGCGCAGGTCGAGCAGAAGCTCGCGGAGTCTGACGAGCGCGTGAAGTCCGCGGAGCACGACGTCGCGAAGGCGCTCGAGCGCGTGGCGCAGCTCGAGACCCGCCTCGGAGCCGGCTCGGCGCCGCTGCAGGCGGCCGAGGACCGCGCCGCGAAGATCGCCGTCGAGCTGGCGGAGATGACGGCGCAGTTCGAGGTTCGCCGCGATCGCCTCGTCGAGATCGAGACGGCGCTCGCCGCGGCCAGCGAGACCATCAAGGCGGCCGAGGCGAAGGCGGCCGAGGCAAAGGCCGAGGCCGAGAAGCTCGCGGCCAAGGTCACCGCCGCCGAGCAGCGCTCCACCGAGCTCCAGGGCAAGCTCGATCAGCTCGCCACCGCGGACTCCGCGATCGCCACCGCGAAGGCGCAGCGCGACGAGGCTGCCGCGAAGGCGCAGGCGTCCGACAAGCGGGTCGGCGAGTCCGAGCGGCGTGCGATGGATGCCGAGCAGCGCGCGAGCGCCGCCGACACGATGGCGAAGGCGATGGCGAAGGACGTGGCCGAGGCGCTGCGTCGCGCGGCCGATGCCGATACCCGCGCGCGCACGGTGCAGCGCGACCTCGCCGACGCTCACCGCCGCGCCGACGAGGGTACCGCGAAGGCGAACCAGAGCGGCGAGTTGATCGCGGCCGCGGAGAAGCGCGCTACCGAGGTCGAAGCGGCGGCGGCCGAGGCGCAGAAGCAGCTCGCCGAGAAGCTCGAGACGACCACGAGGGAGCTGACCGCCAAGCTCGACGCATCGACGAAGGAGCTGACCGGGAAGCTCGAGGCGACGCAGCGCGAGCTCTCGGCCGAGCGCTCGGGGTTGCTCGCGCTGGTCGATCGCAAGACGGCGCTCGAGCGCGAGGTCGCCGATGCTCGCGCGCAGGCGCCCGTGCTGCAGAAGCGCATCGACGATGCCGAGGCCAAGCTCGCCGAGGCCGACGCGCAGATCGAGACGCTGCAGGAGAGGATCACGGATCTCGAGAGCGGCATGGCCGTGAACGAGACGTCCGCGCAGGCGTCTCGCGACGAGGCCGTCGCATCGGTGAAGGCTGCCGAGGCGAGGATCGCGCAGCTCACCGAGGCGGCCAGCAAGAGCGCCGAGGTCGTCGAGGGACTGCGCGCGCGGGTGGAAGAGCTCGAGGCGCTTCTCGAGGAGGCCACGCGCGGCCGCTCGGTGGCCGAGGCCGCACTCGAGCAGGCGCGCAAGGAAGTCTCCGATCTGCTGCGCGCCAGCGAGGATCGCGCCGGCGCCAGCGCCGACGAACAGGAGCGCCTCGAGTCCGCGCTCGCGCGGGCCGGGGAGGCGGAGCGCAAGATCGATGCGCTGTCGGCGCGCGCCGAGGCCGCGGATCTCGCGATCGGGCGCGCCGGCGCGCTGCAGCGTCAGCTCGACGAGTCGCTGTCCAAGCTCGCGTGGCTCGAGCGCGACGCCGCGACGGCGAAGTCACGCGACGCGAAGTCGTCGGAGGCCGACGCGGTGGTCGCCGAGCGGCTCGCCTCCGCGGACAACCGCACCAAAGAGGCCGACGCCCGCGCGCGCGATGCCGAGCAGCGGTCGCGCGACTACGAGACCCGCGTGCGCGATGCCGAGCAGCACGCGCAGGTGGCCCGCGAGGAGATCGCGGAGGCGCTCGAGCGGATCAAGGATGCGGAGCTGCGTGCCGCCCGCGCCGAGGATGCCGCACGCGCGGCCTCGGGCAACGCGGACAGCTCCTCCGCGCTCGAGCAGAAGCTGCAGGCCGCGCAGGCGAAGCTGGTGTCGCTCCAGAAGGAGGTCGACGCCGCCGAGAACGTGCGGTCGTTCGCCGCCGAGACCGAGCGCGAGATCGCGCAGTTCCAGCGCGACCTCAAGGACGTGCGCGCGAAGCTGACCCAGATGACGCTCGAACGCGATCGCCTCGCAGCCGAGCTCAAGGACGCGCGCAACGAAGAGGACACCACCAACCGCGCGATGCCGGTGGTCAAGAACGAGCCGAAGCGCGCGCCGCAGTACGACGGCGAGGTCACGGCGCAGGTCGACATCTCCAAGTACGAAGCGATGATCTCGAAGTCGACCGAGCTCGAGAGCAAGGTCAAGAAGCTCGAGAAGGAGGACGCCGCGCTGCGCGCTCAGCTCGCCGATGCCGAGCAGCGGCTGCGCCAGGCGATCGACGGTGGTGATGACGACGACGCCGAGTCCACGCGCACCGGCTCACAGCTGCCGATCGCGCTCGCCGAGCACATCAGCCTGCTCGAGGAAGCGATCGACTCGCTGCGCTCGAACATGCGCGCCGCCAGCGACGAGACCGCGATGATGGACCAGACACCGTCCGTCGCCACCATCACCGACGCGATCAGCGCCTCCGCCGAGCACATCGAGCGCGCCCGCACCGCCATCAAGGCGCTGCAGGCCGCGATCGGAATGTAGCGACTCACGCGCAAGCCCCACGAACGTGGGGCGCGCAGCAACGCGAAGCGTTGCGGAGGTCAACGCGCGGCGACGTGGGCCGCGAGGAACTTCAGGGACTCGGGGAGGCGTGGCGTCCAGAACGAGAAGTCGTGCCGCCCGGGGCCCACGAAGTACGCATGGTCGATGTGCTTCGCGAGCAACAGGTCGTGCAGGTACTGCATGCCGTTGTTGAGGTGGAACACGTCCTCGGTGCCGCAGTCCATGTACAGCGCGAGCTGACCGGGCTGGAGATCCGCGACGAGCGTCGCCGGGTCGTGCGCGCGCCAGTTCGCGATGTCGCCGCCGAACACCGCCTTGAGCCACTTCACCATCGGATCGCCGACCTCGGCCGGGATCAGGGGAACGAGCTGGGCCTTGTCGACGCCGGCGTAGGGGAACGGGCCCATGTAGAGCAGCGCGTCGATGCCGGAGTGGCTGACCGCCGTGGCGAACCGATCCTTGTGGCGCAGGGCGAGCTGGAGCGCGCCGAACCCCCCCATCGAGAATCCGGCGAGCGCACGGCTCTCGCGCTTCGCGATCGTACGGTACGTCGCGTCGGTCCACGCCACGAGATCCTTCGTGATCCACGCCTCGTAGTTCGGCGTCTTGACGCAGGTCTCCTTCGGCGGCTGGCTCGGCATGAACAGACCGGTGCCGTCCCTCAGGCACGCGTCGTAGTCCATCGGCGTCGCCGAGTCGGTGTAGAACGAGTTGTCGCCGTCGGGCATCACGATGATCGCCTGCACGCCGACCGTGTCGGCGACCTTGTCGAGATCGCCGTGCTTCGTCCAGCTGGTCTCGTCGCCACCGAGGCCGTGGAGGAAGTAGTAGACCGGCCACCGCCGCGTCGAGTCGGCGGCGTAGCCCGCGGGCAGATAGACGACCACGGACTTTGTCACGCCGAGCGCCGCGCTCTCGACGTGCTCGGTGACGAGGGTCCCGGCGGCGGCGGGCGCGACCGGGGCCGCGGGCGGAGGCGTGCTGGGGGCAGGACTCCCCGACGAGCAGGCGGCGAGGAGTGCGGCGACGAGGACGGGGCGCATCATCGGAGCACCGGGAGGATCGTGACGGCCTGGATCGTGGTCGCGTGGAACGACAGCGCGAGCCTCACGAGCCGCGTGGCCTCGGCGGCGAGCACCGGATCCATGGTGCCGAGCGCCGTCAGCGCGTCCTCGACCTTGAGACCGAACGGCGCCTGTACACCGCCGAAGCTGACGAGGAAGTCGCGCAGGGTGGGCGAGGGCGGATAGACCTCGATGCCATTCTTGTCGTCGAGCTTCGCGAGCGTGCGCGCTTCGGCGAGCGCTGCATCGAGCCCGCCGATCTCGTCGACCAGCCCGAGCTCCTTCGCCCGCACGCCGGTCCACACGCGGCCCTGCGCGATCGGCTGGATGTCCTCCGGCTTCTTGCCGCGGCCCGACGCCACGCGGCCGACGAACACCTTGTAGACCTCCTCCATCGAGTTCTGGATCACCGCCTTCTCCTCGGCGGTCCACGGCGACAGCGACGCCATCATCGTCGCGCGCTTACCGCGGCCCATCGGGAACGTGGTGACGCCGAGCTTCGCCAGCGCGCCGCCGGGAGCGATCTTGCCGCCAACCACGCCGATCGATCCGGTGAGCGTATCGGCCTCGGCGAAGATCTTGTTCGCGTTGCTCGCGATGTAGTAGCCGCCGCTCGCCGCGACGTCGCTCATCGACACCACGACGGGCTTCTTCGCCTTGACCTCGGTGACCGCCTGCCAGATCAGCTCCGAGGCCTGCGCGCTGCCGCCACCGGAGTCGATGCGCAGCACCACCGCCTTGACCGAGTCATCCGCGCCCAGCGCGCGCAGCGCCGACACCATGGTGTGCGATGCGATCTGCTGCCGGGCGCCGAGCACTCCGTCGCCACCGCCATCGACGATGTCGCCGATCGCGTAGACCACCGCGACGTGATCGCCCAGCGGCTTCTCCGGCGGCATCGCGCCGATGAACCGCGCGAGCTTGAGCATGGTCTGGAGCTGGTCCTTGCCGTCGGGCTCGACCTCGAGCTTCGTCCACGGTCCCGCCACCGCCTTGTCGCGAAACGCCTCGAACGAGGACACCTCGTCGACGAGCTTCGCGGTCTTTGCCTGCTCCGACGGGAACAGCGCGAGGTCGATCAGGCCCTTCACGGCGGCGGCGTCGAGCTTGCGCTCCGCCGAGATCACCTCGACCATCGTCTGGTACCGGCGATCGAGGATCGCGCCGAGCGTCTCCTGCATCTCCGGCGACGGAGCGTCGCGGGTCAGCGGCTCGGCGGCGCCCTTGTACGCGCCGACATGCAGGAAGTCCGCGGTCACGCCGAGCTTGTCGAGCAAGCCCTTGACGTGGATCGGCATCGCCGCCGGCCCGGTGATCGCGATCTGGCCGAGCGGCGCGATACCGATCTGGTCGCACGCCGCGAGGACGAGATACGTCGCGTTCGACGCATCCTCGGTGTGGCACACGAGCTTCTTTCCCGCGGCCCGGAAGTCGTGCATCGCGGTGCGCAGCTCGACGACGTCGGGCAGGCTGATCTGGACGCCCTCGACACGTAGTACGAGGCCGGTGAGCTTGTCGTCCTTCGCGAGCGCGCGCAGCCGATCGATCGCCGTGCGCAGCTCCACGCCTCGCCCACCGCCGGTCAGCGAGAACGCCTCGCGCTCGACGATACCGCCCGACACTCGCATCACCCCCCAGTGCGGCTTCGCCTCGTCGTAGTCCGCGGACTTCTCGGGCGCCTCGTACGGCCCCGGCTTCTCGATCGCCTCGGCGACCTTCGTCAACATGTCCTTCAGGTCGATGCCGCCGAGCGCGCCACCGTCCTTGTCGTCGGACTTCTTGTCGTCGATCTTCGACGAGCTCGCCCACGGGTCATCGGACCTGGCCTTGCCACTGCCCTTGTCGGCGACGTTGTCGAGCCGCGATGGCTGCGAGCTACATGCGGCGAACAGCGAGAGAGCCAGTAGCAGGCGAGCATGCATGCCCGTTCATAACACGCTAGATGAAGGCATGACGATGCAGCCGAGCTGGCGCTACCAGGCCTGGGGCGAGCTCACTCGCGACGATGTCTACGCGATCCTGGCGCTCCGCCAGCGCGTGTTCGTCGTCGAGCACGCGCGGGTCTGTCTCGATGCCGATGGGGATGATCAGCGGGCACGACACCTCTCCTGGTTCGACGCTGACGGCTCGCTGCTCGCGTACCTCCGCGCGTTCACGCCCGGCACCCTGCGCGTCGAGGCAAGCCTCGGTCGCATCGTGACGACGCCGGCCGTCCGTGGAACAGGCCTCGGCAAGGCGCTCGTCGCGGAGGGCCTCGCGCGTCTCGGCGCGGTCCCGGTCCACATCACCGCGCAGAGCTATCTCTCGCGGTTCTACTCCGACTTCGGCTTCGTCCCGACGTCAGGCGAAGTCATCATCGACAACATCCCTCACCTCGAGATGCTGCGCGCGGCCTAACCCGAGCCGCTTCCCGCGCCGGTCTCTGGAGCCGTTGGCGTGGGCGTCGGCGTGGGCGTCGGCGGCGTAGCTCCCGAACCCTCGGGCGGCTTCTCGGGCGGCTTCTCCGGAGGAGGAGATCCACCGAGCCGATCGAGCGCCTTCACGGCCTTCGGCGCGCCCGGGTACACCTCGAGATACGCCTTCACCGACTCCAGCGCCTGCTCCTTGCGACCCTGCTGCGTATACGCCTCCGCGACTCCCCACAGCGCTGGCTCGTAGCGGCTGGAGATCGCGAGCGCCGCGCGGAACTTCGAGAACGCGCTCGCGAACTGCTTCGCATCGATGTGGCAGTAGCCCATGCCGGTCAGCGCCTCGACGCCGTTCGGCTTCTGCTCGAGCGCCTTCGCGTACAGCTCGCTCGCCTTCGCGCAGTTGCTCTCGGCGAGCTTGTTCGCCTTGGCGAGCAGCGAGTCGTACGTATCGCTGGCGCTGACGTTGACGCCCGGACCGGGACCGACGGGGACATTCGTCTTCGCCGAGCCCGCACCCGAGCCATCCTCGGGAGGCAGCGGATCGCCCTTGCTCACGGTGTTCTCGATCCGCGTCGCCAGGGCCTTCGCACCGGCGTGCTCGGGCTGCGCCGCGAGGATCTGCTCGACGAGCGGCTTCGCATCCGCGGGCTTGTTCTGGAGGTAGCTCACGAGCCCGAGGTGAAACCGCGCGCGCACGTCGCCGCTGGTCTCGAGCTTGTCCTCGCCGGTATCGATCGCCGCGAACGCGGTCTTCGCATCGTCGAGCTTCTTGTCGCGCATCAGGGTCAGCGCGTCCGCGAGCGCGATGTCGCGCTTCCAGTCCTCGGTCTGCTTGGCCTTTGCGGTGTCGAGGTAGCGCTTCACATCCTTGCTCGACTTGTCCTGCAGCCGCAGCACCTCGGCCATCGCGAGGTTCGCGCCCGGATCCTCCGGCGTCGCCTTGAACGCGCGCTGCGCGGCGGTGGCCGCCTCGATCACGAGCGTCTTGGCATCCTTCTTCAGCTTCTCGGCCTCGGTTTTATCGGCGGTGACCGCCGCGCGATCGAGCAGGTCCTGCGCGATCTGCGCCGCCAGGTGCGCGCGCATCGCCTCCGCGCCCGCCTCGGTCTTCCCCTCGAGCGACTTCAGCGCATCGCGCAGCTTGATCTCGAGATCCGGACCGAGCTCGGCGCGGGCGAGCTCCACCGACGTCAGCGGCGCCGGCACGACCGCATCGGGCGAGGGCGGTGCGGCAAGCGCGGCATCGGCGGTAGCCGCGACCACGGCGGCGTCGGGCGGACCCTTCGCGGCGGTGTCGTCGGTCTTGGGCTTCTTGATCACGAACACGTAGACCACGCCCGCGGCGACGCCCATCACGAGCAGCGCCATCACGAGGAGCAACGTGCCGCTGCGCGAACCACGGCGCTGCGGTAGCAGGTCGTCGTCATCGTCGATCTGCTGGACCTTGCCGGTGTTGAACGCGCTCTCGTCACCCGGCGCCACGCGCACGCGGCCGGCGAACGCGGGCTCCTGCGACGGCTTGATCCGCCCGCCGAAACCTCCCGACGGTCCTTGATCCTTCTCGGTGTCCGCGGTCGGCGACACGCCCTCGGTCGCCCACGCGGCGGTGCTGCGGTTCGAGACCGGCACGCTCGGCGCTGGCTTCGTCGGCGGCGGCAACGGACCCGACTGCGACTCGCGCTTCGCCGGCGGCGGCGGCGGCTGCGTCGTCGGCCGCCGCACGGGCGGCGCGGGCGGCGGCGTGGGCTTGGCTCCGCCACGCGCCGAGAAGTTTCCGGTCGTGCGACCATCGTGCTCGTCGTCGTCGGGGATGATCGTCCCGCCGGCGGCCGTGGCGCCGATGCCGAGCATCGTGCCCTGCACCTCCTTCTTGCCGGTCGGCTTCGTGGTGCGGTCACCACGCTGCGAGCGCGCCTCGTCGGCGATCGTGAAGTACTGCGCGAGCTCGGTGATGTCGCCGAGCCGCTTCCACGTCTTTCCGGTGCGCGAGATCAGCGACTCGCGCGTGACCACACCGGCGACGATCCACTGCTGAAGATTCGCGAGCTCGCGGCAGCTCTTCTGCTCGCCGTTCTCGAGGCGGATCAACCACTGGCGTTCTTCTGCCGCCGGTGGTTCCCCGAGGATCGAGTCCGCGCGCTGCGGCTGCGGCTTGCCGCTCGGCGTGCGCGGTCGATCGGTCGGCCCCGATGGCGGCGTCGCGACCACGGTGGGCACACCCACGTTGGTGTTCGACCGCTTGCGGATCTTGAACATGTGGCCGCAGTTGGTGCACTTGACGGTGACACCACCGGGCTTGAGCCGAGCTTCATCGAGCTCGTACTCCGTCTGGCACTTCTCGCAGCGAACGTCCATGGGTTTCCGTGTCTTAGCCCGGACGCTACCACGCCAAAACCCTCGGTGCACACTGCACGCTCGCCGGTGATCGTCTATCGTGAGGGCCATGACGTCCCAGCGCGGCGCCGAGCGCGTCCCGGTCGACGCCTTCGTGAAGGTCAGCGCCGACGGGCAGGAGCTGGTGTTCCGCACCCGCGACCTCTCCGAGCACGGCCTGTTCCTCTACACGAAGGTCGCCCGGGTCTATCCGATCACCGTCGGATCCACGCTCGGTCTCGAGCTCTTCGGCTTCGACCAGTCCGTGACCTGCAAGGTCGTCGTGGTCCGGGTCGTCGAGTCCGGCAGTGCCGAGAGCGACCGGTTCCCCACCGGGTTCGGCGTCAAGATCGTCGACATGGACGAGCCAACCCGGGAGACCCTGACCGCGATGATCTCCCGGATCAAGTCCGGTGAGGTCTACTGATCGGCATCGTCGTCGAAACGTCCGACCACTGCGCAGCCGTGAGCTCGTAGCGGAGGTGCGTGTGCCACTTCCCGTCGCGCCACACGTCGTCCTCGTGGCGACCGATGTGCCGGAACCCGACCTTCTCGATCACGCGCCGCGAGCCGATGTTGTGCTCGAGGCAGCCGACCTTGATCTTGTGCAGTGCGAGCGAATCGAATCCGAACAGCACCACGTGGTGCGCGGCCTCGGTCATCAGGCCCTTGCCCCACAGCTCGGGCGCGATCCAGTAGCCGAGCTCGCAGCGATCCACGCGCCACGCGCCGAGCTGCCGCTGGATGCCGCCGAGCTCGATCGATCCGATCGGCTTGCCGCCGTGGATGATCGCGAAGTTCACGCCGGTGTTCTCGGCGAGGTCCTTCTCGCAACCCTCGAGGAACGTCTTCAGCGAGTCCCGGCTCGTGTGCGCATTCCAGCTCATCTGCTTCGGGAACTCGGGGTCCGATGCGTACGGCCACATCGCGCTGACGTCGGCGTCGGAGGACGTCCACGGGCGGAGGATCAAGCGCGGGGTCTCGATCTCGAGCTTGATCTCGGACAGGACGGGGATGGTGGAACGCGGTGGTGCAGACATGGTCAGTGCGCCTCGGACGGATTGACTTCCTCGACGGTGGCAAGGATGTCCTTGACGTCGATCAGTCGCAAGCGGTCATCCCACGGCACGCGCACGCCGGCTTCCTTGCGGAACAGCACGAACGCGTTGTGCGGTACCCCGGAGACGTTCTCGCTCGCGACATCGGTGGTCGGGCGATCGCGCGCGACCTCGATCACCTTGCCGTAGAACGCATCGTCGTTCGCTTCCTTCGCCCCGGCCGGCAGGTAGAGGCCCGCATCGGTGCGCTCCTCGATCTTGATCACCTGCACGAGCACGCGCAGCCCGAGCGGCAGGATCAGCCGGTGCGGTTTCGAATCGTCAGAGGTCGCGTTCGAAGACAACGGCGCCACTCTGCTCCATGCACCGTAGCCTGGTCAAGCCGGCGTCCTTGAGCTGCGAGACAGCGGTGGCGAGCACCGGCGCCATGCCCGGATCGTTGCACGCCCCGGTCCGCACATCGACACGTGCGCCGACCACGGACACCGTGCCCCACAGCCGCTCCTTCTTGAGCGCGCGGTCGAGCACGTTCACCGCATCGGTGGGATCGGGACCGCCCGAGCCCTGCACGGGCGGAGGAGGATCGTAGGGCATCGCGGTGGGATCGAACCGCACCGGAGCACTGCCGCTCTGCTCGGTCTCGACCTGCGCATCGGGGTCCACCGTGTGTGCGACCGCCGGCTTGTCCTTCTTGAGCGCGAAGAACAGCACGATGCCGAGCGCGACCGCGCCGCCGACGACGATCGGGATCACCGGAACGCCGCCGCCGCCCACCGCCGTGCCGCCCATGTTCGTGACCGCGCGCGAACGGACCGGGAGCGCCGACTGGCACTTCGGGCACTTCACGTACCCCGGCACCACCGCGACCCCACACTTCGGACACACCGCCCCGCTCATGGCCCAAGGATACCGCCCGGGGCCAGGAGAACCGTAGTTTTCACCGGCGGCGGCGGCGTCCCAGCAGAAGGCCGGTGAACCCGATCAAGGCGAACGCCGGAAGCGGCTCGGTCGACGCGCTGCAGCAGCCGGGGACCGAGGGCTCCACCTTCGCGCAGGTGCCCGGATCGTCGGCCTTTGGATAGACCTTGCAGAGAAAGCCAATGTCGTCGGCCTCGAGAGTCTCCTTCTTGGTCTCCCCGCAGTCCTGGAAGTTGTACATCGTCGCTTCGGTGATCTTCGGGTCGTTGGTCGTGCCGCACGCCGGCACCGCGTGCCCGAGGTCGTCGACGCGCTGCGGGTCTCCGGCCGCGAGGCACGGGTGCTCGAGACCGACCAGGTGGCCGAGCTCGTGGGTCAGCGTGTTGAGGAGCTCCGCCTTGCAGCCCTCGGTCGACAGCGTCACGCCGCCGTTCGAGATCGCGAAGTTGACGCCGTTGATCTCGACATCGGCATCGACGATCGCGCCATCGCGCGCGCTGCGCACGTCATCCACGTAGACCGCGGTCGTGATGCCGGCGGCGGCCTCGGAGTAGCAGCGCGCCGGATCGTCCTTGACCTTCGGACGACACCACGACGTGTCGCGGATCTTGATGACGTTCGTGTAGTCCTTGCCGACCTCCTTCTTCGCGGTCGCGCCCTTCTTCAGGGTCAGGTACGAGCACGACGCGCTCGCGACGTTCCAGCTCTCGACCGCCTGATCGATGATCTCCTGTTCGGACTCACCGGGCAGCGCCTTGGTGCCGTCGGCGTCGACGACGAAGAACACGCAGCCGGACTCCCAGAACAGCGAATTGCCGGCCTTCGTGGGGCCGGTGCGCACGAAGCCCTCGGGCATCGCGAGCACGCGCATCGAGTCCACGACCACGTGCTCGCGGAGGTCGAGATCGGTATCGGCGTGCGTGGCCGCCGCGATCCGCATGCCGGGGATCAGCGGCTCCGGTCCAGGGAACGTGCGCATGGTCAGGCCATCGACCGTGCCGCCGAGCTGGCTGATCACGACCTCGCCGGTGGCGGTGGCGACCCGCGCCTCCGTGACGATCCGGCTCCCGTCGAAGGTCCAGTGACTCTCGGTGCTCGTCACCGTGCCGTCAACGATGCGGTCAGCGAGGGCAGCCGAGGGGACGGAGAGCAGCGCGATCGCGAACCAACCAGAACCGCGCATGCCCGAACCTTATCATCCCCGGGGTCCCATGTTACACACCGACCCCATGACGTCCCCCGCCGGGCCCGTGCGTGTGCGGATCGCACCCTCCCCGACGGGCGATCCGCACGTCGGCACCGCGTACATCGCGCTGTTCAACTACGTGTTCGCGAAGAGCGCCGGAGGCAAGTTCATCCTCCGTGTCGAGGACACGGATCAGACCCGGGCGCGGTCCGACTCCGAGAAGATGATCTACGACGCGCTCCACTGGATCGGCCTCACCTGGGACGAGGGGCCCGACGTCGGTGGCCCGTTCGCGCCATATCGCCAGAGTGAGCGATCGCACATCTACAAGGACCACACGGCGAAGCTGCTCGCGACGGGTGCCGCATATCGCTGCTTCTGCAGCGCGGACCGGCTCGCGAAGGTGCGCATCCAGCAGCAGGCGGAGAAGAGGAACCCCGGCTACGACCGGCACTGCCGCGATCTGGATCCGGCCGATGGCGAGCGCCGCGCGACCGAGGGCGAGGCGCACGTGGTGCGCATGAAGTCGCCGCTCTCCGGCGACATCGTCGTGCAGGACGAGCTGCGCGGGCCGGTCACCATCAACGCCGATCAGATCGACGACCAGGTGCTGCTCAAGTCCGATGGTCTGCCGACGTATCACCTCGCGAACGTCGTCGACGACCACCTGATGGAGATCACCCACGTGATCCGCGCCGAGGAGTGGATCTCGTCGACGCCGAAGCACGTCGTGCTGTACCAGGCGTTCGGCTGGGAGCCGCCGAAGTTCTTCCACATGCCGCTGCTGCGAAACAGCGACCAGTCGAAGATCTCGAAGCGCAAGAACCCGGTCTCGATCAACTACTACCGGGACTTCGGCATCCTGCCGCACGCGCTGCTCAACTTCCTCGGCACCATGGGCTGGTCGTTCGGCGGGGACCGGGAGAAGTTCAACCTGCAGGAGATGGTCGACGTGTTCTCCTGGGACCGCGTCTCGCTCGGCGGTCCGGTGTTCAACCTCGACAAGCTGACGAACCTCAACGAGCACTACCTGCACGAGCTCACCGAGGAGCAGCTCGTCGACACGCTGATGGCGTGGCGGTGGAACCGCGAGTTCCTCGTCAAGCTCGCGCCGCTGTTCCAGAAGCGGATCAAGAAGCTGTCCGACGTCGTCGGCGTCGTCGATCTGTTCCTCGCCGGGGACCTCGACTATGCGCCGGTGCTCGCGGAGATGAAGATCCCCGACGTCGCGAACAAGGACGTCCGTACCGCGCTGCTCGAGCTGGTCGAGAAGCTCGAGGCCCGCGAGGGCTTCGACCCGAAGATGCTCGAGGAGGTCGCGCGCGCGTGGACCGAGACGCTCGGCTGGAAGCCGAAGCACGCGTTCATGCTGCTCCGCCTCGCGGTCACGGGTCGCAAGGCCTCGCCCGGCCTGTTCGAGACCATGTCCGTGCTCGGCAAGGAGATCACGCGGCGCCGGCTGCGGTCGGCGGCCGAGGTCGTCGGCAAGGCACCCTGATGAAGCGACCGTCCGCCGCGACGCTCGTCACGCTGCTACGCCTCGCGCTCTCGGGCCTCGTCACGGCGGCCGCGATCTACGGCCTGCGCATGTCCACCGATTCGGTGTGGACGATCCGCATCGGCTCGGCGCTGCTCGGGCTCGCCGAGGCCGGCTTCGTGCTGTCGCAGGCACGGGTCCGCGGCTGGATCCGCGCGGTATCGATCGATCAGTGGCGCGCGATCGATCGCGAGACCGTGCGCACGACCGAGGGCGGCACGACCAGCGTGAAGATCATGATCATCCTCGTGGTGGTCGCGGTGTCGCTGACCCTGCAGGAGTACGTGGGCAGCCACGATGCGTATCTGCGGTTCTTCCCGAACACCGGCTCGAAGTACTGGGAGCTGTGGGGCTTCGCGTGGTGGTCCGGCTGGCGCGTGCTCGGCTACGTCGTGATCCCCATGATCACCCTCGCGTTCCTGCCCGGCGAGCGGATCGTCGACTACCACGTCTCGTTCAAGGGCTTCTGGAAGCACCTGTGGATCTACGCGGTGATGTTCGCGTGCATCTTCCCGGCGGTGGTGATTGCGTCCACCACCGACGCGTTCCGTCACACGTACCCGTTCTACCGGATGGCGAATCGCTCGCAGACCGATCTGTGGACGTGGGAGGCGCTGTACGCCGCGCAGTTCCTGTCGCTCGAGTTCTTCTTCCGCGGCTTCCTGCTCCAGGGCCTGCGCAGGCACCTCGGCGCGAACGCGATCTTCGTGATGATCGTGCCGTACTGCATGATCCACTACGGCAAGCCGATGCCCGAGACCCTCGGCGCGATCGGCGCGGGTCTGATCCTCGGCACGCTCGCGATGCGGACCAAGTCGATCTGGGGCGGCGTGCTGATCCACGTCGGCGTGGCGACCACGATGGACGTGCTCGCGCTCCGCGGTTGCCCCGAGTTCGGCAGCGGCCGCTACTGCCACTGAGCTTGGATGCCGAGCACGAGGTCGGTGACCTTGCGCTGATCCGGATCGTCGCCGAGTACGTGCTTCACCCAGCTCGCGATCTCGTCCTTGCGACGGGCGTGGTTCGCGACGATCAGCGGGATCTCGGAGTCGTCGCGCGACGGACTGCCGTGCCACGACCGGTACTCGGCCGCGAAGTAGAACCGGCGCTCCTTGTCGTCGCGGTCGCCGTTGTGCGTGAGGAGCATGATGTCGCCGGCGCGTTCGCCGTGCGCGCCGACGGCGAGGCCACGGAGCCGCTCGGCGAGCCGCACATAGGTCGGATGCGGGTGCTCGCGCAGGTAGTCATCGACCGGCACCGTCTTGCCATCGCCGACGTAGACCTCGAACGGAAGGTCGGTCTCGGCGAACGGACGCGGCTTCCTGGTCAGCACGAGGTCGAGCGTGCCCTTCATCTCCGGCGCGTTCGTGCCGTCGAGGTTCGCGCGGTAGAACGCTTCGGCGGCGACCAGCACGTCCTCCTGGTACCGAGGCGGTAGCTTCCACGAGCACGGTTGCTTCGGGCTCGCGCACTGCGACCGATCGGCGAGGTAGACGTAGGCCGTCGCGCCGCCGTAGGCGAGCACGGCGCTGTACGGATCGTTCGCATCGACATCCTGCTTGAACGGGCGAACCGCGAAGCCCGCGCCGGCGAGCACCGAGGGCGGACCATCCTGCGCACCGAGCGCGTGGGGCGCGTCGTGAACCACCGCGGTGTGGCCGTGATCGGCGACGACGAACGTCCACATCCGGTCGAGCATGCGCTGCGCGCGGAGCTCGGCCACGAGCTTGGCGAGCGCGGGATCCACGACCTCGCGCAGGTACTCGCGCCGCGCGCTCTCCGGGCCTTCCTCGGCGATGTGGGCGTAGAGGTCGGCGCCCGAGATGTACACCGTCATCACATCGGGCTTCGTCGTCTCCTTCGCGAGGTGGTCGACGACGGAATCGATCGCGGCGACATCGAGGTTCGCGAACACCTTGCGCGAGGTCTTCGCCTTGCTCTTCGGAACATCGATCAGGCCGATCATCGCCTTCGCGATCAGCGAGCGCTTCGCCATCAGCAGCTTGTCGGCGCCGCGGAACAGGTGGTTCATCGAGACCCAGATCTGGATGTCGGGCTGTTGCTTGCGCAGCCTCTCGTAGAGCGTGGGCACCTCGACCAGCTTGTCGAGGTAGTGATCGGTGTAGATCGAGAGCGTCGGCGCCGAGTCCTGGAACGAAACTGGCGCGGGGCAGGCGAGGGTCTGGGTCTCGCGCACGAAGTACTCGTTTCCGGTCACGCCATGCTCCGCGGGATCCACGCCGGTCATCGTGGTGACCCACGCGGGCATCGTGGTCGATGGAAGGGCGGAGAGGAACGAATCGTCGAAGTACGCCTCCTCGCCGAGCAGCGCGGAGAAGCTCGGCAGCTCGCCACGTCGGATCATGTCGTACAGGAGCGGGCGAGACACGCCGTCGAGCGCGAGGATCAGGACCGGCTGCGCTGCCCTCGCGCTCTGCGCGGATCCCGCCGGGCGTTCGCGTAGTAGCTGCTGGTCGCCCTGCATGGCGAGCTGTGCGGCCTTGCCGGCGCACGCAGATCCGAGGACCGAGAGGAGCAAGAGGAAGGTGCGCACTCCTCAGGATATAGCGGCAGCACGACGCGAACCAAGCCGTTCGAAGGTGAGGGCGGTCGCAGAAACTCCTGTCGTGGCTGGCGCGCACGGCGCGTCGCGGGCGCTCAGGTATCGAGCGCGCGGCCGTTGGTCTCCTTCATCGGCCACATGATCGCGAGGCCGGCGAGCCCGAACATCATGATGTAGACCGCGGGCGAGAGCGGATTGCCGGTCTCGTCGATCAGCCACGTGGCGACCAGCGGCGCGGTACCGCCGGCGAGCGCGAGCGTGATGCTGTACGCGACGCTCATCGACGTGACCCGCGAGCGCAGCGGGAAGATCTCGACCACCATCGCGCCCTGGAGTCCGAGCGCCATGCCGAGCGGTACCGCGAGCAGGAACTGCCCGAGCATGAACTCGGTCGGGGTGCCGTACAGCATGATGCGGAGCGCGATGTAGACGAGCCCCATCGTGGCGACGGTGAGACCCATCATCAGCTTGCGGCGACCGATGCGATCGGAGAGCCAGCCGCCGAACGGCTTTGACGCGAGCACCACCACGAGCGACAGGGTGTTCGCGAGCAGGAACGCGGCGCCGCCCTCGCCGGTCATCGTCTTTCGGCGCTCGACCGCGAACGTGAACGCGAGGTAGTAGGCCGCGTTCGTCATCGCGACGATCCCGAACGTCTGCACGATCGGGCGCCAGTCGGCGAGCAGCGAATCGAGCCACGGTCGTCGGTCTTCCTTGGCCTTCTCGGCGACGTCGGACTCGGCGATCCCGCGGCGCAGCAGCCAGCCCGCAACGCAGAACAGCACGCTGCCGACGAACGGGATCCGCCAGCCCCACTCGGAGGCGGCCTCGGCGCCGAGGCCGCGGTTGACGCCCCACGCCGCGATCGAGCCGAGGATGAAGCCGATCGTGGTGCCCGCCGCCGTGGAGCTCGAGATCAGGCCGCGCATGAGCGGCGAGGCGAGCTCCGTCGTGTAGACCATCGAGCCCGTGAACTCGCCGCCGAGCGAGAAGCCCTGCACGAGCCGCAGCACCATCAGCAGGATCGGTGCGGCCACACCGATCTGCGCGAACGTCGGCAGCAGGCCGATCGCGAGCGTGGCGCCGCCCATCAAGGCGATCGAGATGGTGAGCAGCGCACGGCGACCGATCCGATCGCCGACCCGACCGAGCACGATGCTGCCGACCGGGCGTGCGGCGAAGCCGAGCGCGAACACGGCGAACGCGAGCAGTTGCTGCGCGGTCTCGCTCGACTTCGGGAAGTAGAGCTTGCCGATGTCGCTCGCAAAGTAGCCATACACGGCGAAGTCGAACCACTCGAGCACGTTGCCGATCAGGCCCGCCGCCGCCGTGCGCAGCGCGGACTGATGCCCCACCGATGATTCGCTCATGCAGCCACGAGCCTACGCGACTGGTGTCCGGTATTGGGGTCCGACCCCATTACCGGACAGAGCGACTAGCTGGTCTTGCAGGGGCGCGGAGCGCTGAACGGATCGCCGCCGCCGCACGGCTTGGCCGGCGGCGTCGCTGGTGTTGCGACCGGCGGCTTCGCGACCGGCGGCTTCGCGCCCGGCGGCTTGGCGCCGGGCGGCTTTGTCCCCGGCGGCCTGGTGGCGGGCGGCCTGGTGTTCGGCGCCTTGCTCGCCGCGATCGTCCTGCTGCCGCGTCCGTCTCCCGCGACGGTCGCGCTGCCGCGTCCGTCTCCCGCGACGGTCGCGCTGCCGCGTCCGTCTCCCGCGACGGTCGCGCTGCCGCGTCCGTCGCCGACCTCCGTCGCGGCGCCGCTTCCGGCGGTGTGGCCGATGGTCTTTGCGTTGCCACTTCCGTCGGTGTGACCGACGGTCTTCGCGTTGCCACTTCCGTCGCTGACGGCCGTTGCGCTTCCACGCGCGCCACCGACATCGCCGGCTGCAGCGCTTGCCGCCGTCCCGCTGCTGCGACCCTCGCCGTTCGTCGTGGCGCCGCTCGCGCTGCCCGTGCTCGTCGTCGGCGTACGCCCGTCGGCGGCGAGGAGGATCCCGATCGTCGCGCCGACTCCGACGAGCGCGCAGATCGCGACCACGGCGAACCACCGTCCACCACGATGCACGGGCGGCACCAGATCCTTCGGGGGCGGCGCGTAGAGCTGCACCGCCGGCGGCGGCGTGGCCACGCCCATCGCGGCGGTCGCCGCATCGCGGACGGCGCTCGGCGTGGGACCGGCCGACAGCACGGGATACGACGGCCGCTGGATGCTCGGGCTGGAATCGAGCTTCGCCGGCACGCCGAGGCCGAGCGTGCGGTACGCGCGCTTGACGTAGTGATTCGCCGCCTCGTAGTTGCCGGCGAACGGCGCGAGATCGCGCATCAGCTCGGCGACGTGCGGGTATCGATCCGCCGGGTTCTTCGCGAGGCACCGCGTGATCACCGGCTCGATCTCGGTGCCGAGCGACATCGGCGTCGGCGCATCGACCGCGACCATGACGCACATCTCCGAGAACGACTCGGCCTCGAACGGACGCCGCGCCTCGAGGAGCTCGTAGAGCACCGTGCCGAGCGACCAGATATCGGTGCGCGCATCGACGCTGCGCGCCGATCGCATCTGCTCCGGAGACATGTACGCTGGCGTGCCGAGCATCGACTGGGTCTGCGTCAGCGACATGTCGCCGCCGTGCGAGGACTTCGAGATGCCGAAGTCGAGGACCTTCACGATCGCGGACTGGTCGGGGCGGAACGAGACGAACAGGTTGCTCGGCTTGACGTCGCGATGAACGATCCCGAGCGAATGGGCCTCGACGATCGCGTCGCACGCCTGGAGCACGAGATCGACGGCGACCGGGACTGACATCGCTCCGTGGGTGTCGACCATCTGCCCGAGATCGGCCCCCTGCAGGAACTCCATGACCATGAACGGCAGGCCGTCGTCGCAGGTCCCGACGTCCTGGATCCGCGCCACGTGCTCGCTCTTGAGCTTCACCGCCGACTGGGCTTCACGCATGAAGCGCGTGACCGTCTCGTCGTCCAGTGACACATCGCGGCGCAGAATCTTGATGGCGATCGACTCGCCCAGCGCCAGGTGCTGGGCTCGGTACACCAGGCCCATCCCGCCTCGGCCCAGCACCGACTCGATGCGGTACTTGCCAACCAGGACCGTGCCGGCTTCGATAGCGCCGTCGGCAGCCTTCACTCACCACCAGGGTAGCGGAAAACGGCCGAAAAAAAGAAGAAACGCAGTGGCTTGTGACCACTGCGTTTCAAAATGAGCACGACCGTCCGACCGTGAGGTTTTCCATCCCCTACGCTTGTGCGTAGGTGGGCTCCACATAATCCTTCGGGCTTCCCGACGAGCGGGCGTGCACACCTAGATCAGAGGCAGATCCCTGGATAGCAGATGT
>JBBRED010000068.1:0-28384 GCA_038203335.1 Haliangiales bacterium | reverse complement strand
TCAAGGCATTCACCTTTACGAGGCCATCCCGTACATGGATGACGGGAAGCTCGCGCCGCTCATGAAAGCGTTCGACCACATCGTTCGGCAGCACGAGATTTTTCGCGCTGTGTTCGGCGTGATTTGAGGGGATGTCTCAGGGTGTACAAGCGCAACACCGACTGGGTTCCGAAGCTCGAGGCGTTCTTCGAACAGGACAACGTGTTCGTCGCCGTCGGGGCCGGCCACCTGCGGGGCGAGCGCAATGTCATCGACCTCCTCCGCGCCCGCGGCTACACGATCACGCGAATCACCGACTAGCCGGGCGCACGATCGGCCAGCGTCGCGGCACCGAGCGCAGCACCGCCTGCGCGTTGACCGTCCCCACGTGTGTCGTGCGATCGGGGGGACTCGAACCCCCACGGCCTTGCGGCCACCAGCACCTAAAGCTGGAATGTCTACCAATTCCATCACGATCGCATGTACTTAGGCGTCGGGTTTGATTTCGCTTTCAGTCTTCTTTCTGCAGTACGTGCTCGTTTGCGAGTGGCAGTTCGGACACAGGAGCCGGAGGTTTACCAACCGGTGATCGTTGTGCACGCCATTGATGTGATCGAGGTGAAGAGATAGTGGTCGATCCCGCCAGCTGGTTATCCCACATTCTCGACACGCGTATATCCACCCGCGCGCGAGCAGCCTTCGGATGACGCCCTTGGAGGAGAAGTACCGCGAGTTCCGAATGAACACCTCGTGATCCGGCGTCGTGATCTTCCGTGTTACGGCATCGACGATCGTGCTGGTCTTGCGGGTTTCACCACGCGACCAGCCGTTGCCGCGGAGATGCCGCGTATCGAGCTGGAGCCTCGCGATCTGCGCGGTGAGGTAGCGATGCGCACGGCCCTCCACCGGTAGCCCGAGCTTCGCGAGTACCTCGGCAATCGTGTTCGAGCTCATGACCAGCGGCTCGAGGTCCGCTCGCGTGATTGCCGCGTATCGCGCCTTCATCGATCCGTAGCGAAAGTGCGACGTGTCGATCCGCTCGGACCGGATCCGCCCGCTGATGTATCGATAGTTACCGCCGGTCGCCTTCAGTCCCAGCTTGCGAACCACCTCGCTCATCGACCTCGAGCTCTGCACCAGCGGCAGCAGGACGGCGCGCGTGTATTTCGAGCGCGCATGCACGCACCGTAGTGGCTCGCTCTGACTACTCGAGCACCGATGGTTTGTCGGGTGCACCGGACGTCGTGCGCGGTGCCTCGATGCGCGCCGCGGGGAGCTTCGGCGCGGATGCGCGCGGTGCCGGCTCGGGCTTCGCGAGGCGATGGAGATCGCGGCTGCGCTTCGTCGATGCGTGCGAGCGGATCGCACCGCGCACGATCAGCGCGCTGATCGAGCCGCCGATCATCGCGAGCGAGGTCGCGAAGCCGAGGCCGGCGAGCGACAGCACCGTGTACAGGCCGAGGCCACCGACGATGCTCATCGCGAGGATCGGCGTCAGCTCGCCCTGGGTCTGATCCGCGGTCTGCCGCGTACGGCGGCGCGACAGGGCGATCGAGAACGCGCCGAGGATCACCATCGGAAGCGCGACGACGGTGCAGACGATCTCGACCGCGCGCGCGGTGCCGTGGGTGGCCTGGTGCGGAAAGATCAGCGTAGGCAGCAGGCCCTCGGACGGCGCGGTGTCGCTACCGTGGATCGCGATCAGTGCGTTGACCTCCTCCTTCGAGAGGGCCTTGCCCGCGAGGCCGACCTCGCCGTCGGGGCGGCGCTTGCCGCAGTGCGGGCACACGAGCGCCGCGGCGTTCATCGGTTGCTGACAGGCGGGGCAGGGAGCCGCGCTCATACGAGCTCGGCGTTCTCGATCAGCACCGCCGCCGGGCCGAGGTACGGGCCGCGGCGAAGCGCGGTGGAGCTGCGACGCGCGCTCGCGAGGGCGGCGACGAGATCGAGGCGGAGCGTACCGCCGGTGAACGGCTTGTCGGTCTGCCGATCGATCGCGAGGCCGATCTCGAGGCTCGCATCGCCGGTGTAGGGATCGATCGAGAGAGAGCGCAGCCGGCGCACCTCGATCGTGCGGCCCGCGGACGGCGCCTCGTTCCAGGTGCCGCGCGCGATCACGAGGTTGCGCACGCCGCCGTTCGGGTCGACCTTGCGGCGAGCGGCCTCGCGCGCGGAGATGCCGAGACCGGTCGCGATGCCGCGCTCGATCAGCGCGAACCGCCGCACGGCGTCGCCTTCGTCACCGACGGGAGCGGAGCATGTGGCGAAGTCGAGCGCGCCGTTGGACGTGATCGTCAGCGGCTCGGCGAGGGTATCGGCGCCGGGAGCGATCGCGGTGAACTGCCGGTAGCGGGTCAGGCCCTGGCGCTCGGCCTCGGCGTTCGCGTGATCGGCGAACACGCTCCACACGCCGAGGCCGCCGCCGTGGAGCAGCGCGTCGGCGCGCAGGATCACCGCGCAGCGGCCGGTGACCGGCGTGCCCGCGGTCGCGACGAGGCCGAGGTCGATCGCCGCCTGGTCGAGCGCGCCGTCGAGATCGAGATCCTGGCGACGCCGCGCATCGCGCGAGATATCGAGGCTGTGATCGCCGAGCGCGATGAGTCCACCGCCCCGCACCTCGGTCGCGAGCCAGCTGGTCTGGAAGCCGGATTCCGCCTGGACCGTCACGCGCTCGCGCAGCAGCTCGATCGCGAGCTGCACGGTGGCGCCGGTGGGGCGCTTCGCGGCGCCGGCGAGCGCGGCGGCCACGCTCGCGAGATCCGCCTTCTCGAGGGTGGCATCGAGCACGTTGACCTTGGCCGGGGCGGCGGCAGGGGTGGATGTCCACGCCGGCCCGATGGTGGCGCTCGCGAGCGAGATCGCCTGCGCGACGACGTCCTTCGCCTCACCCTCGCGCGTGGTCAGCTCGAGGTGCGCGGTGCCGCGGCCGCGCGGGACATCGTGATGCACGATCACCGTCCACCGAGTGCGGAGCTCGGTGCGCTGGGTCGCGCGGTCCTCCGTGATCGCCGCGAGCTCCTGCGCGCGCTCGATCACGATCCAGCCGGCGACCTTGCGCGCGTTCAGGGCGTTGACCAGAGCCCGACGCGAGATCACGTGGACCTCCGCCGGGCGCGCACCAGGCCGCGCGACCGTAACCACGGGGCCTGGATCGAGCGCCACATCGGCTCGCCGCCGATCTCGTCGCGGATCACCGTGGTCTCCGAATCCTCGGCGACCGCGGTCACGCTCGCGAGCAGCGCTGCGAGATCGCCGACGAGCTCGACATCTGCGTACACCCGACCGGTGGTGCTGCCGCCCTTGAGCTCTCGTGCGCGCGCGACCGCGACGACGATCCGATCGCTCGCCGGATCGAACACCGCGCCGACCTTGCCCTCGAGCAACCACCCGTCGCCGATCAGAGCGGCGCGCTTCGAGGTGCCGGGCTCCAGCACGAGATGCGACGGCGTGGGGGCGAGCGCGCCGACGTGCCCGGGCCGGCGCGCGCGGGTCAGCCGACCGGCAACACGGCCCTGGTCGAGCAGCGTCACGCGCACCGCGGGCTGACCCTCGTCGTCGAACGGGAACCCGCCGTACGCGTGCGGAGCGAGCGGGTCATCGATCAACGTGAGCTGCGACGAGGCCACCGCCGCGCCGGGGGCGAGCCGCCGCCTGACCTCGGGCCGCCGCGCCGCCGACGAGGTCAACAGGCCGTTCACCGCCGCATCGATGATCGTCGCGCTGACGCTCGGCTCGAGGACGATGGTGTGCTCGCCATCCTCGAACGTCCCCGGCGTCATCAGCAGCATCGCATCGAGGCTCGCGTCGGTGACCTCCTGTTCGGAGAGCTGCTGGTCATCGACGTCGCCGACCCAGCCGCGCTCGACCTCGCTCACGCTCGGCCGGGATCCATTCCACGCGGCCCGCGTAGCCCGCTTGCGTACGCGGCGGACCTGGTGCTCGAGGTCCATGCCGGGACCGATCGACCACAGCGTGACGTCGTCGATGTCGATCAGCGCGGCCGCGTAGACGATGCGGCTCGAGCCCGACTTGTCTTGCCGCATGATCGCGCCGACGCGGTTGCGCAGCGCATCGTCGGCGATCTCCATCGCCTCCCTCGGCGCCGGCGGTGGCTCCGGGAACACGAGGTCGGCCGGCTTGCGCGCGCCCGGGGCGAGCGCCTTGACCGCGGCCTGCACGCCCTCGCGCGAGAGCTCGGCGGTCGCGTGCTCCCGCCACATCCCGTCCTTGTCGCGGACGGTGAACACCACGCCATCGCGGCGGGTGCGCATCACGCCCGTCCCGAGGACGTCGATCGCCGTGGTGGTACGCCGGCGGCTGACCGCCAGCGCGTGGACCTGTGGGTACACGGTGACGAGCCGCGAAACGGCATCGCGCAGCCAGGTGCGGACGTCGTTCCGGACCTGCGGCGCGCGGCGAACGGTTTGAACGGGAGCGCCGCAGCCGAACGCGAGCAGCAGCGACGCCGAGCCAACGCCCAGGCCTGCGAGCATCTCGCGCCGATTCCACGTCACCGCGCGAGCATGCCACGGCGCGGGGGCTCACAGCGCGCGACCGCTCGGGCCAGCGACGGCGCAGCGTGCGCGCGGAGGGGCACGTGCGTTGCACTTCCCCAGGTCATGGGCACTGCAATTTCCGAACGTAACCAGCTCCCCCCCGAGGAGCATCGCAAGAACCTCCTCGACATCCTGAAGGGCAGCCGCACCGGCATGCTGATGACCCGGTCACCGGAGGGCCGGATCGCCGGCCGGCCGATGGGCATCGCGAAGGTCGATGACGACGGCACCATCTACATGACGACCGGCATCGAGACGCCGAAGGCCGCGGAGCTGATCCGCGACCCGGTCACGTCGGTCACCGTCCAGAGCGGCGACGGCTTCGTCGTCGTCGAAGGCGAGGCGTCGCTGAGCGGCGATCGCGCGTTGATCGACGAGCTGTGGAAGCCCGACTGGAAGGCCTGGTACCCCGAGGGCAAGGATGATCCGAACATCGTGATCATCGTCGTCAAGCCCATCGAGGGGACGTACTGGACCGCCGGCATCGGCCACGGTCTGTCGTACGCCTACCGCGTGGTCAAGGCGCGGATCAACGGCGAGGAGATGGAGACCAAGCCCAACGACATGGGCAAGGTCGACCTCCGCCACTAAGGCGAGGCGACGCGTCCGCGCGCTTCGACGTCGAGCTTCGGCGTCGCACGCTTCGGTCGCTTCGTGGAGATCTTCGCGCCGGGCGCACCTCGCTCGATCCACGCGGCCACGCGATTGAAGTCGCCGAACCGCGTCATCTTCTCGTTCGCGCCGAGGAACGCCATCACGACCTCGTGCTTGTCGAACCGCGCGGCGCTGATGAAGCAGTAGCCGGCCGGCTTGGTGTACCCGGTCTTGCCGCCGATCACGTCGTATCGCTTCGCGACCAGCGGCTGGTTCGTGGTGCCGTACCCGATCTTCGCGTAGCGATCCTTCGAGATCACCTCGGCGAAGTCCTCGTGCATGATCTCGCGCAGCGTGTCGTCTTCGAGGGCGGCGCGCAGCGCGATCGCCATCTCGCGCGCGGTGGAGACGTTGCCGCGCAGGCCGGAGGTGTCGGTGAACTTGGTCCGCTTGAGGTTCAGCTTCTTCGCGACCTTGTTCATCTGGGCGATCAGCCCATCCCCATCGAGGCCGGCGGCGCGCCCAAGAGCGGTGGGCGCGCGGTTGTCTGATGCCATGAGCATGGCGCGCAGCAGGTCCTTGTTGCGGAACTTCTGGCCCACATCCAGGCGGGTCCGTGCGCCACCCGCGGCCGCCCGGGCGTCGCCCTTGGTGATCTCGGTCCAACCATCCAGGTCGATGCCTTTCTGGCGCACCGCCATGGCGACAAAGATCTTTGTGGTCGAAGCGATCGGGCGGATCTGGTCGGCATCCTTGCTGAAGATCTCGGCGCCGGTCTCTGCGTCTATAGCGATGGCGGACCGCGACTTCACGTCGGGTAGGTCCTCCGCATAGGTTGGACGAGCAATGAGCACACCGAGGACGACCCACATTGCGAAGGCGCGCACGATGGTTATCGTGACACGCTGCTGGCGAAATCGCGACTTTTCACCAGGTTGTGAGCTAGGATGATGCGTCGCGGAGACCTCATGGACCCCCAACAAGGGCCCCCGCCAACAGACCTTCTGATCGGGCAAACCATCGGCAACTATCTGGTCGTTCAGAAGTTGGGCGAGGGTGGGATGGGATCGGTCTATCTGGCGGAGCACCCTCAGATCGGCAAGAAAGTAGCGCTCAAGGTTCTTCACGCGGAGTTCTCCGCGAACGAGGACGTGACCAAGCGCTTCTTCAATGAAGCGCGCGCCGTCAACGATATCGGTCACCCGAACATCGTCGACATCATCGACTACGGCGTCATCCAGGCCGGAGCGACGCGCGACAAGCTCGTGTACTTCATCATGGAGTACCTGACGGGCGGCAACCTCTCGCACGTGTTGCGGCAGGATCAGCAGCCGATGCCGCCCGAGCGCGCGCTCGGGATCGCGATGCAGGTCGCCGATGCGCTCGCCGCGTCGCACAAGATGGGCATCGTCCATCGCGACCTCAAGCCCGACAACATCATGCTCCAGCAGCGAGGTCGCGACCGCGACTTCGTGAAGCTCCTCGACTTCGGCATCGCGAAGCTCACCGGTGATGCGCAGGGCTCGTCGCGCACGCGCACCGGCATCGTGATGGGCACGCCGGCGTACATGTCCCCGGAGCAGTGCGAGGGCCGCGGCAACGTCGATCTCCGGACCGACGTCTACGCGCTCGGCATCGTGCTCTACGAGATGTTGACCGGCCGCGTGCCGTTCATCGGCGAGGGCTACGGCGAGATCCTCGTCCAGCACCTCACCCAGCGGCCCATCCCGGTCTCGCAGTTCCGCATGATGTCGCCGCACATCGAGGCGGTGGTCATGAAGGCGCTCGAGAAGCGCGCCGACATGCGGTTCCCCACGATGGACGAGATGATGCGCGCGATGGCCGACCCGGTCGGTTATGTCGAGGCGCACGGCGGCGTGCAGAACTTCATGCAGACGCAGCTCACGCCGTCGTCGGCGCCGGTGCCGACGCGCATGACGCCCGCGCCGTTCACTCCGCCGCCGGGCACGCTGCAGCCGCCGTCGGGCATCTACGGCCAGACGCCTTCGGGCATCTACCAGGGCTCCACGCCGGTGCCGACCACGCTCGGCGCCGCCGCCGGTCAGGTCACACCGAAGAAGAGCCGCGCGCCGTTCTTGATCGCCGGCGTGCTCGTGGTCGCCGGTGCCGGTGCGGGCATCGCGATCGTGATGTCGGGCAAGAGCTCCAAGCCCGGCAACGAGCCCGCCATCGCGTCGAACGATCCGGGGAGCGCCGCGGTCGGCAGCAACGCCGTGGTGACCCCGCCGCCGAACGGCAGCGGCGACAAGACCGTCGACAAGGGCAGCGCTGACAAGGGCAGTGCCGACAAGGGCAGCGCCGCCGCCCAGAACGGCTCGGCGGGCTCCGCAGGCTCGGCCGCGGTGATCATCCCCGAGGTCCCGAAGGTGTCCGTGCTGACGTTCACCACCACGCCCGCGGGTGCGGAGATCTTCATCGATGGTGTCGACACCAAGAAGAAGACACCGGAGCCGGTCGAGGTTCCACGCGAGAAGCACGCGGTCGTGATCACGTTCAAGCTCGACAAGTACGAGGACGTCGTCCTGAAGAACTTCTCGGTCGATGCCGATGTCACCGACAAGTTCCCGATGAAGAAGAAGTCGTCGTCGTCGGGGCAATCCGGTAAGGGGAACACGGGCAAGGGGAACACGGGCACGGGCAAGGGCTCGGGCTCGGGTAAGAAGGGGAACGACACCGGCCTCGAGAGACCAGACGATCTGTAGACGACCTGTAGCGGAGCAATAATGAAGCGATTGATTACCTTGATGAGCGCGTTGGTGCTTGTGCCGACGCTCGCCCTGGCACAGCCGTCGAAGTCGCCGGACGAGTGGTACAAGGAAGGCGAGACCCAGTACAACCTGGGCAACTTCCAGGGCGCGGTCGATGCGTTCAAGAAGGGCTTCGAGCTCGAGCCGAACGAGAGCAAGAAGGCCGCGTACCTCTACAACGTGGCGCAGGCGTACCGGCAGGCGAAGGACTGCACCAACGCCCAGTTCTTCTACAAGCGCTACCTCGCGCTGAAGGACAACGACACCAAGAAGCCGCTCAAGCCGGAGAAGCGCGCGGAGATCGAGGATCTCATCAAGGGCCTCGACGACTGCGCGAAGCAGCAGGAGACCATCCGGCAGAAGCCGCCCGATCAGAACATCCGCCCCGAGGGCGACGATCCGAAGGTCGATCCAAAGGTCGAGCCGAAGACCGATCCGAAGGCAAAGGTCGTCGGTGAGACCGGCGATGGCGATGGTGACGGCGATGGCGATGGTGACGGCGGCGGCATCAAGAAGGGCGCCGAGACCACGCAGCCGAAGCTGATCTCGCTGCGCGCGTTTGGCGGTGGCGCGAAGCTCAGCACCGGCAAGCTGACCGTTCCGGTGCAGGCGACGTTCGGCCTGCTCGCCGGCTATCCGCTCGCCATCAACGACAAGCTGATCCTCGATGTCGGCGCGGGCTTCACGTTCACGCCGGTGCCCTACGAGGCCAACGGTATGAGCAAGAGCGCGAAGCTGATCGGCCTGATCGCGGACGCCGGCGTGACGTACGCGGTCGCTCCGAAGGTCGGTCTGCGCGGTGACGTCGGTGCGGGTGTGCTGTTCTTTGGCGGCGTCAACGAGAGCCCGTTCACCGACGGTCAGCCGACCACGGGCGCGCTCACGATGTTCCACCTGCGCGTCGGCCTCAGCGCCGACTACGCCGTGACGCCGAACTTCCTGGTCACGCTCGTGCCGATCGCGTTCTCGTACAGCCCGGCGCACAAAGGTCTGCGCGACGACATCAAGGCGATCACCGCTATCGACTTCATGGTGGGCGTCGGATATCGGATGTAGCGATGAAGAAGTGCCCGTTCTGCGCGGAGGAGATTCAGGACGAAGCGATCAAGTGTCGCTTCTGTAGCTCGTTTCTCAGCGCCGCGCCGGGCGCGGCTGCTCCCGGCGCGGTGGCGGCGGTCGTCGCCGCACCGGCGAAGGACGAACCATCGAACGTGGCGCCGTTCGCGCGTAACGCGGGCAAGGATGGCAACGACGGGCCCGAGCTCCGCAAGGTGCTCTACGAGGGTGTCCCGTCGTGGAAGGCGTACCTCGGCCTCTACATCGCATCGGCGTTCGGCGCGGTACTGCTGATCGTCATCCTCCGCATGGTCCACGGTGGCGATCCGCCGCTGATGACCAAGCTCCTCGATGTCGTGATCCCGATCGCCGTCGCGGTGGTGTTCGGCTTCGGGCTCACGCTGTATCGCAAGTCGATCCGGTTCCGCGTCACCAACACCGTGATCGAGACCGAGCGCGGCCTGCTCTCGAAGCGGATCGACGTGCTGCAGCTCTGGCGTTGCCGCGACGTGGCGTACCGCCAGAACCTCGTCGACCGCATCCTCGGCATCGCGCACATCGACGTGTTCGCCCAGGACGCCACCTCGCCGCACATCGAGATCGTCGGCATGCCGGCCTCGCGCCAGCTGTTCGAGAACCTGCGCGACTCGATCGAGATCCAGCGGCAGCACAAGAACGTCTACGGCGTCGTCAGCTAGGTCGAAGGCCTCGGCCGCCACGCTCCAGACCGCCAGAGCGTCCACGCCACCGCGCCGGCGATAACGAGCCACGCGATCACGCGCGTGTCGTGCGCGATCTGCACGTCACGATGCAGGACGCCCCAGCGCGTGAAGATGTGCTCGAAGTCGTGCTCGCCGCCGCCGACGAGCGGGAGCTCTTGGACGCGCGCATCCGCCATGTAGCGGGCGATGTTGAAGAGGTTCTCGGCGGCCCAGATCGCACCGACGGCAACCCCCGGCACCTCGCGGCGGAAGAAGAACACGAGGATCACCACGATCGGGAACGTGAGCTGGCCGAGGACCCCGCCGTACAGCCCCATCGTCCCGCCGAGCACGCCGTAGAACATGTGACCCGCCTCGTGAAACGCGAGGTTCGCGGAGTCGAGCAGCGGGATCCACGGATCATCGCCGCGGTAGATCAGCACGAGGATCGCAACCGCGAAGACCGCGACGCCGACGACGTGCGCGCGCTCGACGGGCTTCCAGGGTGCGAGATGCAGAGAGAGGCGAATGCGCCATGATACCGCCGAACAGTATCGTCGCGAGAGCTGTGTCTTGCCCCGGACCCGGCCAGCCGTGGTCAGACGACGCGTGCCTTCGCGATCTCGTTCTCCTCGCGCCACTTCTTTCGCGCGATCATGTTCTGGATCGCGAACGTCGCGGTCAACGCAACCGCGCCGGCGATACCGGTCACCCAGATCACGAACCCGCTGCGCTCCATCTGGCGCGAGCCGACCCGGGCCGCCTGATCGACCTCGGGCTTGATCATCGCGTTCGCGATCATGTACGCCGCGACAGACACCGCCACGCCGACCATCAGCGCGAGCACGATGCGCTTGATCCGACCCGAGCCGTCTCTGATATCCAGTCCATCACTCATGCGAGGAACCTCACGCGGTTTGTCGCGGTCGTCTACGTCAGACAACCAGCGGCGCTTCGGGTTGCGGTGCATAATTCGTCACGATCCGCCTACGTGCTTGGAACTATTCACCGTTTCAGCTTCAGCGGATTCACGCCGGTCAGCACGATCTCGCCGGTGGGCCCGATCCGGATCTCGGCGACCGGCGTGGCCTCGACGTCGGCGCGCGCGTAGCGATCGGTGAGCAGCTGGATACGCTGGTTCGCCGAGCCGCGCAGGCCCGCGGCGAGCCGCTCGGTGGAGACGTAGCGGCCATCGATCAGCACGTCGAGCTGCGCGAGCACTTCGGGGCCACCGGCCAGCGCGCGGATCTCCTCGATCGAGTAGCCCGAGAACGCGAGCGTGGACATGCCGAGGGCACGGGCGGCCTCGAGCAGCGCGAGCGCCGCGGCGGGCTGCTGCAGCGGCTCGCCGCCGGAGAGCGAGAGGCCCTCCGCGCCGGAGCCGGCCATCTGCGCCGCGAGGTCCGCGATCGGAACCGCGTTCCCACCCGCCGCGTCGTGCGTGGTCGGGTTGAAGCAGCCGGGGCAGCCGAGCGTGCAGCCCTGCATCCACACCACGAACCGCGACCCGGGACCGTTTGCTCGGCTCTTCGGTTCGACGGCGTGGATGCGCGCGATCACTTGCCGGGCTTGGGTAGGATCGGCGCCGGCAGCGCGCCCGTGGTGGCGGGCTGGACGTCGATCTCCTTGAGCAGCAGATCGGGCGTCACGATGCCGCTCTCGATGCCGCCCGACGGCACGAAGCCGTCGTCGGTGCCGCCGGTGAGGCGGAGCGAGAGCTGGGTCTCGGTCGCGGCGAGGAAGTTGTACGTGGTGGTCTCCTTCGAGACCCCCAGGATGTCCTTCCACGCGCGGATCGGCACCTCGGCGAGCTGCACGCCGCGCACGAGTTCTTCCCTGCCGTTCGGATACACGCGGTACGCGAGCGACGCCGGCGGCGGCAGCTGCTGGTCGGTGCTCTTGATCATCTGCACGAGCTCGCGACGCGAGAACTCGGGCGCGGCGGTGATCGCCGCGTCGTCGAATCGGCGGATCAGGATGCCGTACTTGAGGCCCTCGCCCCGTGCGGCGGCGATCAGCTTCTGCTTGAGCGCCGCGCGCGACGTGGTGGTCTTGCTGCTGAGATACAGATTTGTGGCGCTGCCATGGAACGCGCCGCCTTCCGCGGTGCGCCGGGCGTGGCCGTTCGACGTCATGTTCTTCGCCGACGGCGTGCGCGCCGTCAGCAGCGTCTTCAGCGTTCCGTCCTTGACCACCTCGACGCGCTGCGAGGGCACGCCCTCGTCGTCGATCTTGTAGCCACCGATCAGCGCCTTGCCGCCGCCATCGCGCGCGGTGGGGTCGTCGATGATCGACAGGCCCGGCGCGAGCACGCGGAGGCCGACCTTGTCGGTCAGCGCGCCGCCGAAGCTCTTCGCCTCCTGCGGGTTCAGGCCCTCGGGCACCGGCGTGCCGCCGAGGTTCGGCGCGAGCGCGAAGCGGAGGAGGCCCACGGCGCCCTCGCCCTCGAACAGCACCGGACCGGAGTAGCGCTCGATCGTGGGCGCCTTCTGCAGCGCCAGGATCGTATCGCTCAGCTTCTTCGATTCCGCCTTGAGCTCCTCGTCGCTCGGCAGATCCTTCGCGGTGTGGCCATAGCGCAGGAAGTACTGCGATAGCGGCTGGCCGTCGTCGGACTGCCCGGTCGCCGCGATCACCACGCCGCTCGCGCGCCGCGTGTCGGTGACGCTCGTGCCCTCGGTGGTGATGTACCAGCGCCGCTCGAGGTAGCTCGTGACCGCCACGCGCGAATCGCGGATGTATGGCAGGTCGCGGAACGTGGCGGAGATCGCCTTCGCGCGCGCTTCGAGCTCTTCGATCGGCTCGAGCACCGGCACGAACACCGGCTCCTCGCTGACCATCGGCTTCTCGGTGGTCCACGCCGGCACGTCGGTCGGCCGCGCACCGCTCGCGCGCCGGCTCTCGAGCTTCGCGCGGAGCTGGATCAGCGCCTCCTTGTATGCACCGTCGGTGACCAGCCACGCCGCGCGCCGCGCGATCCGGGCGTTCGCATCGACGGGCAGGTTGATCGCGACGACCGCATCGATCTCCTCGGCGTTCGGCACCGAGAAGTTCCCGTTGTCGAGCGAAGGATTGCCGACGCGCACGCGCGCCTCGAGGTTCACGAAGTGGCGGTTGCGCCGGCTCGTGGTCTGGCCGAGGCTGGCGGCCGCGTCGTTGACGTCGACCTCGGTGACCTTGTACGAGATGTGATACGGCTTCGGCGCACCGGGGATCTCGAGGTTGGTCATGCCGCGGTTCATCTCCTCGGCGACCGCGTCGAGGATGTCCTCGGTCACGGCCTTCGAGCCGCTGTCCTTCTTGAGCTCGGCCTTGTCGGCCGGCTTGTCCTTGCCGGGCACCGCCGAAACCGTGGCGGGGACGAGCGCCAGGAGGGCAGCCGCGGTCCACTTGATCGAGCGCTTCACGGCTTCTCCTGGCGGATGCTGGGCGGGTTGAGCAGGGGCGGCCGGTCGGGCGGGATGAACCCGCGCTCGATCTCGAGCTTCTCGAGCAGCAGGCTCGGGGCGGAGGCCGACACCGGGACCCAGCCACTCTCGGCGCCGCAGACGCCGTTGAACGTCTCGATCTCGCGGCTCGCGGCCCGGATCGACTGGAGGGCCACCAGGGGCGTCCCGCCGATGTCGATGCCGCGGACCAGCTCGCGCTTGCCGTCCGGGAACAGCTTGTAGGCCATCACCGGGTTGACCTTGAACGCCTGGGGCGCAAAGGCGGACGTATTCGTGAACCCGCCGCTGATATCGGTGAAGATCATGCCGTACGGCCGGTTCTGCTTCTTGATCTCTTCGATGAGTAGTTTTTCGAGATCCGCACGCGGCACGCTCTTCGAGACCTCGACGACGAGGTTGCCTTGACGTGCCACCGGCGGCAGGCCCGGCGAGCGGCGCCCGTGGCCGTTGGACTGCATGAACCCCTTGATCGGGTTTCTGCCCATCAGGAAGCCGACCAGCTTGCCGCGGTCGATCAGCGACACGCGGTGCGCGCGAACGCCCTCGTCATCGAACCGGTAGAAGCCGTTGAGCTGCATCCCGTTCAGGGTGACGATCATCGGATCGTCGTAGACGCTCAGCCAGTCGGGGGCGATGTCCTTGCCGACGTACGATGCGAACGTCTGACCGCTCGTCGTGTCCTTCTGGCGGTGGCCTTCGATCCGGTGACCGAACACCTCGTGGAAGAACACGCCCGCGGCGCGACCCTCGAGGATCGCCGGGCCGACGTACGGCTCGGCAAGCGGCGCGTCGTGCAGCGCGTCCAGATCGCCCGTCACCGTCGCGATCATCCCGTCGACGTCCTTCTCCGGCGGCAGGTCGCCGGGCTGGCGCCCGAACCGCTGCTCGAGCCGCGACAGGCCCATGCCGTCGTCGGCCTTGACACCGACCGAGACCGACATCTGCGCGTTCGTCCACGACACCTGGATCTGGCTGCCCTCGCTGTTCACGAACCACGCCGTGTTCTGCTGGAACACCACGCCGCACGTGCCGCGCGTGGCCGCGCCCTTCAGCGCCTTCGCCGAGCAGCGCTTCAGACGGTCCAGCCACTGCGCCTTGTCGAACTGCAGGGTGACCGGAGCCTCCACGTAGACCTCGGCCTTGTCGGGCGCGAAGTCCGGCGCCGTGGAGTGATTCTTCAACGTCGCCTGGTCCTGCCGCACGTAGCCGAGCGCGGTCACCGCTTCGCGGTAGCGCCGGTCGGTCTCGAGCCACAGCGCGTTCGAGATCGCCTGCTTGTCCTCGCCGAACGGCACGACGCCGCGCCGGGTGAGGGGCGAGTTGAGCCCGTTGTCGTCGCTGGCCAGATCGCGCGTGTTATCGAGGTTCGGCTCGCCCACGCGGACCTCGACGTCGAGGTTGCGCGCGTTGTCGTCGCTATCGGTGATCAGCGCGCCACCCTCGGCCTCGAGGTTGACCACGCGCTGCTCGACCAGCTGGTAGGCGAGGTAGTGCGCCGGCTCCTTCTGCTTGCGCAGGGCGGCCATCTCGCGCTCGTTCTCGCCCTTCAGAATATCCAGGATGGCGGAGCGCTTGTCGGGCGCGTTCCCATCCGTGGGTTGACTCTTCGTCACCTCGATCTTGGCCGGGATCGATGGCAGCTCGATCTTGATCTCGGCGGTCGGCGTGGGCTTCGGGTCGGGCTTGGCGGGGGGCGTGCCATTGCCGGGGCAGCCCAGGAGCCCGGCGGCCGCGCCGAGCGGGAGGATCCATCGCATATGTCCGAAACGATAGCACGGCTATAATGAGCGCCACCGTGCCGTTGGATCGTCCTACCGTCCTCGTGATTCACGACGACGCCGATGCGCTCGATCTGATGACGCGCATGTTCGAGGCGAGCGGATTTGACGTGGTCACCGCGATCAGCGGCTTTCGCGCCCAGGCCCAGCTCGAGGGCGACCGGCGCGTCGACGTGGTGGTCGCACCCTGGGACACCCAGCACCCCGTCGGCGGCGAGGTCTATCGGTGGTCCCTCCAGCGCCGTTACGACCTGCGCGACCAGTTCGTCTTCGTCGGTAGCGAGGTCCCGGCCGAGTTCGACCAGATCGTCGCCGGGCGTTGCCTCGCGGTCTCGATGGCGCGCCCCGCCGAGATCGTGCGCGTCGCCGCGGCCGCCGTGCGCAACCGCCTCAAGCTCGAGGCCCAGCGCGACGCCCTCGCCGAGGCCGATCACTCCAAGCCGCGACTCCTCCTGTGCGACGACGAGCCCATCCTCCTCATGGTGATGGGAGACCTTCTCGGTGCGACCTACACGGTGACGCGCGTCGAGAGCGGCCACGGAGCGATCGTGCTGCTCGAGAACGAGGACTTCGACGCGATGGTCCTCGACTGGCGGATGGACGACGGGAGTGGCGGCGACGTCTACCGCTGGATCATCACGAACAAGCCCTGGCTGGCGGAGCGCGTGGTGTTCCTGTCGGGCTGGGAAGGCGACGACGCCAGCGTCGTGGCACCGGGGCGGCCGATGCTCCGGAAGGGCCAGGATTCGCACGCGCTGACGCAGGTCCTGCACGAGATCGTGCGCCAGGTGCGCGGCAGCGGACCCATGCCCCTTCCGCGCTGAGGTATCAAGGCTCGTGCTCGCGCGGATCCTGGACGGAGAAAAGCTGGTCGCGGTGACCTCGCTGAAGGACATCACCGAGGCGCTCGCGGCGAAGAAACGGATGTGGATCGACCTCGAGCGCCAGTCGCCCGATGCCGACAAGCTGCTCTCCGAGGTCCTCAAGATCCACCCGCTGACCATCGAGGACATCTGGGGCCCGCGCTCGCAGCCGAAGGTCGACGACTTCGACGAGTACCTCTACGTCATCCTCCACGGCATCGGCGCGCGTAAGAAGGACAAGCTCGAGCTCGTCGAGATCGATGTCGTCATCGGCGAGACCTGGCTGCTCACGCACGACCGCGACGGCCTGGTCAGCGACGACATCGGCACCGAGCTCGATCACTCGCCACGCCTGCTCCACAAGGGCATCGCCTGGCTGGCGCACGCGATCATCGATCGCGCCGTCGATCGCTACCTGCCCGTGATCGATCAGCTCGACACCGAGATCGAGCAGCTCGAGGTGGACGTGCTCGAGAAGGCCGGCACGCCGAAGGGCAAGAAGGTCCTGGCGCGCATCCTCGGGTTCAAGCGCACGCTCCAGTCGCTGCGCCGGATGTCGATCCACCAGCGCGAGATCCTGCTGCGCCTCTCGCGCGGCGACTTCGGCGAGATTCCCGCCGACGCGATTCCGTTCTACCGCGACGTCTACGATCACTTCCTCCGCATCAACGACATCGCCGAGGGCTACCGCGATCTCGTGACCTCGGCGCTCGACGCGTATCTCAGCGTGCAGAGCAACCGGATGAACGAGATCATGAAGACGCTGACGTTGATCTCGACGATCATGCTGCCGCTCACGTTCATCGCCGGCGTCTACGGCATGAACTTCGACAACATGCCCGAGCTGCACTGGTTCTGGGGCTATCCGTTCGCCCTGACCCTGATGGGCGGCGTCGGCACCTCGATCCTCCTCTACTTCCGCCACAAGGGCTGGATCGGCGATCCCGATGCCGCGAACGCGCGCCGGAAACGGGCCGAGACAGACCGCGGCGACCAGTAACTCCGCGACATCGTTCGACGAAGATTTCGCGAAACACGGGGGCCCGGCCGGGCTCCACCACTACGTGTCCTCGCTATCGCTCGAGTCCTCACGCCTGGCGTTCTCGCGGGATGGCCACCGCCTGGTTGCCGTCGACGACGATGGCGTGGCGATCGTCGATCTGAGGGACCGCCCCACGGTCCGCATCGCCGTCGCCGCGGCGCGCTCGGCCGTCGCGTTCACCGACCAGGTCTGGGTCGCGCACGGCACGCCGCCGGTGCTCGATCGTTACGGCTATGACGGCCGGCGCCTCGATGCGGTGCCGTTCGCGCTGCCCGAGGGGGGACATGGCCTCGTGGCGGCGCCGGTCGGCGATGCGGCGGCGTTGTGGACCGCCACGCCGCACGTGGTGGTGCTCGAGGAGGGCGGCGCGCCGCGGCTGGGCACGGTGCCCGTGTGCGAGACCGCGATCCCGCTGACCGGGCGGCGCTGGGTGACCGCGACCGGCGCTCGGATCACGGTCCCGTCGGGGCTCGCGTGCGAGCTCGAGCCGGGCAAGCGCGTCCTCGGTGGAATCATCGCGTTCGATGGAACCGCTGTCGCGCTGATCGCGGAGCGCGCTGATCGCACCACCGGTCGCGAGTTGATCATGCTCAGCCTTGCAAACGGGCGCGCGGTGTTGCGCCGTGCGGTGCCGGCGGCGGAGATCCGCGTGGGCGCGCGGCGTGGTCGGCTCGCGGCGCTCGTGGATCCGCGCACGCTTCTCGTGTTCGACTTGCTGAGTGGCCGCGTGCTCGGCGAGGTTGCAATCCCGCAGGACATCGATCAGGCCACGGACTTCGCGGTCGACCCGAACGGCAAGCGTGCGGTCATTCGCGACTCCAACGGTCACCTCGCATTCCTCGATCTCGACGCGGCGATCACGGCGCGCCGCACCGATGCGGCCGCGGTCGCGACCGAGATGGCGATCGGAAGCTCGCCGATTCCGGTGCTTCCGTCGCTGCCACCGCGGTCGCTCCCGGCGCCCGCGCCTGCGCCGCCGCGTTCGGTACCGGTGATTCGCCGCCCGCTCGAGCTGAGCGCACTCGCGCCGCTCTCGACGGTCACACCCCGCGACCGCGAGAGCGCGCTCGCCATCCTCGAGCTCGAGCTCCGCACCATCGCGCTGCGTACGCTGCGCGCGATCGCCGGTTCGTGGGACTCGCGGCGGATCGGCTACGGCAACGAAGGTCATCATCCGTACGAGCACGAGGTCTCCGCACTCCTCGGAATGAGCCGCGGGTTCGCCGAGGATCACGTCGCCGCTGCCGATGCGCGGCTCGCGGAGCACGAGAGCTCGCTCCCCGAAGATCTCCGCGATCCGCACTCGCCGCTCGGCGGTCTCGCGATCGAGCTCGGGCTCTCGCCGCTCGCGATCGAGGTGTTGCTCGTCGCGGCGGCGCCTTCCTTGTGGAGCGAGGCGGCGCGCCTGTACGGGATCCTCGCGAATGATCCGGGTCGTCCTGTCGTCGACGAGGCGCTGATCGAGCAGATCCTAGGGGCTCGCGTCGGTCGTCACGCGCTCGCGATGGAGCTCGATCCACGCGCGCCACTCCTGCGCCTCGGATTGATCTCCGACGATGCGCGTCCGCGGCCGTTCGCGGGGCTCACCGTGCATCCGACGATCCTCGCGCGTCTGCGCCGGGAGCTGCCCGATCTCGGTCTCGGACTCTCCGCGCGCGGATCCGATCGCAGCCTCGAGGAGCTGGCGATCACCGACGGTGTGATCACCGGGGCGCTCGCGGCGCTCGCTCGTTGCACCGGCTCCGCGCGGATCGCGGTGCGTGGTCGGCCGGGCAGTGGACGTCGCACGCTGCTCTCGGCGATCGCGGCCGAGGCGAACCGCGCGCTTGGCATCGTCGATATCTCGGTGCTGCCGCGGCGCGATGGAGCGCTGGCGCCGGCGATTGCCGCGAGCATGCGCTCGGCGCAGCTCGCAGGTCTCCTTCCGTGCGTGATGGGTCTCGAGGACATCGCATTCGGCGAGCGCGACGTGCGCGAGACGATCGGCGAAGTGCTGCGCGCGCATCCGGGACCGCTCGCGATCGTGGTGCCGGCCGACGCCGTGGTGCCGCTCGACGCAGGCTACGTGGCCATCGATCTACCGGTGCTCGCCGAGCACGAGCGCGTCGAGGTGTGGCGGCGTGCGCTCGCGGACGCCGGCGTGCGCGTCGCGGCTCTCGACACCCTTGCGGCGCGCTACCGCATCGGCCCGGGGACGATCCATCGCGCGGTGGCAGCACTCGATCGCACCGCGCTCACCGATGACGCGACGCCGGATCTCGAGTGTTACCTCCGCCAGCTTCGCGATGCGCGGCTCGGTGCGCATGCGCGCCGGGTCGAGCGGCTCGCGACCTGGGATCGGCTGGTGCTTCCCAGTGATGTCACCGACAGCCTGCGCGAGCTCGTGGGCCGCGTGCGGCATCGCAAGACCGTGTTCGAGACCTGGGGCATGGACGAAGCGATGTCCACCTCGCGCGGCCTGACGGCGCTGTTCTCCGGACCGCCGGGCACTGGCAAGACGCTGGTCGCCGGCGTGATCGCGCGCGAGCTCGGCCTCGATCTGTACCAGGTCGATCTCTCGAAGCTGATGTCGAAGTGGCTCGGCGAGACCGAGCGCAACCTCGCGGCGATCTTCGATGCTGCCGAAGATGGTCAGGTCATCCTCCTGTTCGACGAGGCGGACTAGCTGTTCGCGAAGCGGACCGAGGTCAAGTCGAGCAACGATCGCTACGCGAACCTCGAGGTCAACTACCTGCTCCAGCGTCTCGATGCGTTCGAGGGCATCGCGATCCTGACGACGAACGCGACGAAGTCGATCGATCCAGCGTTCAAACGGCGCCTCTCGTTCAAGCTGTCGTTTCCGTTCCCCGACGAGGAGACGCGCGAGGAGCTGTGGCGTGCCCACCTCCCGCCGGCGCTGCCAATAGAGGGTCCGCTCGCGCTCGACAAGCTCGCGCACAAGTACCAGCTCTCGGGCGGATACATCCGCAACGCGTGCCTGCGCGCCGCGTTCCTCGCTGCGGCGGACGACACCGCGCTCACGCAGCACCACCTCGAACGAGCCGTCGTGCTCGAGTTTGCCGAGAACGGCAAGATCTCGACGAGCGGCTCCCCGGAGTAGCCGACCATGACCCACGACCGCGCGCAGGAGAAGCAGCGTCAACTCACGCCGGTCGGGCGCCAGAACGTCGGAGTTCCCGGAAGGACGTCGCGCAGTGCGGCCCTGACCGCGTCGAAGGAGCCAGTGGCCTCGGGGATGCTCGCGGGGCGCGAGGCGTCGACCGCGACGGCACATACAGAGAAGATCCGCGGTACGCCGAGCAAGGCCCGCGAGGCGACGCGTTCGGTTGCGGGTACCCGTTCGGACCTGATGCACGCCGTGGCAACGGCAACTGCGCCGGTTCAGTCGCTGGTCGCATCGGTGGATACGAGCGCACCCGCGATGCGAATCGATCGGGCGCGACAGCTCGCAGAGGCCAACGTGGAACCCGCCGGTGCCGCGCACGTGGGCGCCCGCATGAAGCGCGCGATCTCCCGAGTCGGTACGACACGCGCGCCGCAGCGCCCGCTCGCGGCGGTGACCACGCCCGCTCTCGAACGGGTCGCGGGGGCCGCGGACGTCCCGGCCCTCGAGTCCGCGGCGGCTCCGGGGCGTTCGCCGACCGCACGAGTCGACGCGGTCAAGGCTGCCGCGAGTCGGCAGCGTGCGGCGATCCGAGCGGCGAAGGACCACGGCACGGACGAGCTCGCACAGACTGCTGCGGCGACCACGGATCCAACGCCCGAGCTCGCCGCCGTCGACAGCCAGGAGGTGACGGAGCAGGCGAACATCAAGCAGCGCCAGCAGGCCGGTGTCGCGAAGGTCGACGGCGAGACCGCCCTCGCCGAGGCGGCGGCGACGCAGGGCGCGGCCAGGCAAGCGACCGGCGGGGCAGGACAGGCGGCGCAGTCGCACGCCGCCGGCGCAGCGAAGGCCACCGCGAACGCCGACGCGCAGCACGCTCTAGCGGAGCAGAAGGCGCAGCAGATCCGCGATGCTGCTCAGGCCGCCGCCGAGCAAGCGCGCGCGAACGGGGAGGCGGACGCATCGAACCTGCGCGCGAAGGGCGCCGCCGACGCAGCCCAGGCCCGAGCCGATGCCACGCAGCGCGGCGAAGCCGCACACGCCCAGGCCGCGATGGCCCCGGATCCCGACCAGGCGGCGAAGGCCGACGTGCTGAGGCAGCAGCAGATCGCGGCCGGTGCACAGCGGGCGACCGAGATCACGCAGCAAGCAGAGCACGCGGCGCAGGCCGCGATCGCGGCGGCCTCGCGGGCGGCCGACGACCTCCTCGCGAATGCCGAGGTCGAGGCCCACGCCGTCCTCGACGCCGCCGAGAAGGCGGTCGTCACCGCGGAGACGGCGCAATCGACTCGGCAGGATTCGCTGTTCTCGAGCATCACGGCCTCGCTCACGGAGGTCGTCTCGAAGGTGACGTCGACGCTGTCCACGCTCGCCGCGAGCGCGGCGGACAAGAAGGGAACGCTCGACGTGACGGCGGATGCGGAGCTGGCGCAACTGGCGCAGATGACCGGCGAGCAACGGAGCGCGATAACGGCAAAGGTCGCCGCGGCCGCGGGTGCCGCGACGACGGCGGCAACGACGATCGAGGGCCGCGCGTCGGCCGCGACGACCGCGGTTGACGACGCCGAGGCCCGCCTGCAGGCCGGGATCGATGTCGCCTCACCGGGGGCACGCGTCGACCTGCTCGAGCGGTACAGCCGTGCGTCGGCCCCGGGCACGGAGCTCCCACTGGGGCTGCTTGATGGCGACGAGTCGCGGATGATGGCCGAGACCCAGTCGCCGAAGGCGCGGCAAGCGCTGCTCGAGAGATACACGGCGAAGAGCGATGAGCCTGCGCTGCCGCTCGGCCTGATCGATACCGGAATGATGCCGTATGCGGATCCCGCGGCGGAATCCGCGCTCCCGCTCGGGCTGATCGACACCAGGATGATGCCGTACGCGGATCCTGCCGCGGAATCCGCGCTTCCTCTCGGGTTGATCGACACCAGGATGGTGCCGACCGCGGAGCCAGCGGCGGACGCGCTGCCGCTCGGGTTGATGGATGAGGGGATGATGCCGTACGCAGCGCCGGCGGCGGAGCCTGCGCTGCCGCTCGGGCTGATCGACGATCGGATGATGCCGACCGCGACGCCGCAGCAGTCGATCCCGACCGGCATGATGGAGGATCCGTCTGCGCTGTACGCGCGACCCGGCGCCGCGCCGGAGCTCCCGACCGGGCTGATGGACATGCGCGAGGGCTCGCAGCCGGTGGAAGATCAGTTCGTGGGTGCCGCGATCGCAGCCCCCGAGCAGGAAGGAGAACCGAAGGCGAAGAAGTCGTGGCTGACCGACGTGATCGACAAGCACGAGCAAGGGGCACAGCTCGAGTCGGCTCTCGAGGGTGTGGCGCCGAAGGACTACGAGGACACGATCGCGAAGCTCTCACCGGGACAGCAAGCCGCCGCGCGAGCTCTCGAGGCGGAGAAGGTCGAGTCGATCGCCGCGCTCGCGAAGACGTCCGACGATGGTTCGTTCACCGCCTCGCTGCTCGATGTCGGCGGCCTCGGCGCGAAGGACAAGTTGAAGGACGAGCTCAAGTCGCTCCCTCCCGCGATGCGCGAGGCGGTGATCGCGAAGATGAGCTCCAACGAGGACGGCACGCCCAGCGAAGACCAGCAGCGCGCGATGGCCGCGCTCAAGGAAGCCGAGGCGGACGAGCGGTCCGACGCGGCTCGTTCGGAGCGGAAGGCGAAGGAGATCGACAACGGTGTTGCCGCGACGGAGGCGGCCGTGAAGGCCGGCAATCCCGCGGCGGTGTCGGCGGCGCTCGACAAGCTGTCCGGATCGGCACGTGAGAAGGCGCTCGACAAGCTGTCCCCCGATGCGCGCAAGGTCGCAGATGATCAGCTCGAGCTTCGCGAGGCGCGGCTGAAGAAGGCGGCGCAGACGCTGGCCTCCGCCGCCGATGGCGCCGGCACCGACGAGATCGCGATCGTCAAGACGCTGAGCGGACTGTCGCCGAGTGAGGCCTCGGAGCTCGAGGACATCTACGGTGCGATGAAGGACGGCGACGGCAAGAAGCGCCACCTCAAGTCCGATCTGCTCAAAGAGTTTGACGACGACGACGAGAAGGGCGAGCGCGCCTTTGTTCGCGCGGTGATCAACGGCGACGAGGAAGCGAAGGACATGGGCGTCGAGCTCGCGGTGAAGTACATCGCGTCGGAGGCCGGCGCCACGTTCAACAGCGACGAGGCGGGGATCAACGATCTTCTCCGCGCGAACATGAACAACCCCGACGGCGCGAAGCGGATCGCCGACGCCTACAAGGCGAAGACCGGCAAAGACCTGACCACGCAGCTCGAGGGCATCATGAACGAGGCGGAGCTCAAGGAGAGCACCGCCTACGTCGAGAACGATGTCGGTCGTGCGAACGTCGCGGTCCTCGAGCAGAAGGATGGGGATCGGTCGCAGACGGTGATCGCGGACGCCAAGGAGGACGGCACGCTCGACAAGCTGGTCGAGGACTCGGAGACGCAGACGGGCGCGAAGGCCTCGCAGCTCCTCGAGGATGCCGTCGGCAAGGAGGGCATGGCGGGGATCCAGGGCGACCTCGATACCGCACAGGCAAAGGCGAAGGCGAAGGTCGACACCGATCTCGAGGCGGCGAGGGCGGAGCTCGAGGCCGATCCAAAGAAGAACTACGCAGAGACCGTCCAGAAGATGACCGAGAAGGCCTCCAAGCTGCACGCGTCGCTGTCGTCCAGCGGTGTTGGCAACGACTTCGAAACGACCGAGCTGCTCCGCGGGCTCTCCAAGGGGGAGATCGCGGTCCTCAAGAAGCAGTACGCCGAAGGTAACTACGGGAACCTCGACGAGATCGTGGACACCAAGCTCGGCGGCAAGGACCGCAAGGCGGTGAAGGCGCTGCTGACCGGTGACAAGGTCAAGGGGGCGCTCGCGATGGTCGAGCAGTCGGCCGATGGCGTTGGCACCAACGTGGACGCCTGGAAGGCCGCGATGGAGACGCTATCCACGGAGGCCGATCGCACGGAGTTCAAGGAGGAGTGCAAGCGACAGGGCCTCGACTACCAGAAGCTCAACAAGAGCGAGAACTCCGGCTACGACCGCGACATGGCGGCGGCGCAGGCGATCGAGGACCAGGACGACCGCGACGCCTCGGTGGCCGCGGTGAAGATCGAGAAGGCCGCGTACGGCGGGAAGATCAACGCGATCAACATGGCGATCGACGACACGATGGGCGACGCGGTCGGGCGAAGCGAGAAGGACCGTCTGGAAGCACGCAAGGAGCGTCGCGCGACCGACTTCATGATCAAGTTCTCGAACCTCGGGACCGACGATGCCGCGATGCTGGACGCCGAGGAGGGCCTGACGTCCCCGCGCGCGCGCGAGCTCCTCGACGCCAAGCTCAAGGCGAGCACGGGCAAGAGCGTGTTCGAGATCCACGACGAGGAGACCTCGGAGAGCACGAAGAAGTCGCTCGATCTCTATGCGATGGGCGACATGGAGGGCGGGCAGGCCCTACGAATGATCGCGGCCAGTGAGGGCTGGGTCGACGACGACGAAGATGGGATGTCGAAGGGCTTCGAGGGCAAGGACGAGGCCACGCGTGATCGGATCCGCGCGCGGATGGACGAGGAGCTCAAGGCAACCGGCCGGGGTGGCATCGATGCCTGGCAGAAGAGCGAGCTCTCTGACGCGCAGGTCGCGGTGGCGAACGACCGCGCCGCGGAGGGCAAGGTCAACGACGTCGCAGCGATGGTACTCGCGGGCGATACGACCCTCGGCCTCGGCCACGACGGCGCGAAGATGAAGGAGCTGTGCCAGGGCAAGAGCCCGGCGGAGATGGAGAAGTTCGCGGCCGAGTTCAAGGCCGGCGGTCACGGCGACCTCTACGAGTTCATGCGTAGCAAGGCGAGCTCCGTCGGCGAGAAGCGCGACGTCGAGATCATGATCAAGGGAAACTACGGGGCGATGCCGGCGGCAGAGCTTCAGGAGATGGCCACCAAGGATCCCGAGAAGTTAATCGAACGGGTCAAGGCTCTGCACGAAGCGGCCAAGGGTGGTGTTGGCAAGAAGGGAGATCTCGATATCGGCAACGACATCGGCAACGCGATGACCGATCTCTATTCAGATCAGGGCAAGATCCTCGACTCACGGCTAGCGAGCGTGGAGTCGATGGAGAAGAAGCTCGCCGACGGCGGCAAGCTGACCAACGCCGAACAGGCCGAGCTGATCAAGAACGTGAAGTTCATGTCGGGCGACCAGACGGCGTTCACGGACAACAAGACCAAGGTGGTCAATGCGGGCGCTGAGGTCGCGGGGACGATCGTCGAGGTCGGCGTCAGCATCGGCACTGGCTCCGATCAAGCGGGCACGCTCGCCGGCGGCCTGACGAAGATGGCGGTCAAGGCCAACATGAACGGCGCGCGGTACTCGACCGACGAGATCGCGCAAGACGTCGGCAAGCTGGCCGTGGAGCTCGTAGTGGGAAAGGCCATGGACACCAAGGCGGCGAGCGCACTGCTTAAGAACCCGCTGCTGAAGGAGGTGGTCACGGGCGCAATTCAGGGAGGTCTCAGCGCTGGTGTCGATGTCCACGCGATCCAGGACATGGGGCAGCTACTCACCGTGATGGGCGAAGGCGCCGAGTCGGGGGCTCTCTCGTCGTTCGCATCACACGTCGCGGGGGGACTGGTCGGCGATGCCTTTGGCAATGGCCAACATGGGACCGAAGGCGCCGCTCTCTTCGATACCAAGCGCGCCGCGCAGCTCAATGGTCTGGTGAAGGGCGTGGCGTCTTCTGCGGCGAGTTCCGCGGCCGGCTTCGATCCGGAAGCGCCGATGCTCGACCAGGCCACCGAACTCCTGAAGAGCGTGATCTCCGATGGCATCAAGGGCGCGCACACGGGCGGCCATGAACATGCGCAGCGGCAGGCGGCAGACGCTCACGCGGAGGCCACACACGGCACGGACGATGCGCATGCCAATGACCAGCCGGTCGTCGAGGCGAAGGCCGACCCGCAGATCGCGGCCCCCGCGGCCGGACATCCGACATCGAAGGCGGCATCGGTGGAGGGCAGCCGATTCGGCGATGAGCAGGTCAATCAGAAGGGCAAGCGCGAGGTGGTGGCATCGACCCCGGAGGGTAACGTGACCGCGAGCGTGGTCAGAGATCAGATCGTCGTTCGCTATCCCGAAGGAATGACCAATGTAGCGCAGCGCAAGGCGTATGCGATCGACGCGGCCGCGAAGCTCGGCGTAACGCTGCACGCCGATGCGCTCGATCGAGTCGGTGACACTGGCGCCGTGCCTCTGCCACGTAAGCTGGAGGTCAGGTCCGAGGCTGACGTCCAGGCGGCTGCGCGTTCGCTGTACGACATGGCTCGCGTGCAGGGCGACAACCCTGACATCACGGGCATCGAACGTACGCTCAGGGAGTCGCTCGATCCCGACCGCGATCCGAGTACGGCTCCGTTCACCGGGAAATGCAGTGCGCTCAGCACGCAATGGCAAGGTGCGCTGGCAGAACAGGGGATCTACGCCCCAGTGATGAATGCGGAGACCGCCGGCCACAGGTACATTGTCGTCGGCAACACCATCATCGATCCGACGATCGGTCAGTTCGGCGCCGGACACGTCACGGATGGGCATACGAACCAGTACGAGCCTTTCGTCGGTACGTATCCACAAATGGTCGCCCGGATCCAGGGACAGATCGATGCAGGTCAGATGCCGCAGTACGCATCTGCGAGCGAAGCACTCGCGCACGGATGGGGCATCCATCCAGACCCAAGCGGCGATGGATTCAAGCTGGATTCGTCGGTCAAACCGTTTCAGGGCGACATCGCGATCGTCCCGAAGAGCGTCGACGAGGTTCGACGGATGATGGACGAACAACGCGCTCACGGAATTCCGGAGGGTCAGGGGCTCCCGCCCGACCTCGTGGTCCAAGCTGGAGGAGGTGCCGGGAGGGGCGGCCCGCCGAAGCCACCACGCGCTCCGGCCGCTATGCCGACCGAGGACTCCGATCCGACTAGTCTCGCGAACCAGTGGAAGCGCCACGAGGCGGCGGTGAAGAAGCAGGCGGAGCTCGTACAGTGGATGCGTCCCGATCTCACGCCCGAGCAGGCCACGGAGCGAGCTCGCCGCAAGGTTGTCAACGACGAGGTCGAGGCCGGGCTCCCGGACGGTGAGACAGTGGACCGGACCAACGAATTCCATCACACAAACGAGATCGTCGACATCTCGCGAGTCGCCGCCGAACACGAGAAGGCGGTCGCGCATGAGGCGTTGAGGCTGATGGGGGAGAATCTCGACATCACGGTCGAGGAGGCGGAGCGTCAGGCGCGCAAGAAGGTCGTGGATGACGAGATCAAGCTAGGCGAGTCGCCCGCGGACAACGATGCTCGCCGGGCAAGCCGGCTAGTCGAGACAGGCATCAGCATGGTGGGACAGTTGAGCAAGACAGCCGAACTCACGTTGCGGACTATCCGTGATGTCGGCAAGGGCGATCCGAAGAAGGCCGGAAAAGCACTACTCAAGGCCGGCGCGGAAGTGGTTGGCGCCTGTTTGATCGCGTGTCTACCAGCTGACATGAGGAGAGACGCGGGCGAGCTGATGGGCGGAATCAAGAAGGCGGGTCTAGAGCACATGGATCAGCATCATCCGGACGTGGTGGAGAATGCCGGGAGAGTCGCGATCGCGACCGACAAGCTCACGAACGCTCCGCTTGATCTACTCGCCGCGTTCCACGACCGCGTGATCGTCTATCCGGATGACACGAGTATTGTAGATCGAATCGAGTATCACGCTGCGATGGTCGAGCGTGCTGCGGCGCTCCGCAGCGCCGGGTTTTCTACAGAGGAGGCAGTCTCGCGTGCGCACGATGAGGTCATCGAGGCGGCCGAGTTCAAGACATCGATGCATGACGCGAAGAGACTGGACAAGAAGAACGGCGGCGCAGACTACGCGGCTCCAGCTCCCCTTCCGCTGCCTCCTGAAGTCGCGCCAGCGGCAGAGACGCCCCGCGAGGCTGCGGGTCGGAAACTCGCTGAGGCACGGCTAAAGCTCGAACAGCTCTCCAGCCTCGACCGGCTCGGTGAACATGACGAGCCGAGCGCCGACGGCGCTCGGCTGCGCGATCAGCTAGCGGTTGCGGAGCAAGAACTCGCTGAGCTCGAGGGCGCTGCGAAAGCGGACAAAGCGCGACAGGTCTCGGTGTCCGAGCAAGAGAGCAGCGTGAGTCGGGCGAACCAAGATGTTGAGCTTGCGGACATCGCCGTCCACGCTGCAATCGCGGAGGGCCGCGAGCCGAGCCTGCAGGATCTAGCGGCCGTCGCGATCGCGGAGATGCGGCTGGCAGAGGCGCGAGCCGAGCTGGAGCGCCGGAAGTCCGCAGATCCGGTCGCCGCGAGCTCCAAGACGCGCGTCGCCTCGCCGCAGCAGGAAGGCGGTGCGCCGGGCGCTCCAGCGCCTTCCGATCCGCGTGACGCAGGCGCCGAGGAGGAAATTCAGGCAGAGGAGGAGGCGCGAGAGACCGAACGGCGGAGAATGCA
>JBBRED010000067.1:0-28623 GCA_038203335.1 Haliangiales bacterium | reverse complement strand
GTCGGAGGTCTTGGAAGCGACCTCCTTCACCATCTGCGCGCCCATGTTCTGGAACTTGTTCTCGATCTCGATCTCCTTGGCGACGGTGACGCCGTCCTTGGTGACCGTCGGAGCGCCCCACGACTTCTCGATGACGACGTTGCGACCGCGCGGTCCGAGGGTCACCTTCACCGCGTTGGCGAGGAGGTTGAGGCCCTTGGCAATCTCGCTACGAGCAGCAGACGAAAAAATGATTTCTTTGGCAGCCATTTGTCAGTGTCCTTGTACGTTGTCTGTAGCGAGGGGATCAGTCGAGAACGGCGAGGAGGTCGTCCTCGCGCAGGATGAGGTGCTCGTCGCCGTCGATCTTGATCTCCGAGCCGGAGTACTTCGAGAACAGGACCTTGTCGCCGGCCTTCACGTCGAGGGCGATGATCTTTCCGTCCTTGTCACGCTTGCCCGCGCCAACCGCGATCACCTGCGCATGGATCGGCTTCTCCTTCGCGGAGTCCGGAATGAACAGGCCACCGGAGGTCTTGGTCTCTTCCGGGAGGCGCTTGACGAGAATGCGATCGTGCAGTGGACGAATTTTCATGTGGGTCTCTATAAACATCGGTCTCTGGCTTGGCAACCCTTCTCGACGAGTGCTAACAACTCTCTTGATTCTGTAAACATTACAATCACTTGAAATTCCGTGAAACGCGCGAATTCTGCGCCGGCTCTCGTGCTATCAAGCGGCCGGCTGATGCGCGCACTCGCTCTCGTCCTCGCGATCTCGATCACCGGCTGTGGTTTCGCCGTGAGGCACCCGGCGATCACGGCCGGCATCGTCGGCGGCACCGTGGCGTTCGGCACGTGCGAGCTGGGCACGGACTTCGAGAACCACGGCGCGTGCGGGATCATCGGAGGGAGCGGAGCGGTCGCTCTGGCCGGGATCGTGGCGCTCGCCGTCCTGCTCGGCGGCGAGGGCCATACGGTCCTCCAGGAGCCGATGACCGAGGATCCGCCACCGATCGTGCGCGAGAAGAAGCCGGCACCGCCGCCCGTCGAGCCGTCGCCCGTCGAGCCGCCGCCCGCGGCTCCGTGATATCCCACGGGGATGGCTGACCCCGTCGCCGAGAGTCTCCTCGAGTACCGGAAACTGTTTCCCTCGCTCGAGAGCTGCGTCCACCTGATCTCGCACTCCCTCGGCTGCGTGCCCGCACAGGCGAAGGACGATCTCGCCGCGTACTTCGACCTGTGGCAGACCAAGTCGATCACCGCGTGGAGCGACTGGTTGCCCGAGGTCGATCGCGCCGCGGAGCGCCTCTGCAAGATCATCTCGGCGCCCGCGGGCACGGTGGTCATGCACCAGAACGTCTCCGGCATCATGGCGATGCTCGCGTCGTGCTTCGATTTCACCGGCGAGCGCAACAAGGTCGTCTACGAGGCGCTGCAGTTCCCGACGGTGTCGTACGTGTGGCAGGCGGAGAAGCGCCGCGGCGCGGACTGCGTGCTCGTGCCCTCGAAGGACGGCATCACGATCGATGCTGATGCGATGTGCGCCGCGATCGACGAGAAGACGCTCGTCGTCCCGATCTCGCACGTCGTGTTCTCGTCGGCGTACATCCAGGACGTCAAGAAGATCGTCGCGCGCGCGAAGGAGGTCGGCGCGCACGTCATCCTCGATTGCTACCAGTCGGTCGGCACGGTGCCGATCGATGTCGTCGACCTCGGCGTGTCGTTCGCGTGTGGTGGCTCGGTCAAGTACCTGTGCGGCGGCCCGGGCGCGGCCTGGGTCTACGTGCGCAAGGATCTGATCGAGCAGTTCGCGCCGCGCGTCACCGGGTGGTTCGGCAACGAGGCGCCCTTCGCGTTCACGATGCCCGAGCAGAGCTACGCGGATACCGTGTGGCGCTACATGGGCGGCACGCCGGCGGTGGCGGCGCTGTACCAGTCGCGCGCGGGCCAGAGCATCATCGGCGAGATCGGTGTGCGCAAGATCCGCGAGAAGAGCCTGGTGATGACGCAGATGTGCATCGACTGGGTCGACGAGCTGGGCATGAAGCTCAACAGCCCGCGCCCCGAAGACCAGCGCGGAGGCAGCGTGGTGTTCGACTTCGTCGGTGCCGCCGACGTGTGCCGCGAGCTGAACCGCCGCAAGTTCTTCTGCGATCACCGCCCCACCGCGGGCATCCGGATCGCGCCGCACTTCTACACGAAGCCGTCGGAGATCGAGCTGTTCTTCACGGAGCTGAAGAAGCTGCGAGGCGCTTCCTCCGCGCCGGCGCGGTGACGAGCATCGCGACCGCGACCACGGCGCCCACGCCGAGACAGCCGAACCACAGCGTGTTCGGGCCCTCGTGCTCCCACAGCCAGGTGCCGAGCTTCGGCGCGAGCAGAGTGGAGCAACCCCACGCGAGGACGAGCGCACCCTGATAGCGGCCGCGCGCGTCGGCGGGTGACATCGCGGCGACCAGCGCCGAGCGCGTTGGCGACTCGATGATCTCGCCGAGCGTCCACACCATCACGGCGCCCGCGTGCAGCACGAGGTTCGGGGCGAGGCCGTGGAGGGCCATGCCCGCGCCGTAGAGCAGCGAGGCGACCGCGATCACGCGCGAGGCATCGCGCTTCGCGACCCACGTGGTGAGCAGGGGCTGCACGATGATGATCAGCAGGCCGTTGAAGCCGAGGACGAGCCCGTAGCCCGCGGGCGAGAACCCCTGCCAGGTCATGTGCGCCGAGAGCGGCGCGGCGGTCTGCTGCGGGATCAACGACATCACGAGCGCGAGCACCACGTAGGTGACGAACGTGCCGTCGGTCATCCACGAGCGGCTCGGAGGAGGGCGCTCCGCCTTCGGCACCGTGGCGGGGCGCGTCTCGGGCACCTTGCGCATCACGATCACGCCGAACACCGCCATCGTGATCGCATCGGCGAAGAACAGGATCTGGAAGTCGAACGAGGCGACCACACCACCGACCACGGCGGCGATCGCGAAGCCGAGGTTGATCACCCAGTACAGCAGGCCGTATGCGTCGACCCGATGCGAGGGCGGGATCACGTCGGCGACGAACGCGAGCACGGCGGGGCGGTAGATCTCGCCGATGAAGCCGACCACGCCGACCATCACCGCGAGGTGCGTGATGTCGTGCACGAGGCCGAGTCCGACCATCGCGAGCGAGCCGCCGAACAACGACACCAGCATCGTGAACTTGCGGCCGACGCGATCGCTCAGCTGACCGCCCACGATCGACGCGAGGATCTGGCCCGCGCCGAACACCGCGACCACGCCGCCGGCCTCCGAGACCGAGAGCGCGCGCTCCTTGGTCAAGTAGATCGTGAGCAGCGGCACCACGAACCCACCGAGCCGGTTGATCAACGTGCCCCACCACACGTACCAGAAGGCGCGCGGCGCGGCGGAGGCGACCGAGGCGAAGCGAGACCGCAGCTCGTCCAGCATCAGCGACGTCGACGACGGCGGAGCGCGGCGGCGAACGCGAGGACGATCAGCGCGCCACCGCTCGGCTCTCGCGTGCTGCAACCGGAGCAGCCGTAGAAGCTCTTCGGATCGAGACCGTCGTCGATCCCGCCGTCTCCATCGCCGCGGCCGCTGATCGCCTCACCGCTGACCGACACCTCGAGAGGCGCATCGAGCTGCATCGACCGGACGCGCATGGTCTGCACGTAGACGCCGAGCTTCGTCGGGTGGAACCCCACGCTGAACGTGGCCGTCTCGTTCGGCGCGAGCGTGTGCGGGAAGTTCGGCGAATCGATCGTGAACGGCGGATCGAGCTCCGGGTCGTCGATCATGATCGGCGTGGTGTCGCAGTTCTGGAGGGTCACGCTCCGCGGCAGCATCGTATCGAGGTGGATCGGCACCTTGCCGAACATCAGCGACGACGGTGCGATCGCGCCGCCATCGGCGACGAACTGCGCGCTCACCATCGTTCGCTCCTCGATACGGGTGGCCACGTCGGTCGTCCACACCAGCTCGTCGTGCTGACCGCCCGCGAAGGTCTGGCGCCGCGGCGTCACCGCGACGGTGGCGACTCCACCGGGCAGCAGCATCGACGGGTAGGACGATGGCGACGACAGCGCGAGATCGAACGCGGAGGTCGCCGAGTCCATGTGCGGCGCGAGCAGGCGAATGGTCGCGGTGCCGGTCGAGGTCAGCGCGAGCGTGCTCGGCGTGGTCGAGGAGTTGAGGCAGAAGGTGCCGAGCGACGTGGCGGGCGGCACGGTGAAGTCCGCGGTGACCACCTTGCCGGTGATCGGGATGCGGAGGTTGCCGGCGCTCGAGGTCACGAGGATCGCGTTCGCGAGGTCGCCGTCCGCTGATGGATCGACATGGATCTGGATCGCGACCGGCGTGGTGCCCGCCGTGCCCGTCAGCGACAGCCGCGGGTTCGTCGTCTCGAGCGCGAACCCCGTGATCTGGACCGGCGTGGTGCCGAGGATCATCACCGCCGTCGGCGCCGGAGTGGTCATCGTCCGGATCTCGCCGAGCGAGATCGTCGTCGGGTTCGAGAACACCGCCATCGTGGTGCCCTCACACGTCGCGGGGATCGAGATCGGCGGGCTCATGTACGCGTCGGCGGCGCTTGCCGTGAACGTCGTGGTGAAGGTCCCCGCGGTGGTGGGGCGGCAGGCGGCGGTGATCGTGGTGGTGCTGTTCATCGCCACCGACGTCATCAGCGACGGCGTGAGCGTGAACGGCCCCGAGGGCGCACCGCCGAGCATCACGGCGGTCAGGTTTCGGTTGCCCTGGTTCGCGAGCTGGAACGTCACCTGTGACGTCACGTTGAGCGGAACGAGGCCGAAGTCGATCGCGGTCGGGCCGCCGACGAGCGAGAGCGTCGCGCCGAGGCCGGTCCCCTGGAGCGGCACCGTGGTCGAGCGGTCCGCCGTGTCGAAGTACTGGACGAGCAGCGACGCATCGCGCGTGCCGATCGCGCTCGGATCGAACGTGACGTCGATGTCGACCTGCTGGTTCGCGGTCAGATCGCACACGGTCGGGATCGTGCCCGCGCACTGGCCACTCGCGAGGTACGTCCAGTCGGCGGCCGTGGAGCCGGTGACCTGGACGCTCTTGATCTTCAAGGTTCCGGTGCCGGCGTTTCGCAGGTGCACCGCGCCGGATCCGGTGGCGTTGATGACCTCGACGCCGCCGAGCGTGATCGGGCTACCGGTGAGCGACAGCACCGGGTTCGACGAGCTGACGCCATTGCACGACAGGAGGATCGGCGGCATCGCGTACTGCGACGTGTTCGTCGCGACGTACAGCGACGCCGTGTGAAGGCCCGCGGTCTGCGGCGTGCACTTGACGACGAACGACGCGTCGGAGCCCATCGACACGCCGGAGATCGTGCCGTCGCACTCGCGCGCATCGGGGTTGCACGGCATGCCGACCTTGAAGTTGCCGTCGAGGTCGGTGGTCTGGAAGGAGAGCTGGGTGATCGTCGTGGGGCTGTTGTTGTGGACCGCCGTGCTGATCATCGACGAGCCACCCACGGGCACATCGTTGAAGTTGAGAGACGAGCTCTGCGGGCCGATGCTCGGCATCTGTCCGTACTCGCAGACGCCCTCGGTATCGAAGTACGCGGAGCCGGAGGCGGTGTTGACGTGGAACAGGCAGCGCTTCATGCCCGTCATCGGCGAGCCGCTGCAGTGGATGGTCATCGGCGCCGCGCTGCCCGACATCACATCGAACGGTGGACCGACCGTCACCGTGGCCGTGACCTCCGCATCGCACGACGCCGCGCGCGTGATCGTTCCGACGGTGACATCCAGCGCATCGTCGTTCTGCAGGAAGATGGTGCCGCTCGCGCCGGTCGGCTGGGTGCTGTGGACCACCAGCACCGGCGGCACCGGATGGAAGTTCGGCATGCCCGGCGAAGCCGCGACGCCGGCCGACATCAGGACGATCGCGAGCGCCGTTGCGCGACGGGTGGCGCGCCTCACCGCCGCCGTCTCCGTCGCAGCACGAGGAGTACGAGCGCGGCGGGCCACGCGTCGGTCGGCCGGCTGCTGGTGCAGTCGCAGGCGTAGAAGCTCGTCATGTCCTCGGAGGGCCCGGGGGCGCCGATGCCCTGGCCGAGCAGCGTGACGCCCAGGACGCCCTTGGACGAGCCGACCGTCAGCGTGGCCATCCGTGTCCCGACCTTGGTCGGGCGAAACGTCACGTTGATCGTCGCGATCGCATTCGGCGCGAGCGTGTCGGGGAGCGGGGCCGCGCTGTCGTCGGTGAACTCGCCGCTGGGCGAGATTTCGGGGCCGGAGAGCGTCATCGGCTCCATGCCGCAGTTCTGGATCTTGATCACCTTGGGCTCGCCAACCTGGAGCAGAAGCACGCTGCCGAAATCAGCGAGCTGCGGGGCGATCGCGCCGCCATCCGCGATGAACTCGGCGGTCACGGTGGTGCGCGGCGCGGCCTCGCCGGAGACGTCGGTCGTCCACACCACCTCGTCCGTCTGCACGCCCTTCGCCATCTGTCGGAGCGGCGTGACCTCGAGCAACGCGCTCTGGTTCGGCGGTAGCGAGTACGGATAGCTGACCGGCGACGTGTACGAGAGCTGGAACGGCGACGACGACATCTTGTTCATCACCGGCTGCGCGGCGAGGCCGATCGTGGCCGTGCCGGTCGCACTCAGACGCGCGACCGCGCCGGTGGTCGACTGATTGACGCAGAAGCTGCCGATCATGATCGTCGGCGGGTAGTCGATCTTGGCGGTGACCACCTTGCCGGTGATCGGGATCGAGAGGCTATCGCCGCTCGCGGTGACCTCGATCGAGGTCGCGAGATCGTGGTCGGTCGTGGCGGCGACATCGAGGTCGAACGTCGACGGCGTCGCCAGCGTGATCGTCGTCGAGCTCGGCGCGGTGACCGAGACATCGGCGACGGTCGACGATAGCGCCGGCGGGGACGAGATCGTGAGCGGGGTGCCCGCGGTCTTGAGTGCGATCGTCTTCGTGACGCGCGGGCTCCCGGTGCGGACCTCGCCGAGTTGCACGCTCGACGGGGTGGAGTAGAGGCTTCCGGACGTGCCGGTGCACTTCACCACGATCGAGATCGGGCTGCCCGCGAGGGCGTTCGGCGCGGCGATGTCGAGCTGCGCGGTGAATAGCTGCGACGAGGTCGGTGTGCACCCGACGGTGATCGTGCGGATCGAGGATGCGGCGATCGTCGTGGGGTTCGGCGAGACCGTCAGCTCTGTGCCCGGCTGTGTGAGCGTGAGGTTGACCGGCGTCAGCGGCACGTTGCCGTCATTGCGCAGGTCGAACGTCGTCACGGTCGGGATCCCGATCGGCGTGGTGCCGAGGTCGAGCGTGGGCGGCATCCCGAGGTTCGAGGCGAGCGCGATGGTGGCGCCCAGCCCGGTACCGTTGAGCTGGATCTGGAACATCGGCGTGTTCGGATCGTCGGAGGCGATCGTCAGCGTGGCGTTGCGCGCGCCGATCGCGTTCGGTGCGAACGTGGTGCCGATCATGAAGCTCGCCGTCGGGGGCAGGGTGCACGGCAGCGTGGAGCACAGGCCTGCCGTCACGTACGTCCAGTCGGTACTGCCCGCCTTGGTGAGGGCCGTGATCGTCAGGCTTCCCATGCCGATGTTGCTGACGGTGACGTTCGTGCTCGACATCCCCGAGCCCACATCGTTCGAGAGCGTCACGCTCGGCGGGTTGACGGAGATCGCGGGCATCGTCGAGCCGCTCGTGCCGTTGCAGCTCAGGAGGATCGCCGGCATCAGCTTCGTGCCGCCGCTACCGACCACGTAGAGCGGGGCGGTCTTCAGTCCCACCGATTGCGGCGTGCAGCTGACGTTGACGATGAACATCTGACCGGGCGCGACGATCATCGGCGCATCGCAGCCGGGGCCGTCCATCAGGCACGGTGAGTGGACCTTGAAGTTGCCGTCGTGATCGCCGAGCTGGATCGAGATCACCGAATGCGCCGGATTCCCGACGCTGTTCAGGATCGTCAGCGGCGCGACGAAGCTCTCGGTGCCGACCATGACGTTGTTGAAGTTCTGGCTGCCCGACGACTGGAACATCGTGGAGCCCTCGGTCATGCACAGGCCGGTGTAGCTCGTCAGGATCTGCGCGCCGCCACCGAGGACGTTCTCCTTGCAGCGCCGGATGCCGTACGTCGAGGAGGACGAGCACCCGATGCCCACCGGATGCGTTGCGGCCGGGGCCACGGAGAACGGCCATGACGGGCTGGCCGTCGGCGTCACGCCCGTGGCGCACGAGCTATCGGCGGCGATCGACCCCACGCTTCCCGTCGTGTCGCCGGCGTTGCGGAGCGTGGTCATGCCGCTCCCCGCCATGTTGAGCGGCAGCGACACGGCGATCACCGGCGGCTCGACGACGAGCTGCACGCCGGCGGCGGCGATCAAGCTCGCGGTCGCAGCCGCGAGGACGCACCCCGCGCCGATCCCGCGCCTGATCCAGCGTGACCGGATCACAGGCGCCCGATCACACCGATCGTCGGAACGAAGATGTTGGCGTCGAGGTGCGTCTCCTCGGGATCGACGAAGAAGTGCTCGTACCCGAGGTCACCCTGGACGCTGAAGTGGCCATTGATCCGCAGCTCCACACCGATCGCGCCGCGCAGCCCAACCGCGAGCTTCGTGGAGGTCTCGTTCGTCATCGCGTTCGTCAGCTTGTAGGCGAAGCCCGGCATCCCGACGCCGACGTACGGCCGCATCCACGACGTGAACAGCCGGTAGCGCACGCCGAGGTAGCCACCGGTCGAGTCGGACTTGAGGAACATCAGCTCGGCCTCGAGGTGCGCCTTCGCGATCGCGAGGCCGATCGCACCGGCGAAGCCGCGGCCCTCGCCGTCGATGCGCACCGCGGCGATCACGCCCGAGCTGATCGACTCCTCGGTGTCGTCGTAAACGGTCGCGCCGCCATCGGAGGTGGATTCGTAGTGGGGAATGATCGCGGTGACCTCGGGACCCGAGTAGCCGGAGCGGACCTTGCGCTCGCGTCCGGTGCCGCTGTCGGCGCTGTACTGCGTGCCGGTGATCAGCCAGCCATCGACGTGCTCGGGCGCCGGAGCGGCGGGGGCGGGCGGCGCGACCGTGGGCGTGGGCGCGACGGCCTCGACCTTCACCGTAGCCGAGACCTCCTTGATCTCGCCCTCGAAGCCGTTGACCGTGACCTCGCTCGCGTTGTTGTCCTTCTTCACGCGCACGAGGTGGATGCCGGGGCGCACGCGGGTGAGCAGCGACGTACCGACGGGAATGAACGGGCCGGCGTCGATCGAGATGTCGGAGCCGCTCGGGAACACGCGCACGGTGAGGATCGTGAGCTGCTCGTCGAGCCGCAGCAGCAGCTCCTTGACCTCCGCCACGCGCTCGGCGCCCGTCACGGGATCGAGCAGGTAGCGCTGGTACGTGTTCGCCGCATCTGCGAGCCGGCCCATGTCGCGCAGCGTGGAGGCGACGTTGAGGAGGATCTTCGGGCTCGGAAACTTCGCGTAGGCCTCGAGGAAGTTCGCGAGCGCCTGGTCGTATGCCTTCGCCTGGAGCTGCTTGACGCCCTCGATCATCAGGGCCTGCGCGAGCGAGCGCGTCGCCGGATCATCGACGAGGATCGCGGGATCCTGCGTGATCGCGCTCAAGGTCTCGGCGAGCTGCTTGTCGTCGCGGACCTGCGCGAGCGGCCCCGACGGTTCGGGCGCCACCACGGGCTGGGCGAACGCGGGCGCGACCAATGCGGCCACCACGAGGCCGGCATGTACCAGGCGAGTCATCACGGGTCCTTCGGCGGTTCGGGCTTCTTCACGGGCCCGAGGTCAGGTTCGATCGGCGCGCCTTCGGTCGTGTGCAGGCCGGGATGCGTGACCGGCCCCGAATCGGCTCCGGGCTCGGGCTTGGTCGTCGTCTTCACGGTCTTCTCGGGTGGTCGCTTCTTCGTCGGCGCGGGCGTGGGGGGCGGCTTCGGCGTCTCGACGACCTGCTTGACCGGCGGTTCGACCGCCTTCGGTGGTGCCGGCGGCGTGGGCGTCGGGCTCGAGGTGATCGCCGGAGGCTCGGGCTTCTTCGCCGGCTCGTCATCGCTCGACCGGGTCAGCACGAAGATCGCTGCTGCGGCGGCGATCACGATCGTGATCACCCCGGCGACGATCGGCATCGACGAGCGCTTCTCCGGCTGCTGCGGAGGTCCATCGATCAGGCTGAGGTGCAGCGAGCTGCCGCCGGGCGGCATCGGGGTCGGCAGGATCATCTGCGGGCGCGACTCGGTGCCGTGGATCTCCGTCGACAGCCGCGCAGATAGCTTCGCGCCCACGCTCGCGAGCGCCTGCTGGACCGCGGTGGCGTTCTGGAACCGATCGTGCGGATCCTTCTCGAGGAGCCGCATCACGATCCCGTTCATCTCGGGCGTCAGCGACGCGAGCCGCTCGGTCGGCGGCTGGACCTGACCGAACAGCTGCATCGCGATGATCTCGCCGGCGCCTTCGGCAACGAACGGTGGCTTGCCGACGAGCATCTCGTACAGCATGCAGCCGAGCGAGTAGAGGTCCGCGCGCTCGTCGATCGTGCCGGCGGCGCGGGCCTGCTCGGGAGCCATGTACAGCGGCGTGCCCATCAGCGCGCCGGTCTGCGTGTGCCGCACGTTCGTGGGCGATGGATCGGCGAGCTTCGCGACGCCGAAGTCGAGCACCTTCACGCGATCGCCGGTGCCGTCGGGATCCGGAACGAGGAACACGTTATCGGGCTTCAGATCGCGGTGGATGATGCCCATCGCGTGCGCGGCCTTCAGGGCGCTCGCGATACCGCGCGCGATCGCCGCCGCCTCGAGCTCGGTCAGCCGACCGCGGCGCTGGAGCCGGGTGGCGATCGGCTCGCCATCGAGGAACTCCATGACGAGGTACGCGCGGCCGTCCTCGGTGTAGCCGAAGTCGTAGACCTCGATGATCCCGGGGTGGCGGATCGCGGTCGCGGCCTTCGCCTCGTTGAAGAACCGCTGCACGAGCACGTCGTTGCTCGACAGCTCCGGGCGCAGCAGCTTGACCGCGGCCACGCGGCCGAGCAGCTCGTGCTGCGCCCGATACACGGTGCCCATCCCGCCGCTCGAAAGCTCGCTGGTGAGCCGGTAATTGCCCAGCACCTCACCGACCAGCGATGCGCCTGCCGGCGACTGTGGACGCGACTCGCTCATAGGGTCTGGACGGTCTCCCCCGACGGAGTCCGACGACCACAAGCATGCGACAACCCAGGATTCTCTTCAACTGTGGCGCGGTAGGTCCGGGTGAGAGCTGCGTGCTACCCTGCGCTCGGATGCCGAGCTTTCAGCGTCACGTGTTCGTCTGCGTCAACGAGCGTGCGGCGGACCATCCCCGCGGCTCCTGCAAGCTGCGGGGCGGCGTGGACGTACGAGATCGCCTGAAGTCCGAGCTGACGGCCCGCGGTCTGTCCAAGATCATCCGCGCCAACAACGCGGGATGCCTGGATCAATGCGAGCAGGGCGTGACCATCGTGGTCTACCCGGAGCAGGTCTGGTACGGCCACGTCACCGTCGAGGACGTCGCCGAGATCGTCGAGAAGCACCTGATCGGCGGCGAGCCGGTGGCGCGGTTGATGCTCCCCGAGCAGCCCCACCTGGGCGACCAGCGCACGTTCCCCGTGCTCGAGGTCACGAAGTGAAGCGGGCCGCGATCGCACTTGTTACGATCGCGGGCCTCCACAGCGCGCACGCCGACGACCCGAAGGACGAGGACAAGCCCGATCCCGAACCGGCCGCCCAGCGCGCCGGCAACGCGAACCTCGAGTCCGTCGAGCACCGGCGCGGCGTCGTGTTCAGCGCGGCGCTCGGTCCATCGCTGACGTTTCACGGCAGCACCGGTGCGGGGGGCACGGTGGCGCTCAAGGTCGGCCATGTCGCCACGCCGCGCGCCGTGTTCACGTTCATGATCGGCGGCAGTGGCCAGCCGCATCGCGTGGGGACACAAGGCGATCTCGTCGCGAACAACGTCACCTACGCGCTCGCCGGCATGCAGTACTGGCTCAGTGGATCGGTGTGGGTAAGCGCCGGCGTCGGCGGCGGCACGTTTCACTGCAACCAGTGCATCGACCAGGCGACGATGATCCCGGTGGACACGAAGCACGCGGGCATCGCGAGCGGTGCGGGCGCGGGCGTCGACCTCGTGCGGTTCAAGGGCATGGTGCTCGGCCTCGAGATCTACTCGATCCTGCTTCTGCCCCGCGACGACAAGCCCGTGTTGTCGAGCGGCTCCGCGGTCTCGATCGCCTTCGATTGATCATCCTGCGCACTGGCTGCGCGCGCCACGCGCTGCGGCTTGCTAATCGTCCCAGCTGCGCGAGCGATCGCCGCTGCCGAGGGCAACATCGACCTCCTCGTCGTCGACGTTCGCCATCCCGACCGGCGCCAGGCCCGAGTTGCCCTCGCCGTCGGCCATGATCGTCGCGCCCGAGAACGTCTGCAGGGTGTAGCGGCCGGTGCCGTCGGTGCGCACGCTCGTGTTGCGATCGGACTTGTACGCGGCGGTGACGAGCGCGTTCGGCACCGGGCGCCCCGAGTCATCGCGCACGGTGCCGTGCACGGTCTTCGCGTGCGGCGGGCCGAGGTCGAGCTCGATGGTGCCGGCCGCGTTTGGCGGCACCTCGACGTCGATCCGCACGTGCTGATCCCGCCACGTCGCCTGTCCCCAGATCGTGCACGCGGGCACGTCGTCGATGGTGAACCGGCCGCCGACCACCTGCACGAGCCGGTGCTGCTGCGCGAGCATGATGCCGCTGCGTGCGCGGCCGGAGTCGGCGCACACCACCTCGGAGAGCTCGAACGTACCGTTCGCGAGCAGCGTGGTGGTGCCCTCGATCCGGCCAACGCCGCCGAGCTGCAGCGCCACGTCGCGCTTCGGCGCGAGCACCGACTCGACGGTGACACCGTGGCCGGGCGCACTCGCGCTCACGCGATAGCGGCCCGCCGGCATGTTGAACACCTGCCAGTGCCCTTCGGCATCGGTGCGCTCTTGCTGCCCGATACCGCCCGGATCCTGCGGGGCGAAGTCGACGAACGCGAACGGCACCGGTGCACCGGACTCGTCGGCGAGCGTGCCCTCGATATCGGGTGCCTTGTCGCCGAGCTTGAACACCACGTCGGTGAAGCGCGCACCGTCGCGGCAGGTGAACGTGCGGCTCGCCGACGGCGGTGACTTCCACGGCCACGCGCGCAGCGTGACGTCGATCTCGTCGGTGGTGACCCAGCGGAACGAGCCGTCGGACTCGACGCGGCCCGCAGGACCGAACTCGAGATCGGAGACGCCCCAGCGCTTCTCGATCGCGCCGTCACCGCTCGGATTGCCGCGCGCATCGACGACCTTGCCGACGATCACGCAACCGGCGGTCAGCGTCAGCGTACTCGAGTGCTTCCCGCCCGCCTCGAGCAGGATCTTCTCCTGAAACCCGCCGACACCGGCGTAGCGATCGTGCGTGGCCTCGAGAGCGTAGCCGCCGGCGGGCAGGTGGAGCTCGAACCGGCCGGTCGCATCGGTCTCGGCGACATCGGTACCGAGCGCGGGACGGGCACCACCGCTGCGGGCGCGGACCACGGCGCCCGCGATCGGCTTGCCGCGCAGATCGATCACCTGTCCCGTGATCGTGCCACCGCGTACCACGCTGAGATCGACGCTGTCCGCGTCGCGCGATGCGACCACGATCGGCATCAGGCCCTCGTCGGGAACGCCGGCGGTATCTGCGGACGGCAGGCTGGGGAGCCGCGAGCCCTCCGGCCGCCCGATGGAGAGCACGGTCTCGTCGCGTACGAACGCGCGATAGCGGCCGCGCGGGATCGTGATCTTGTACCGGCCATCCGGGCCGGCGACCGCGGTCTCCTCGCCGCTCTCGTTCCGGAACACCACCTCGACGTTGCCCACGCCGATTCCGGTCTTCGCATCGACGACGGTGCCGGCGATCGTGACCTCGCGTGCGTCGTCATTCGATGCCGCGAACGGGAGGCTCCCCGAGCGATGGGTGCGAGCGAGCGTATCGGTGAACGCGGGATCGATCGTCCGCGGCCGCAGGGTGCCCGTGGGGGCGACGCTGGGATCCGGTCGCGAAGCGCCGGGAGTCGCGTTGCCGCCAACCCCCACGCCGAGCACCACCGCGGCGATGACCGCGAGCGCGGCGAGCGCGAGGCGAGAGCGGCGAATCATCTAGGTCCTTGACACCTGGGGAGCTGAACGGTTTCCCCCGGGATGAGCAACAACCCAGGTATGACGCGACCTATTCCAAACGCTACGGCGTCACTTCGATCACGACGGCCGTGATGTTGTCCTTGCCGCCGCGCTGGTTCGCCATGGCCACGGAGGCCTCGGCGCACTCCTCGAGGTCGCCCTCGGAGCACAGGTCCGAGACGTCCTTATCGCTGTTGAAGTAGCCGTGGAGGCCGTCGCTGCACAGCAGGAAGCGGTCCCCGATCGCGGTGTCGATATCGGCGGTGTCGACCTGGACGTAGTCCTTGTGACCGACGGCGCGGGTGATGACGTTCTTGCCGGCGGCCTTCTCGGCCTCCTGCTTCGTCATCATCCCGTGCTTGACCTTGTAGTTGATGAGCGTGTGGTCCTCGGTGAGCTGGAGGACGTTGTTCTTGCGCACGCGGTACACGCGGCTATCGCCGACGTGGACGGCGAACGCGAGGTTGGCGCGGACGAGCATCGCCGACAGGGTGGTCGACATGCCCTTCTTCTCGGGGTCCAGCTCGGCCATCCCGAACACCATGTAACAGGCGTTCTTGACCCCGCTCTCCAGGAGTCGGCGGATCTCCCACACGCACTCCGAGTCTCCCGCGACCACCCGTTCGACCAGGCGATCGAGGTCCCGCGAGGCGCCGTAGATCCACATCGTGAGCTGCTCGACGGCCTCGCGGCTGGCGATCTCGCCCTTGTTGTGGCCACCGACACCGTCGGCGACGACGTAAAACCCGCGCTCGTCGTCGCGGAAGAACGCGTCTTCGTTGATCTGGCGCTTACGGCCTACGTCCGAACGTGCGACCGATGTCAGCTTCACCCTGCCCGATCCTATCATGGCGACGTGCTCGCCCGCTTGCTACGCTCGACGTGTGAGTGAAGCACCGGGGCTCGCGGCGTTGATCCGTGAGCGATCGAGCGAGATTCTCGCGAGCTGGATCGCCCGGTTCGAGAGGTCCCCGCTCCGTTTCCGCCGTGCCACCAACCCACAGATGCACTCCTCGCAGGTCGCGAACATGGTGGAGGCCCTCGTGGTCGCCGCCACGCACGGCGACGAGCTCCGCCCGGGCACCGATGCCACGCGCGAGCTGGAGCGAAATGCTGCGTTCCTCGGCGCTCAGTTCTCGAGCGAGAACGCGACCGGGTTCGATATCGCCGCGCTCCTCCTCGAGCTGCGCGATGTGGTGGCCGGGATCGTGTCGGTGGAGGACGCCGTCAAGGTCAACCGCCTGTTCGAGTGGCTGACGGTTGTGGCGCTCGACACGTTCGCCGCCTCCGGCCTCCAGAGCCTGCGCGAGCGGCAGAGCGATCAGCTCGAGGTCGGTACGCCCGTTGTCGAGCTACTCCCGAAGGTCCCGGCGGTGTTCCTCGTCGGTTCACCGAACGCGGGAGTCATCGATGGCCTGCTGTCGCGCGCGTGGATGCTCGCCGTCGGTACCGGGGCGCCGTGCCTGATCATCGATACCAGCGGCCTCGCCGAGAGCGGCGAGCACCCGTTCGACCTGGGCTACAAGGGATTCTTGGACCAGGCCGAGGGCAGCGCGCTCCAGGTCTTGATGTCGAACGCCCGCAGACCCCTCCGCGAGCGCTGCGCCACGGCCACCGCCGCGGCCCATATGGCGTTCCAGCACTTCGACCGGCTCGATAGTGCCGTGGCCCACTCACTCGAGCGCGCGGGGCACTTATTGATGCGCCGGTCGTAAACAGGACCCTCGGTACCCGTGTGATACGATCATCGCCTCCGTGGGCGATTTTCCGCTCGGTTTCGGCCGGTACCAGCTCGTCGAGCGCCTCGCCCTGGGGGGGATGGCGGAGCTGTTCATTGCGACCTCGCCGGGCGAGCACGGGTTCCAGAAGAAGGTCGTGATCAAGCGGCTGTTGCCGCATCTCGTCAACGACGAGACCTACAACGCGATGTTCATCGACGAGGCGAAGCTGACCGCTCGCCTGGTCCATCCGAAGATCGCGCAGACCTTCGAGCTCGGCAAAGTCGATGACCAGCTGTTCATCGCCATGGAGTACATCGATGGCATCGATGTCCTCGCGCTGCTCCGGGAGTTCGCCTCGCGGCGGCGCCGGGTCGAGCCGCAGCTCGCCGCATGGATCGCGCACGAGACCCTCGACGCCCTCGACTACGCGCACAACTTGACCGGCGAGGACGGCAAGGCGATGGGGATCGTCCATCGCGATATCTCGCCGTCGAACGTGCTGCTCAGCGTGCGCGGTGACATCAAGCTCGTCGACTTCGGCATCGCGCGCGCGAAGGATCCGGAGCGCGCGCACAAGAGCAAGTCGGGCACGCTCAAGGGCAAGTACGGGTACATGTCGCCCGAGCAGGTCATCGAGCAGAGCCTCGATGCGCGGAGCGACGTGTTCTCCGTGGGCGTCGTGCTCGCCGAGCTGCTCACCGGTCGCCGTCTGTTCGCGGCCGCGAACGAGCTCGACGTGCTGCTGATGGTCCGCGATGCGAAGCTCGCTCGCTACGACAAGTACGGGACCGACATCGAGTCGAGCCTCAGCGACATCGTCCGCAGGTCGCTGAAGAAGTCGGTCGAGGAGCGCTGGCAGAGCGCGGCGCAGTTCCGCGACGCCCTCTCCGAGTGGTTGTTCGAGCACCGCTACCGCGTCACGCCGAAGAACGTGGCCGACGTCGTCGTCGATCTCCGAGACAGCGTCCGCGAGCGCCGCAACAAGGCCACGGGGTCGGAGCCGCCGATCGTCCTCGAAGATCCGGCGCTCAGCCGCGCGCCGAGCGAGACCGATGGCGCACCGATGATCATCGTCGACGGCGGCGACTCGATGCCGGTGATCTCCCTGTCGTACGAGCCCGTGACGCACGAGGAAGCGAAGCCGTCACGCGCGATCTCGGTCAGCGATCTCGCGGCATCGTCGGCCGCCGCCGCGCAGGCGAGCAAGCGCGCCGAGACCGTGGCGGGTCGCCCGCTCAAGCCCGGCGGCCCGCCGGTGCAGGTCCCGCAGGCCATTCCACCGCCGGTCAAAGCCCGCACCGCGACCGGAACGTCGCCGCGTCACGGGTTCGAGAAGGCGCCGGAGCACGACGCCATCGTCGACGTGCCGATCGCCGATACGATCAGCGCCGCCGTCGAGGCGATCACGATGCCGGAGATCTCCGACAGCGTCGGCGTGATCATCGACGAGGCACCGGCGAGCGCGCCCACCCCGCCGGGGATGGGCCTCCTCACCGAGGACTCGCAGATGCGGGCGTTCGATGATCTCACCGAGGAGCCGATCCGCTCCAAGGACGTGGGTATCAAGCTTCCGTCGCAGGAAGAGGCGATGCGCAAGCGGCCGCCCACGCCGCCGTCGCTCTCCGATATCGCGGAGCCGCCCGACGATGCGGGCGAGTTCCACACCACGTCGCCGCTGCGCGTGCTGTTCCGGCTGATGACCGCGCGCGCGACCGGCCTCCTCGTCGTGGCCATCGGGGGCATCAAGAAGGAGATCTACGTTCGCGACGGGCAGCCCGAGTACGTGTCGTCGAACGTCGCGTCGGAGCTGTTCGGCAACTATCTCGTGTCGAAGGGCGTGCTCTCCGATGGCGAGCTCGCGATGGCGCTCGCCATGATGCCGCACTATGGCGGCAAGCTCGGCGACACGCTCGTCGGCCTCGGCCTGCTCAAGCCGCTCGAGGTGTTCCGCCACCTGACCCGTCAGGTCCGCTCGAAGATCATCGACGTCTGCACGTGGAACAAGGGTGGCTTCGGCTGGTACGCGGGCCGCGAGAACCCGCGCGAGGCGTTCCCGCTCGACTTCAACGCGTTCGAGATCCTCGGCGCCGGTGCGATGGCGCTCTCGGACGATCACATCGAGACGTGGATCGCGAAGAACGGCTCGCTGCGGCTCCGCGCGTCGCGCACGCGCCGCGTTGGCCCGGAGAGGTTCGAGGTCAAGGGCCTCGTCGCCGTCTGCGAGCTGCTCGATGGCAAGCGGACCGTCGGCGACCTCGTCGAGCTGCAGAGCGAGCGGACCGAGCGGCTGAAGACCGGCCGCATGCTGTGCCTGCTCGAGGCCTGCGACCTCGCGCGCCCGGCCTAGATCATTTGCGACCGCGCGGCTGACCGAACGTCGCGCTGGCCTTCTCGGTCTTGCCGTTGCGCACGAACGTGATGGTGGTCGGTTGGCCCGGCTTCGCGGTCTCGAGCACGTACATGAGGTCGTTGACGTTCGCGATCTCGGTCGTGCCGATCTGGACGATCAGATCGCCGCCCTTGAGGCCGGCCTTCGCCGCGGCACCGTCGGGGATCACGTCGGTGAGCAGCACGCCCTTGGGCTGATTCGGATCCTCGCTGTACGACGGCACGGTGCCGAGCGAGGCGCCGCGGCGGCGCACGTCACCGCCGCCCATCGACTCCGGCGGTGCCTTCACGTAGGTCAGCGACTTCGTGTTCGCGGTGGCGAGCGCGACCTCGGTGGCGACCTGCGCGACGCGCGCGCCGCCGATCGCGTTGATCTTGCCGGCGTCGTCGGTGGCGGTGTGATAGTCGAGGTGGTTGCCGGTGAACAGGAACAGCACCGGCGCTCCGCCCACGTAGAACGGCATGTGGTCGGATGGACCGTAGCCGGAGCCACCGATCGTGCAGTCCACGCGAGAGGCCTTGCACGCCGGCTCGACCATCTCCTTCCACTCCTTCGCCGAATCGCCGCCGTTGATGTGGAGCTGGTTCATGCGCATGCGACCGACCATGTCGAGGTTGATCATCGCGAACACGGGATCCTTCGTCGGCGGATTCTTCGCGTAGTAGAACGAGCCGAGGTCGCCCATCTCCTCGGCGGAGAACGCGACGATGTAGACATCGCGCTGGAGCTCGGCCTTCTTGGTCGAGAGCACGCGCGCGATCTCGAGGATGCCGGCGACGCCCGAGGCGTTGTCATCGGCGCCGTTGTGAACGCCGACGACGTTCGGATCGAGCGCGCTCGCGCCGCCCATGCCGAGGTGATCGACGTGCGCGCCGACGACGACCACACCGGGGAGCTTGGTGGCCGCGCCCGCGCGGATCACGCCGACGACGTTCGAGGTCTTCGTGCGGACCTGATCGAGCGCGACGGTCATCTTCGCGGTGTGCGAGCCCTTGTCGAGGCCGGCGCCGCCCTTGCGCGTGATCACGAGGATCGGGATCGCGGACTCGCTCTCGGCGGCCGCGAGCTTGGGCAGCGGCGCCTCGTCCTGCTTCGGATCGCCATCGTCGATCACGATCAGCGCCTTCGCACCCTTGTTCTTCGCCGTGAACGCCTTGTAGCGGAGGTCGCCGAACCGCGCGGTCGCGGCCGGATCGAGCTTGACGTCGGGCGGCGTGAACCGGTGCACGAGCACGACCTTGCCGCGGACGTTCTTGCCCTTGTAATCGTCGAGCTTCGCGTCCTTGTCGACGATGCCCCAGCCCGCGGCGACGATCGCGCCGTTCGCCGAGCCGCTGCCGCTCGCCGCGGTGGGCCCGAAGTCCTCCGCGAGGACCGGCTTGCCGTCGATGGTGAGCGACGTGGCGGCGCCGCGCTTGACCTCGGTGGTCACCTCGAACGGCATCCGCCATGCACCGCCCGCGGCCCCGGGCTCGAGTCCGTAGGTGGCGAGCTGCTTCTCGACCATCGCCTGTGATGCCTCGAGGCCCTTGGTGCCGACGCCGCGGCCCTCCTGTGCGTCATCCGCGAGGAACGCGACCACGGCGGCGAATCGATCGGCTGCCTCGGTCTCGGGCGCGGCAGTGGCCGGCGGTGCATCGACCCAGTCGGCGAGGAACACGTTGGTGTCGTGCAGCCCGGCCTTGGTGCCGGAGATCCGGTAGTTGTCGCCGACCAGGTCGCGCCGGTTCGACGAGAACGCCAGCGTCTTGCCGTCGGGCGAGAACATCGGGAAGCCGTCGAAGCCGCCGGTGAACGTGATGCGCTCGAGGTGCGTGCCGTCGATGTCGACCGCGAACAGATCGAACTCGCCGCTCTTCGGGTTCATGTTGTTCGACGAGAAGATGATGCGCTTGCCGTTCGGGAAGAAGAACGGTGCGAACGAGGCGCCGGGCAGGTAGGTGACCTGGCGCGCGTCGGAGCCGTCGGCGTTCGCGACGTAGAGGTCCATGCGCGTCGGCTTGACCAGCTTCTGCGCGAGGAGCGTCTTGTACTCCTCGAGATCCTTGCCGGTCGGGCGCGACGAGCGCCACACGATCTTCGAGCAGTCGGCCGAGAAGAACGCGCCGCCGTCGTAGCCAGGCTGGCTCGTGAGCTGCTTGAGATTCTTACCGTCGGCGTCCATGCGCCACAGCTCGAGATCACCGGAGCGATCCGAGGTGAACAGGATGCTGCCGTCGGTGGCGCACACCGTGGCCTCGGCGTTGTAGCCCTTCTCGTCGGTCAGCTTGCGGAGGTTCGAGCCGTCGGCGTTCGCCTTGGAGAGGTTGTAATCGAACAGCCCCCACAGATAGCCCTTCGACATATCCGGTGGCGTCGGGCACTCGGGCGAGACCTCGTGCGTCGACGCGTAGACGATCTCCTGATCGCCCTTCAGGAAGTAGCTGCACGTCGTGCGGCCCTTGCCCGTCGACACCAGCTTGCTCGTGTTGTCCTTGACGTTCAGGACCTCGATCTGGTCGCACTTGTAGGGTGCATGGTTGGTCTGCATGATCAGCTTGTCGCCGCCGAACGCCCAGTAGGCCTCGGCGTTGTCGGCGCCGAACGTCAACTGACGGACGTTCTTGAGGTGCACCTCCTCGGGCGAGGCGAGGTCCTTGGCTGCGGGTTTCACCGCGACCGGGGGCGCCGCGGGATTCTTCGCCGGCGCCGGTGGACAGCACGCACCGAGGACAAAAGACGACAACAGCCAGAGCGCACCCTTCATGGTCCGCGAGAGTAACACCAGGCTATAGTGCCGCCGTGCTGTCCGTTGCCGATGCCACGCGCACCGTGCTCGAGCGCGTGCCGAGGCTGGGCTCCGAGTCCATCCCCCTCGACCGCGCGCGGGGGCGCATCCTCGCGGTCGAGATCGTCTCGGAGCGCGCACTTCCGGGGTTCGACAACTCGGCGATGGACGGTTATGCCGTGCGCTCGTCGGAGCTGCCGGCCACGCTGCCGGTCGGAGGCGTGATCGCCGCCGGTGCGCCCCACACGGCGGAGGTGCCCCCGCGCACTGCGATGCGGATCTTCACCGGTGCACCGTTGCCCGCGGATCTGGACACCGTCGTGATCCAGGAGGACGTCACCGTGGAGGGTGATCAGGTGACGCTCCCCGAGTCTCCCGTGGGCGAGAACGTCCGCCGGCTCGGCGAGGACATCGCGATCGGCGAGGTCGTGCTGACGCCGGGGACGCGAATCACGGCCTGGCACCTCGGCGTGCTCGCGGCGCTCGGCGTCACCACCGTCACCGTGGCGCGCGCACCGCGGGTCGCGCTGATCGCCACCGGCGACGAGCTGGTCGAGGTCGATACCGCGCCCGGCCCGGGGCAGCTCGTCGATTCGTCGGCGCACGCGCTGGTCGCGCTCGTCGAGGAAGCCGGTGGTACCGCGCACCGCGTGGGCATCGCGCGCGATGACATCAGCGCGCTCGCGGATCTGATCTCGGCCGCCCTCGGCTACGACGCGGTGATCACCACCGGCGGCGTCTCCGTCGGCGATCGCGATCACGTGCGCGCCGCGCTCGCCGCCGTGGGCGTGGAGCTCGAGCTGTACAAGGTCGCGATGAAGCCCGGCAAGCCGTTCTCGTTCGGACTGCGCCAGGACGAGCGCAAGACGCCCGTGTTCGGGCTGCCGGGAAATCCCGTGTCCACCGTCGTGGCGTTCGAGCTGTTCATTCGCCCGGCGCTGCTCGCGATGCAAGGTGCCACCGTGGTAGAGCGGCCACGCGCGCCGGTGCAGCTCGTGCGCGGGTATCGCAAGCAGGCCGGCCGCGCGCACTACATCCGCGCGACCGTGGTGCGCAACGGCGAACATCTGATCGCGCACCCGCACCCGAAGCAGGGCTCCGCGATGCTGTCCTCTCTGGTTCCCTGCAACGCCCTCGTCGAGCTGCCGGCCGACGCGACCGAGCTTCTCCCCGGCACCAGCGCTCCGGCGCTTCTCCTCGAGGCAGTATGAGTGAGCCCGTAAGCGTCACAGCGATCGAAGCAGGCCGCGCCGACAAGGAGCTGGCGCGCCACTATCCCGATGCGGGTCGGCGCCAGCTCGCGGAGCTGTTCGACGAGGGGTGCGTCCGCGTGCGCGGCAAGCGCGCGAAGAAGGGCGATCGCGTCGAGATCGGCGATGTCATCGAGCTGACCCGCGCACCGGTCACCGGCGAAGACTTCCGTCCGGTGCCCGATCCCGCGGCGGCGGAGCGCCTCGTGGTGCTCCTCGAGAGGCCCGAGGTCATCGTGGTCGCGAAGCCGGCGGGGATGCCCACGCAGCCGCTGCGCGCCGGCGAGCTCGGCACGGTCGCCTCGGGCATCGCGCATCGCTGGCCCGAGTGCGCCGCGATCGGCGACGATCCGCGGGACGGCGGTCTCGTTCACCGCCTCGATATCGGCACCTCCGGCGCGCTGATCGCGGCGCGGTCGCTCGAGGCGTATCGCGAGCTGCGCGAGGCGTTCGGCACCGGGCGCGTCGACAAGATCTACCTCGCGATCGTGGATGGTCGCCCGGTGGCGCGCGAGTCCGATGCGCCGCTCGTGCAGCGCGGCAAGAAGGTCGCGGTCGATCAGACCGATGGCCTCGCCGCGCACACCGCGTTCTCGGTCGATCGGGCCTCGGCCACGCACGCGCTCGTGCGCTGTCACGCCAGGACCGGGCGCATGCACCAGGTGCGCGCGCACCTCGCGTACGTCGGCGCGCCGATCTCCGGCGACACGCTGTACGGCGGTGTGCCCGTCGGCGACATCGACGGGTTCTTCCTGCACGCCGCGACCGTCACGTTTCCGCTCGGCGCCACGCAGATCAAGGTCGAGGCGCCGCAGCCGGATCGCTTCAACGCGGCGCTCGCCGCCTGCGGGCTTTGACCTGCGCAACGCTTCGCGTTAGCTCCAGGCGAGAACGACGAAGATCATGTTGTGGCAGGCGTGCGCGAGCATGCCGGGCCACAGGCTGCCGGAGCGGTGGCGGAGCCAGCCGAAGTACAGCCCGAGCGGGACGTGCGTGAGCATCGTGGGGATGCTCATGTGGATCATCGCGAACGCGAACGATGACACCACGAGGCTCTCGCCCACGCTGAGCGAGGTGCGGAGCCCGCCATAGATCACGCCGCGGAACGCGAGCTCCTCGACGAGCGGCGGGAGGATCACGACGAGCGCGATCGACCACGGCCACGGATGACCCTCGAGCCCGGCGAGATCGCTCGGTTGATGGATCCCGAACAGCGATGCGAGCCCGTGCACGTAGCCCGCGACCACGGCGGCGATCGCGACCGAGCCGACGATGATGGCGATCACCCACGGCCAGCGCAGCCCGAACGATGCGGTCGCGCTCGCGACCTGGCGGCGTACCGGGAGGTAGAAGCCGAGGACCACGACGGCGAACAGCAGCGTGCCGCCGACCTCCGCGGAGAACGCGTCCTTGCTGATCCGCGCGTACACCATGAGCAGGAGCTGCACGACGAGCAGCCCGACGTACAACCAGATCGCGTGGAACAGCGAGCCGCGAGGAGGCGGCACGGGCACCCGCGCGCGGCCACATGCGGCGCAGAACGTGGCGCCCGGCTTGAGCGCGGCGGAGCAGCCCGCGCAGAGCTCCGGTTCGCTCACGCCGGCGGAGCAGCGGTGAGGTTTCGCTCCTCGTTCGCGGCGGTGATCGCGCGGACGAGGGCGAGCGTGAACAAGATCTTCACGAGGATGCCCTGGGCCAGGGACTCGGGTTGCATCACCGCGTTGATCACGTGTGTGGTGATGAACAGCAGCAGCGCGATCACGGCCGCGGGCAGCGGCTTCTTCTTCGCCCACCACCACAGGACGAGGTAGAGCGCACCGAGCGCGATGTTGACCGCGAGCAGCATGTTGACCATGCCGCGGTCGTGATCGATCGCCTCCTGCCAGGTCATCCCGGTGGCGGCCTTGAAGCGCTCGTCGAGGACGTCGGGCGGGATGCCCGCGACCTGGATGCGCGCCTGGTCGATCTGCTTCTCGACCTCCTGCTTCTGGATGAAGTAGAAGATCACGCCCGTCAGCATCGTGAGCAGGGCGATCGCGAACAGCCACTTGCGGGCCTTGCCGATCTTGGCCTGGTTCGCGTAGTTCGGCGAAGGTGCGGTGTTGTAGATCGCGGCGCCGGGTGGGGGATCCGAGGCGATCAGTGCCCCGCTGATACCGCGGGTCAACGCGCGACCGCACGCGGAACAGAACTTCTCGTCGGCGGTGACCGCCGCACGGCAGTGTGGGCACGTCTCCGTCGCCGAACCCGCCGCCTCGCTGGACTCCATCGCGCGAGAATACGATCGCGCGTCACTCGTCGTCGAGTTGAGACTGCAGATCCTCGACCACCGCGCGCGCCTTTGTGACGGCATCCTTCGCCTCGGCGAGCTTGGCGCGTAGCTGCTCCGCCGCGGCCTCCTTCGCGCTCAGCGCGGCCTTCGCGGTGCGGAGCTGTCCTTCGAGCGCCTTGCGATCCGCTCCTCGCGGGACCTCGGGTGCAGCGGATTGCGGCGGGGCGGTAGGGGAGCGGCGGATCGGAATGATCGGCGCCTCGACGACCGCTTCGACCTCGGCGTCCTGTGCTTCAGCGACCAGCGCCTCCTCGACGAGCTCGGCCTCGAGCTGCTCGCGCATCTTCACCGCGGCGACGGCGACCTCCGCGGCCTTGCGCTTCGTCTTCTCGGTCTGCTCGACGACACGCCGCGCGGCCTCGGCCTGGTCGCCGGCGATCGTCGGTGCAAGCATCGCCACGTCGAAGCCCGGTGGATCGCGATCCGCGGTGAGGGTGCCGGGCATCTCGGGCTCCCAGGTGCCGGTCGCGGCGATCGCGGCCATCGTCTGCTGCACGCGTCGGAGCGTGGACTCGGTGGCGCCGTGACCGGCATCGGCGAGCATCGCAGCGGCGCGCGTGCGGAGCTTGGTCAGCGACTCGCGGTGCTCGGTGTTCGCACCGAGGTCTCCATCGCGGAGCCGCGCGGCGCTCGCGAGGAGCGATTCGAACGCGTCGCGCGCGTGCCACCACAGCTGGTTGACGACCCACGCCGAGATCGACGGTCGCGTGCGCTTCACCAGCGTCGCGGCGCCGGTCTTGTCACCCGCCGCTTTGAGCTCGGTCGCCAGGCGCTTGCGCTCGTCGACGAACGAGCCATGCGGCGCCTGGTAGAGCTCCTCCAGCGCGGCGGCGTAGTCTCCGGCCATCGCGGATCAGCCTATCAGGGCATCGCGCGCTCCCGCTCGCCGCGCGGTGTGTCACGCGCGCAGGCGGCGAAATGCGACCGCGCCAGCGAGCGCGAGCGCACCACCGAGCGTCATGCCGAAGCGGCGAAGCCACGAGATCTCCGCAGGTGGCGTGCGCGGCTCGGCGAGCGCGACCCAGATGGGCATGTCCGGAATCGGTGGAGGCGGTGCGGTGCGCATGGCTACACCGCGGGCGCCGCGAGGCGCCGGTGAAGTCCCCAGACGGCGAGCGCGAGCGCACCGATGCCCGCGAGGGCGACGCCCGCAACCTGAAGGAGCGCCTTCGGTACCGCGCTCTCGCGCTCGGTCACGAGCGTCGGGTCGCCGGAGTCGTCCCACTCGATGACCAGCGCGACATAGTCGGGGCCGTTGAGCGCCGGGTTGTCGTCGGGGATCCAGGGAATCGATTGCTTCTGCATGCAACCAGGTAGAGCAACGGTCGTGCCGCGATGTCATGCTCGGTGAATGTCGGAGGCCTCGCCGCGGCTCGCGACCATCGCGATCGGTCTCGCGGTGACCGCGGCGCTGCTCGCGATCGTCGCGACCATCGTCGTGGTGCGGCGCGGAGCTCCGGCGCCGGTCGGTGTGGCGGCGACCGTTCGCGTGGATGGTCCGGAGACGCGCACCGTCGCGGCGGTCGACGTCGCGGAGCTCGAGCACAACGTCGTCGATCCGGTGAGCGAGCAAGGGCAGGTGATCGGCGTGAAGGTCACCGATCCCAGCGTGCGCAACCTGCTTGGCCTCGCGCCGACCGACGTGATCACCGGCATCTCGGGCCGGCCGATCCGCCGCCAGTTCGACATCTATGATGCGCTGGTCGGCGCGAGCATGATGAACGCGACAACCCTGTTCGTGGAGATCGTGCGCGACGGTGGACCGCTGCTCGTGCGGTGGGAGCTCGATGGTGATCTTCGCCAGGCGCGTCGCGGCCGGCCATCGCGGCCGACCCTCGCGACCCCATCGCTGCGGCCGGTGCGTGATCCGCTGCTCGATACGATCAGGGAGCTCGACGACCATCACTTCGTGGTGCCGCGCGCGACCATCGAGCAGATGGCGGCGAACGTCACCGTGTTCGCGCAGGGCGCGCGGATGATCCTGTCGAACAAGCTCGGTCGCCCCGACGGCATCCGGTTGTTCATCGTTCGCCCGAGCTCTGCCCTCTGGGCGCTCGGTCTGCGCAACGGCGATACCGTGCAGTCGATCAACGGCATCGCGATCATCGACCCCAACCGGGTGCAGGACGTCTACGACCAGGCCAAGGACGCGACGCTCATCCGGATTGCCCTGGTCCGGCGCGGCACGGCGGAAGTCATCGAGATCACGCAGACACCGTGACCGTGTCAGGGTGACCTGGTACTGAACGTGTGTTCCGTGACCGACGATCTTCGAAAGTTTCTGGCGAACGCTCGCGGCAGCGCCGCCGAGGCGCGTGTCCTTCGCCTCGATGACCTTCAGCTCCAGCTCGGTCGCCCGGCGATCGACGCCGACGCGTCGCCGTGGGGCCTCGCGGCCATGCGCGGCCGGCTGGTCGAGCTCTCGGCGCGCGGCGCCGCGGCCACGCTGACCACCGCCGCGGAGCTGGTGCTCGAGGCGCAGCGCGCGGCCGAGCCCGTCGCCTGGGTCGTGCCGTGGTCGCTCGATGCTCGCACCGCCACGTTCTATCCGCCGGATGTCGCGGACACCGGCATCGATCTCGCGGCGCTCGTGGTGGTGCGCGCGCCGTCTACCATCGCGGCTGCTCGCGCTGCCGAACGCCTCCTTCGCTCGGGGGCGTTCGGTCTGGTCGTCATCGACTTCGCGAGCGTCGATCTCGAGGCCAACCGTGCGCAGCGCTTACCCGATCAGGTGCTCGGGCGTCTCGTCTCCCTCGCGCAGTCGCACGACGCGGCGGTGATCTGCCTCACCGAGAAGACAGCCGAGGCGGGCTCGCTGGGCTCGCTCGTCTCGATGCGAGTCGAGGCGATGCGTCTGCGATCCTCGACGAAGACCGACGACTTCGAAGTGACGATCCGCGCCCTCAAGGACAAGCGGCGCGGGCCCGGCTGGTCGAAGCGCGGCAAGGCGCGTGGTCCGGCCGGCATGGGGTGAAGCTCGAGGAGCCACCCGGAAACGACTGTCCCTAAGCACGACAGTCTCCACGCCCGCTCCGAACTCCTTATTCCGCCTCGCTCTCGCGCGTCGAGAATCGATGGCACGACGGCTGCTCTTGTACTCGAGCATGATGAAGCCATCCGTCACCAAGACCGCTCTCGTGATCGCCGTGCTCGCGACTCCGGCCCTGGCCGGAGGCAAGCAGCCCCACCTCAAGGCCGCGCCCGTCGCAAAGCTCGCGCCATCCGCCGCCGCGACGCTCGAGCTGCCGAAGCTCGAGCTGGTGGCCACCGACTCACCGACCGAGATCCTGCCCGCCGCGAAGAAGCTCGTCGAGACCTACGACCTGGGCAAGACCGCGCTCGGCGAGTCGTACGACGTGTTGAAGCCCGGCCGCCGCGGCGCGCTGCCTGCCGAGGCAGAGCTCGTGATCGTGCCGCGCAGCCTGACCCAGATCCAGGTCGGCGAGGTCGTGAAGGAGAAGCGCGCCGAGCTCGACTACTGCTGGCAGCGCCTCGGCATCCTCGATCGCGTTCCGAGCACCGCGGTGCTCAAGCTGAAGATCGATATCAGCGGCAACGTGACCTCGCTCTCGATCGGCGGCGATGCGCCGGCCGTCGTCAACGCGTGCCTCAAGGAGACCGTGCCGCACTGGGCGTTCCCCGAGGCCGAGACCAGGAGCGACGTGGCGTACCCCGTCGCGTTCCGCTCGCTGTAGTTGCCCGCGCACCGGCGGTTGATGTCCGCGAGCCCCCCCGCAGCTTCCGATCTCCGCCTCTGGGTGGCGAGCGCGCCCGTCGCCGCCGAGCGCCCCATCGCGTGATGGCCCGCGCGGCCCCTCCTCTCGAGCGGCCACCGCTCCAGCTTGGCGCCGGTTGCGGATGCCCGTCGTCTGTCCACGCTGACCGTCGGTGGAGAGCGCAGGCGGTCGCGGTGGACTTGTGGACGGCTGCCGCGGACGGTCGGTTGAGCGCGAACATTCGTGCGTGGCACCCGCCCACAGGGTCCTCCGCGCTTGCCCTCGCGAG
>JBBRED010000066.1:0-28716 GCA_038203335.1 Haliangiales bacterium | reverse complement strand
CAGCAGCTCGGCGGTGTCGTCGATGACGTCGCGGAGGTCGAAGTCGAGGCTCTCGAGCTCGAGACGCCCGGCCTCCACCTTCGAGAAGTCGAGCACGTCGTTGATGATCCCGAGCAGGCTCATCGCAGACCGGCGCACGGTCTCGGCGAGCTTGCGCTGGTGCGGGGTCACGTCGGTCATGAGCAGCAGCTCGGCCATGCCGAGCACGCCGTTCATCGGCGTCCGGATCTCGTGGCTCATGTTCGCCAGGAACTCGGACTTCGCGCAGCTCGCGGCGTCGGCCGTCTCCTTGGCGCGCTTGAGCTCGAGGTTGGACCCCTCGAGGTCGGCCATGGTGCGCGTCAGCGCCTGGGTGCGCTCGCGGACCTTGCTCTCGAGAGAGATTGCGGTCTGGAACAGCGAGAACGCGCCGCCCTGGAGCTCCATGTCGCGCTCCACGCGGCTCATCAGCGCCGCGTTGATCTTCCGGAGGCGCTTGATCTCGAGATCTTCCCGCGTCGACATCTGGTGGGGCTCAGGCTGCGCGGGGGGTTGCACCGATCGCCACGCCGGTGAACGTCTGATTCACGTGCATCGCGTTGAACTGCTCGCCGTAGGTCGAGAATCCGATCACGTTGTTCGCCTGAAAGATCTCGCCGACCCGGTCGCGAATGCCACGCTGCCCGGTCTCGAGGAACCGCAGGATGCAGTCGCAGCCGAGAACGAGCGCCGGCGTACCGAGCTGATCACGGACGTTCTGGAACGCGAGCTCGAGGTTCCGCACGAAGTCGACGCCGTGCGCGACGGTCAGGACGATGCCTTCATCGATCGCGCAGAAGAACGTGAGGCTGCCGTCTTCGTTCACCTTCTGGATCGAGCGGACGAACGTGCGGCCCGCGACCCGCACGACGACCGGATAGGCCGCGAAGATCATCGGCGTGAGCTTGTCGACCTCGAGCCCGACGAGCCGCGCGTACTCGTGGCCTGCAGGCTCGCCGTTGATCTCCGTGACGATGCGACGCGCGGGATCGGCGCCGGTGATCACCAGCTTCTTGTCCGAGGCCACGAAGTGCTCCGTCTTGAACACCATGAACGGCACCGGCGACGAGAACAGGCTGAAGATCGCGCAGTCGGTACGGAACGCGCCGCGGTAGTAGATGTGAGTGACCCCGAACTTGACCCCGTCGCCCGCGGAGCCGCCGAACAGCTGGACGTCACCGAGGTTGCGATAGATCGCGCTGACCAGCGCCTCCTCCTGCATCGACAGGCCATCCGCGAGCAGAAACCCGAAACACTGGCTGCCGGTGACCGAGATGCCGCGCTTCGTCATCGCGTCCATCGTGGTGATCGCCACGGCGTCGCCTCGTTCGAACTCGAAGTTCTTGAGATCATCGACGAGCGCGGTCTCGACCACCATCCCCGCTCCGCTGATGCTGACCCCGGTGATCGCGCCATCGAGATAGCCGAGTGGCGTGATCTCGCCCGCGGTCGTGCAACCGATCAGCGGTGCGTCAGGGCCAAACAGCTCGGCGAGCGCCGCACCGAGGGCGACGACATCGTAGTCCGACGAGCAATAGAACACGCTCACCGCGGCGTCGTCGCTGGCGATCGCCGCGTGCAACTCGCGCGCCGCGACCTCGGGGTCCCGCGACGTGGAAGCACCTTTGCGAATCGTGAGCGGTGGGAGGGGCACTAGCCTGCTGAATCGGCCACGCCGCGACCAGGCTGGGGTGGGGCCGGGCGTTCGGTGGGGTAGCGGATCTCAGGGAGGCGGTGCGTCGTCGGCGGCGGGGGCCGACGCGGCCTTCTTGGCATCGCGCCGCGATGCGATCATCGACGCGACCACGCCGGTCGCGATGATGCCGGCGATCGCGAGGAGCGAGACCAGGTGGTCGATGTGGATCCACTTGTGCGCGATCATCTTCGCGCCGATCAGGATCAGCAGCACCGCGAGCGCGAGCTTGAGGTAGCGGAACTCGTTCATCGCGCCCGCGAGCACGAAGTACAGCGAGCGCAGGCCCATGATCGCGAAGATGTTCGAGGTGACCATGATGAAGGTCTCCTGCGAGACCGAGAGGACGGCGGGGATCGAGTCGAGCGCGAACACGATGTCGGTGAGCTCGACCGAGACCAGGCACACGGCGATCGTGGTCAGCGCCTTCTTGCCGTCGATCTTCACCGTGAAGTGGCCGTCGTGATCGCCATCAACGATCCGGACGAAGCGGCGGAGGAAGCGCACCACGAGGCTCTTGTCGTGATCGAAGGCCTCGTCGTCGTCGTGGCCGAACAGCTTGAAGCCCTGGAAGCAGAGGTAGCCGCCGAAGATGTAGAAGATCCAGTCGAAGCGGTGCGCGAGGTATGCGCCGCCGCCGAGCATGATCAGCCGGAACACGATCGCTCCGAGGATTCCCCAGAACAGAACGCGGTGCTGGTACTTGAGTGGGACGCGGAACGAGCGGAACAGCAGCGCGATGACGAAGATGTTGTCGATCGAGAGCGCCTGCTCGAGGAGGTACGCCGACACGTACATCACGGCGGCGTCGCTGCCGGTGTTGCACAGCGGCTGGCTACCGAGGCGCGCCCCGAGCCAGCCGTTCTCGTACATCAGATACACGATGCCTGCGAACGACAGGCCGAGGATCATCCAGCCGATCGTCCACCACACCGCGCTCTTCAGCGTGGGTTCCTTCGCGCCCTTGTTGAGGACGAACAGGTCGAGGAACAGGAGCAACGCGACGAGGGCGAAGAACCCTAACCAGAACCAGAACATCGCGTCGGCAGAAGATGCCGCCTGGCGACGACCAAGGCAAGTGGATCAGGCGAGCGAAGCGAGGAACTTCTTGGCTTCCTCGGCGGGCCGGCCGAGGCCGAGCTTCGCGAACACCATGATCGCATCGCGAAGCATGTCCTTGCCGTCGGAGATCTGGCCGACCTCGGCCTTGTAGCGACCGAACGCGAACAGCGCCTTTCCGTGCGCCGCTTCGTTGCGGATGCTCTTCACGATATCGATCGCCTTCGTGAACGCCACCGCCGCCGGCGCCAGGTCGGGCATCGAGTCGCTGGCATCGCCCGCGTCGTAGATGCTGGTCGAGAGCACGTCGCCGAGCGTCAGGTAGGCTTGCGCCTCCTTCTCGCGCAGGCCGGCCTTCTTCGCGACGGAGAGCGCGCGCTGCGCCAGCTCCTTCGCCTCGGCGGTGTGACCCTGCGTCTTCTCGAGGTGCGCGAGGTGACGGCAGACCTCGGACTCGAGCCCGCGATCCTCGATGTCCTCGATGATCTCGAGCGCGTTCTCGAGCCGGCTGCGTGCCTCGTCGACCTTGTTCTCGATCAGCGCGACCTCGCCGAGGTTCGTGAGGATCAGCGCGCAGAGGGGCAGGGCGCCGATGCCCTCGGCCTCGGCGAGCGCCGACAGCCAGCCGGTGCGCGCCTCGCCGTACTCGCCGAGCTCGAACGACAGCGACGCGAGGTTGTTCTGCGAGACGATCTGGCCCCAGCGATCGCCGGAGGCCTTCCGCAGATCGAACGCCTCCTGGTGGCAGGTCAGCGCCGACTCGTACTGACCGCGATCCTGCTGCACGTCCCCGAGTCGCGAGAGCGACGTGGCGATCGCGCGCTTGTCGCCGCTCTTTCCGCGACGCGCGAGCGCCTCGGTGATCTTCGCGTGGGCCTCGTCGTAGCGACCGAGCATGTGCAGGCTCTTGCCGATGTCATCGAGCGAGCCGGCGATGCCGCGCGCGTCGTTCGCACCGCGGAACAGCTCGAGGCCGCGCTCGAGGTACTCGAGGGTCAGCTTGAGGTCGCCCTTGCGGCGCCACACGCGGCCCATCTTGTTGAACGCGACGGCCGCCTTGGTCTTGCTCGCCGCCACCCACGACAGGCGCAGCATGCGCTCGAATGCGCCGAGGGCGGCTTCGAAGTCGCCGATCAGCTCGTAGACCGAGCCGAGGTCGTGCCAGATGTGAATGCGCGCGGCGAGGTCCGTATCGCCGATGCAGGCGAGCGCGCGATCGAACAGGCGGATCGCCGTCTCGTTCGCGAACTGCGCGCGCGCTGCCTCGGCCGAGCGGCGATACCGCGTGGCCGCCTCGCGCGACTCTCCGGCGAGGGCCAGGTGACGCGCGACCTCTTCCTGCGCCGTCGGGCTGCGGCCCTCGGGGTGCAGCTCGAGCCAGCGAGCGACCGCCGCGTGGTGCGTGCGGCGCTTGCCCTCATCCATGCTCTTGTAGACGAGCGACCACAGATTCGGATTCGCGATGCGGAGCTCGCGCTCGCCGGCGATCGAGGACTGCGGGACCTCGGAGAGCCACTCGCGCTCGATCAGCTTGCTGATCGCCGCGACGACCTGGATCCGCGAGTGATCACCGCTCGCGGCGATCTGCGACAGCGTGGGGCCATCGGGATCCGCCGGGCGCTGACCGAATCGCTCGACCGCGAGGATCGCATCGAGCCACGACGTCTCGCCGACGACGGCCGCCATCTCGAGCACGCGGCGCTCGGTGGTCTCCATCACGCGCAGGCGCGCGGCCACGACGTCGTCGTACGACGCGGGCAGCTTCATGCCCGCGAGTGCCGCCTGGTCGACGCGCCACATCACGCCCTCGCGGACGATCACGTCGCTCTCGAGCAGCAGGCGCACGAGCTCGTGGATCGCGCGCGGCGAGCCGCCGAGCGTCTTCGCGTGCGCGAGCAGGCTGGGCGGAATGTCATGGAGCGAGCGGCACAGCTCGCGGAGCAGATCCTCTGCCTCGCTGGAGGTCAGCGAGCTGAGCTCGATCCGCGTGGGCGAGACCTCGCCGTCGCCGAACGACGGGTGGCGCTCGTAGAGGTTCGGCGTCGAGGTGCCGATCAGCATCACGCGCGAGTCGCGCAGGCCGGCGGCGAGGTAGTGCAGGAAGTTGATGGTGTCCTGCTGGCACAGCTCGAGGTTCTCGATGACGACCACCACGGGGTGGCGCTCGGCCTCGGCGCTGAGGAACCGCTTGAGCGCCATGAACAGGCGCGCTTCGAGACGCTGCGGCGACTCGAGCAGCGGCGTCACCACCGGGCTGTCGTCGAACGGAACGCGGAGGAGGTGCGCGATCAGGTGCGCGACCTCGGGGACCTGCTGCGCCTTCACGACCTCGGCGACACCCGCCTGGATCTTGTCGCGGCTCTCGTTGGGATCCTCGCCGGCGGCGAGGCCGAAGCGCGTGGTCAGGGCGCGAGCGACCGGACCGTAGGCGTTTGCATTCTCGTCCGCGATCCCGCTGACCGCGACGACCGTGGGGTGCTGGGTGCGCACGCGCGCCACGAGCTCGCTGATCATGCGGCTCTTGCCCATGCCGGGCTCGCCGAGGATCACCGCGAAGCCGATCTGCCGCGCATCGAACGCCTTGTCGGCCATCTCCTGGAGCTGCGCGATCGCGCGGGTCCGACCGGTGAACTTGGTGCGCAGCTCGTAGGCCGCGCTGACCACCATCGTGCGCTCGCCCTCGCTCTCCACGAACCCGTCACCGAGGTCGGCGGGCTCGAAGGTCGGAGTGCGCTCGGTCCCCTCGGGGCCAGGCACCACTCCAGGCGTCGGCGTATTGGGCTCCCAGGTTACCGGCATAGCAGTCCACGCATCACGGTCGCGCCCATTCGAGCGCGTAAGCTTCGAAGAATCCATAGCAAATCCACACGTCCCACCGGGGTTCAGTCCACCAAAGGCGGGCGGAAACTAGTGTGGTTCGATGTGGTTGTCAACGAGCATCTGAGGGCGCTTTAGCAGCCCAGCAGACCATGGTTACGCCGGTTTCGGCCTCACGGCGCACCGCGTCGGGAGTGCCGAGCGATAGGCGTCGGTCCGCGCTTTGACCGCATCGGGGATCGGGCGGTGGGTCTTTCCGGACTTCAGGAAGTAATGGAGCGACACCGGGATGATCGGCTCGCGCTTGTCGGCCAGGCGGCGGCAGTTCTCGGCCTCGAGGTCATCGAACACGTCCGCGATGATCTTCGCCGTGATCGGCTTCACGTCGTGCATCAGCACCACGCCGCCGTTCTGCTTCGTGATCATGCGGAACACCTTCGCGCGCAGCCGGTCGGCGTTCTTCGCCTTCCAGTCGAGCGTGTCCACGCTCCACAGGACCTCGGTCAGGTTGAGCTTCTTCAACCACGCGCGGCCGGCCTTGTTGAACGAACCGAACGGCGGGCGAAACATGCCGACGGGGCGCTCGATCTGCGGCGCCAGCGTGCGCAGGGATGCATCGATCTCCCTCGCCATCAGCGACGCGGCGCCGCTCTTGAGATTCGCGTGCGTCACCGAGTGGCTGCCGATCATGAAGCCCCCGTCGAGCTCCTCCTTCAGCACCTCGCGGCTCTTCTCGCCGCGCTTTCCGGTGATCCGCTGCGTGACGATGAAGAACGTCGCCGGGATGTTGTACTTCTTGCACGCGGCGATCACGGCCGGCGTCGTCTCGGGGTTCGGGCCGTCGTCGAACGTGAACGCGACGACGCCCACCGCTTCGTCGCCGTCGATGCGATCCGCCTTGTTGACGATCGGATCGTTCGTCAGCGACGTCAGGTTCTTCGGATCGAGCGGTTCCGCGGCGGCCGCATGGGCCGCGCACGCGACGAGGAGCCACGGCAGCCAGCGCGATCGCACGACGAGAGACTAGCACGCAGGTACACTCGGCGACGTGCGCGTGGTCTCGACCTCCAGCCTGCCGATCGATCTCGCCGCGCAGGTGACGGCAGTTCTGCCCGGCGTACGCGTCGAGGTGCCATCGATCGGGCACACCGGGCTCGCCGGCATCGATCTCTCGGATGTCGATGCCCTGGTCTGCTTGCTGCTCGACAAGATCGACGCCGCGGTGCTCGCCACCGCGCCGAAGCTCCGCGTGGTGGCGAACTGCGCCGTCGGGGTCGACAACATCGACCTCGCCGTGGCGACGGCCGCCGGGGTGACCGTGACGAACACCCCGGACGTGCTGACCGAGGCCACCGCCGAGCTGGCGTTCGCCCTGATGCTCGCCGCGGCGCGACGGCTCGGGGAGGGGGAGCGGCTCGTGCGGTCGGGCACCTGGACCGGGTGGGCGCTCGATCAGCTGCTCGGCATGGAGCTCCACGGCAAGACGCTCGGCATCCTCGGGTTTGGCCGGATCGGCCAGGCGATGGCGCGCCGGGGCCTCGGGTTCGGCATGCGCGTCGTCTACGCCGATCCCCACGAGGTCTCCGCCGAAGGCTGCACCCGGGTCACCATCGACGAGCTGTTCCGCGTCTCCGACGTGGTCAGCCTGCATTGCCCCCTGACCGCCGAGACCCGCAAGGTCGTCGATGCGCGCCGCCTCGCGCTGATGCGGCCGACCTCGATCGTGGTGAATACCGCCCGCGGGGACTGCGTCGACGAGACAGCCCTGATCGACGCGCTGACCGCCGGCCGGCTGTTCGGGGCGGGCCTCGACGTGTTCGCCGGCGAGCCCCGGATCGATCCGCGCCTCCATACCTGTCCACGGCTGGTCTTGGCGCCGCACATCGGATCGGCTACCACCAAGGCGAGAACTTCCATGGCCCAGCTCTGTGCCGATGCGGTGATCGCGGTCCTCTCGGGGCGGCGGCCGTCCAACGTGGTGGGCGCATGAGCGAACCTCAGATCCTGCTGGTCACCAGCTCCGGCGCGGCGTCGTCCGCGGTGGTCCCGGTGCTGGCGGCGATCGAGGCGGCCGGGATGCGCGTGCGCGCGATCGATGTCGGCAACGCGGGCGGCGGGGGAGGCGGCATGGCGGATCGCGTGCGCCGCGCGCTGCTCGGCGAGAACGCGGAGCGCCGCCTCAAGCGCGAGCTCGAAACCAGCCCGCCCGACGCGGCCGTGGTGTTCGATCCGCACGCCGCGATCGCGCTCACCGTGGCGCGAGATCAGGTCCCCGCCATCGCCGCTCTCGCGGCGCCGGTGATCGGTGTGGTCGGCGAGCTCGAGCCCGCCGAGGCGTGGGCGAAAACCGATTGCGATCGGTTCGTCGCGGTCGATGACATCGCGGCGGTCGCGCTCGCGGATGCGGGCGTCGAGGGCGAGCGGATCCTCGTCGTCGGCGCGATCGGCGAGCGGATGTTCGCCGAGGCCGGCGCGCAGGATCGCGCCGCGCTGCGCACGCGGTTCAAGCTGAGCGGCAAGGTCGCGCTGGTCGACGTCGCGGGGCTCGGCGCGGAGCACACCAGCTCGCTCGCCCTGCAGCTCTCGCTGCTCGACGGCCACGACTCGATCCAGTACCTGTTCGACGCGGCCAACGATGCCGATGCCGCTGCCGTGCTGCGCCGACAGGTGCCCGCGCTCGGTCTGCGCGGCAAGCTGTTCGGCGCCACCAGCGATGCCGCGCTGCTGTGGCGCGCCGCGGACGTGATCGTCGGCCGCCCGAAGCCCGAGGTCGTCTCGCGCGTGCTCCTCGTCGGCGGCAAGCTCGTCGCGCTGATCGACGACGAGGTCCCCGGGGGCGCACAGCTCGCCGCCGCGCTCGAGCACCGCAAGCGCGCGATCAGCGCGAAGGGCCTGCTGCTCCTCGCGAGCGCGCTCGACTCCGCGTTCACCGGCACCCCGCATCCGCCCACCGCCGACGGTGCGGATCAGATCGCCGACATCGTCGCCGCGGTCAGCGCCGACAAGCGCGGTGTGATCGACGAGCGCCGCGCCGCCGCGAACGCCGCCACGCGCGATCGCGTGCGCGCCGCGAGCGCTGCCGCCACCGCCGCCGCCGCCGCGGGCGCGATGCCCGGAGAGCTCGAGGATCTCGGCGGAGCGCCGCCGCCGGAACCGGGCCCCGAGCTGGACCCGGCGGAGATCGCGCGGCTGCGCACCGAGGTGCAGCAGCGCAAGGCGGAGATGACGAAGTCGATGATGGCCTCGCGCGACGCCGCCACGAAGCTCTCCGAGGAGGCGAAGGCGGCCACCGAGCGCGGCGCCACCGACGAGGCCGCGCAGCTCGAGCGCCGCGCCGATACCGAGCGCGCGAAGATGCACTCGCTGCTCGCCGAGCTGGGGACTCTCGAGACCGAGCTCGCCGAGCTCGAGCGCATCGCGAAGCAGTTCGCCGATTCACCGCGCCCACCGCGCGCCACGCGACCGAGCTCGACGAGCACGCCGAGCGACGACACCTCCGATCCACCGCCGCCGCGCCGTGCTCCGGCGCCGAGCATCGACGACGCGCTCAACGATCTCAAGCGACGCGCGGGCACGCCCGGTGCCAGCTCCAGCGGTGCTCCGAGGCAAGCGGCACCGAAATCCTCGGGGACGTCGGGCAAGACCAAGGCGAGTGGCGGCGGTAACGTCGACGACGAGCTCGCCGCGCTCAAGAAGAAGATGGCGGGCGCACCGTCGAAGAAGAAGCCATGAGGCGCGCGTTCGCGCTGTGCGCCCTCCTCGTCGTCGCGGGATGCCCGGATTCGGGCCGCCGTCCGCAGCCGAAGGGGACCGGCACCACACCGCCCACACCGAGCCGCGTCGATCCGCCGCCGCCGACGCACCGGCACGCGTCGCACGAGCATCCGCATGGCGCGCACCCGCACGCCGGCAACGACCATCATCACCACCCGCACCCGCACCCGCACCTCGCGGGGCAAAACGGTCATCACCACCCGTATTGATCGATGGGCCGGCTCGAGGACATCGCCGAACGCAATCGCAACCCGAAGGGGCATCGCGAGCGGATGGTGTGGGGCATGGTGATCGGGCTGTTCATCGTGCTGATCCTGATCCTCATGGTGTTCACGGACCTCGGCAAGCGACCGGAGCCGACGCCCGCGCCGCCGAGCAAGGACCACCACGTCGACGATGTTCCGCTCGGGGCGCCGCGCTCGAAGTGATGGGATCGAGCGATGGGGCGACTCGACGACATCATCGCGCGGAAGCAGCCGAAGAAGAGCTACGGCGGCGGTCTGGTCGGAGCGATCATCGCCGAGACCCGTGATCCTGCCGCCTCGGCCGAGGAGCGGGCCGTAGTCGCCTAGTTCTCGTCGAGGATCGCGCGCATCTCGGCCGTGCTCGGATCGTCCGGGATGAACCGCGCCGTGGCGTCGAGCTTCGTGCGTGCCACGACGTCCTGCTTCACCGCGCTCGCCCACGCGATGACCGTGGCATCGCCAACCAGTCGTGCGAGGACCAGGTCGTCGATATCGGGCCGCGATCCGAGCGTGCGAAGCTCGGTGATCGCCGCGGTCCACGAGGGGGCCGCGAGGATTTTCGCGGCGAGTGGGTCCTTGGCCGCGACGAGCTTCGCGAGCGCGGTCGCAGCGCCCCGATCACGGCGAAGCTTCGCCCAGCCCGCACCATCCGCGCTGTTGCCGGCCTCGTCCACGAGCCCGAGCGTGATCGCGGTGCGCAGGGAGAGCGAGGGCCACAGCTTGACGGCCTCACGGCGTGCGGCGCTCGCACCCGCGATCAGGTCGGGGTGGTTGAACGCCACGCCGTACGCGTTCTGCGAGTCCGCCTGGCGAAACAGCGCCGCGGCGCGAGTATGGGCATCGAGCTTGCCGGCGAGGATCTCGTCGTCGCGCGCTGCGTCGCCGACGAGCCGCGCCTCGCGCTCCGCGTCGTCGGATCCGGAGCGCCGCCGCGCGAGTGCTTCGTTCGCGGCGCTCGTATCGAGGGTCTTCGCGGCGAGCAGCTTCTCGATGAACGTGCGTGCCATCGCCGGATCGCGCGTGCGGACAACGCGATCGAACGCGTCGTAGAAGTACATCGGGCTCGCCGGTGCGAGCACGGCGTACTGCTCGAACAGCTCGGCGCTCCGCCGCCATCCCGCATCCTTCTCCAGCTCCGCGAGCAGCGCCGCACGATCGGGCCCCGCGAGAAGCGCCTGGACGAGCGAGCTTGCCTCGTCGGAGGTGAGCCGGAGGGCTGCGACGTCGACGCGCTTCGCGAGCACGCGTAGATCCGCGTTGGTGCGCAGCATCCCCGCGAGGTTCGCGATCAGGATCGGCTGGTCGGTGGCCCCGCGGTACGCGGTCTCGAGAGCGGCCTCGGCCTGGCGAAGCATCGCGATGTCGCCCGTGCACTGGAAGCGCTGCTGCGTCGCGAGCGCGGCATTGTTGTGCGCGACATGATCGGTCGGCAGTGCGTCTTTGAGGGTCAGCCGCGCCGCCTCGGCGAACTTCTTGTCGCACTCGCTCCGCTTGCCCCGCTGCATCAGCCGCCGTCCTTCGATCTCGAGAAGCCCGGTCTTCACCGACGGGGAATGGGGATCGGCCTTGCGCAGCCAGGCCTCGCGCTCGTCCTCGGACTTCGCCATCACCGAGAGCACCGCCGCCGCGAGCTGCTGGATCGCCGGCGCGTTGCCGGGCGTCGCTTGGACGTGTTTGGCCACATCGATCGCGCGCTTCTCGTTGCCGATCGCGCGATAGACCTGCGCCACGCGGAGCTCGAGCTCGGGATCCTTGCGGTCGAGCACACCGGCGAGCTCGGCGTCGGATTCGGCGGTCTTGCCGAGACGCGCGTAGATCTCGCCGAGGCCGAGGTGGAACTCCGGCTGGCCGGTCGCGGCCGTCCGGACGGCGAGGAAGGCGCGTTCGGCATCGGCGAGCATCGCGTCGTGCGGGGCACCGCCAAGCGCCTGGGCGCGGCGCAGCTTGATCGTTCCCGCCGCGATCGAGGCCGGAACGACCTCGCCGTACGTCATCAGCACCGCGCGCCGGTTCTGGATCTCCGGATCGGAATTCATCGCCTCGACGAGCCAGGCTTGAACGATCGCTCCGCGCTCCGCCTCGGGTGCCGCTTCGACCTTGCGCTGGAGATCGGCGGGAGGGTTGGGTGAGCGGAGCTGCGCCACCAGGCGGTCCTGCGCGAACTTCGCGGCCGACTCGAGCCGTGCGTTCGCCGCGAGAAACCGCTGCAGCCGCGAGCCGAGCAATCCCGACATGAGCTGGTCCGCCTCCTCGAGCTGACCCTGCGCGAGCGCGACGCGCCCGAGGAGAAACGTGGCGTCGCGGATCATCAAGCCCGGTGCACCGAGGGCCTTCAATCGCTTCTCGGCCGCTGCGATGTCACCCGTGCCGAGGTCGGCGCTCGCGAGCCTGACCACGAGCCACTGATCCCACGGGCGCTTCGCGAGCTTCGCCACCATCTGCGCCGCATCACTCTCGGCATCGTCCTCGGCCTTCGTCGCGCGCCCGAGCTCGCGCTGCGCCTCGACCGCCTTGCGCTGCGGGTCGTCCGCCGGCACCGACACGAGCCACGCATCGACATCGGTCCCCGCATCGACGAGCAGGGCAGGCTGCTCCACCAGTCGCGCGAGGATCTTGCCGGCTTCCGGCACTCCGTTCGGATCGCGCGGCTCCTCGGCCAGGAACCCGAGCGCGTCGACGGGCCACGCCTCCTCGATCGCGCGCGCCATCTCCAGTCGCTCGGTCGCGAGGCGCGTGGCGATCGACGTCGTATCATTGCCCTCGGCCACCGCCAGCTCGAGACCGAGCAACGCGATCCGCGCCTCGCGATCATTCGCCGTCTTGAGGCCTCCGAGCCAACCCTCGAGGGTCCCGATCATCGCATCGCGCGCGGCGCCGTGCCGCCCACCATCAGGGAGCGTGCGGTACCGCGCGACCACGCGATTCGCGTCGTCGATCTCGCGCAGGGTGAATGGAGTCGGCACCAGCGTGACCGATAGCCGGACCACCTCGGCGCCCACGAGGCTGCGGGTCGCGTCGGTGAGGCTCGCCCACTCGTCGCCGGTGATCACGGCGTCGAGTGCAGCGAGCGACACCTCGGGTTTGGCGCCCGAATGCGCCGTTCGCACCAGCTCGCTGACGTGAGCCTCGGCCTGGTTCCCCGGATCCCGCTCGTGCAGGAAGACCATGACCCCGATCGCCGCACCGATCAGTACAACGAACCCTCCAACCCCCGCGAGCCTGCTTCGCATCGCTCGCGTATAGCGCAACTACGGCGTCGGGATCGAGTGCCACGACGGGCGCGACGACGGGATGAGCAGCATCGGATCTCCGGCAAGCCGGCCGAGCTCGTCCTCGGTGAGCAGCGCACCGCGCAGCTCGTAGCGCCGCGGCACCACGAGGGAGAAGGCGTGGCCGAGCTTCGCGACGGCGAACGCGCGGTTGATGTCGCCGACGAGATGGTTGATCGCGATCCGATCGGTCACGTTCGTGGTCAGCGCGATCGGCGTGACGGTTCCGACGATGGTCAGCTCGAAGCCGGCGTCGGTCGCGCGGACATCGCCGGTCTTGACCAGGCGAAGGAGCGGCATCACGAAGTCGCGCATCGCGGCCTCGATGGTGAAGGTCGTGGAGGCCTCGTTGATGCGCCAGTACCACTCGTTCTCGATGACGAACGTGCGCGACAGATCGAGAGCCATCGCTAGGTCCCCGATCGTCCGTACCGGTCTTCGAGCCGCACCACGTCCTCGATCTCGGTGGTCGACACCTCGAGGACGTCGGTGTCCTCGATCGCGATCATGCGGTGGCGCATCTGCGGCGTGATGTGGAACGGCTCGCGCGGGTGCAGGTCGCGAGAGCGCGGCTCCTCACCCTCGCCGAAGTAGACGAGCTGCATCCGGCCGCTGAGCAGCATGATCGTCTCGTCCTTGACGCGGTGGTACTGGAGCGACAACGCCTCGCCCGCCTTGATGTGCAGGATCTTTCCGACGTAGCGGTCGGTGTGCGCCCAGATGAGCTCGTGGCCCCAGGGCTTCTCGACGACCTTGGTCACGAGCGAGCTACTTCTTCGGGGCGGGCGCCGCGCCAGAACCCTTGGCGGAATCGAGCGTGCCGTTCGCCGTGGGGTCGAGGTTCGTCGGCATCTCGATCTTCGGGCGCGCGCCCGGAATCTCGTCGCGGCGATCGACCTTCCCGTCGAAGTCGTCATCGTAGAGGATCGCGAGCAGGACGGTGTCCTTGTACTGCTCCCACAGATCCGGCTGACCGTCGCCGTTGCGGTCGCGGCGGACGCTCGTCAGGTTACCGCTCGAGTCGTAGATCTCTTTGACGTCGAACTTGCCGTCGAAGTCGGTGTCGCGCTCGACCTCGGCGCGCTGGTTGACCTTCGTGTCGTAGACCGTGGAGATGTCCCACTTGCCGTCGTAGTCGACGTCGGCCTTCTCGTAGAGCGGGACGCCCTTCGCGTTGTACGCGACGACCCAGTCCTTGCGGCCGTCGTGGTCGAAGTCGACCTGCTTGCAGCTCATGAACTCGACCTTGGTACCGCCCTCGTCGGAGCTCTTGTAGAGCCGCCACACGTCGGGCTTGTTGTCCTTGTTGAGGTCGTAGGTGACGACGTTCTTGCCGTTCGTATCGCAGAGCGTGGGATCGACCTTCGGCACGCCGACGTCGCCCTTGTCGGCGGTGGTCTTGTCGTCCTTCTTCTTGCTGCCACCGCAGCCAAATGCCAGGAGCGCGAGGGACAACACGACCAGATTCGAGCACTTCGCCATCACGACGAGCCTAGTCGGCGGAGCCGGCTACCGCAACCGTTTGACCGCTCTCATATGGCCACGTATGGTCACACGGCAGTGTCGCGCAAGAAGATCTCGACGACCGTGTACATCACGCCCGAGCAGGACGAACAGCTCAAGGCATTGCACGGACGCACGAAAGTGCCGGTTGCCGAGTACATCCGGCAGGGCATCGATCTCGTGCTCGAGAAGTACCGCGATCAGCTGCCCGGCCAGGTCGACCTGCGACTCGGATCACGCTAATCATCCCGCGCCGTTACCATGTCGTTCCCGCTCGAGCGCATTCGCAACTTCGCCATCATCGCGCACATCGATCACGGGAAGACCACGCTCGCCGATCGCATCCTCGACGAATGCGGTGCGGTCACCGCCCGCGAGGCGCAGGCGCAGATGCTCGACTCGATGGAGCTCGAGCGCGAGCGCGGCATCACGATCAAGGCGCAGTCCGTTCAGCTGCACTTCAAGGCGAAGGACGGGCTCGTCTATCAGTTCCACCTGATCGACACGCCGGGCCACGTCGACTTCCACTACGAGGTGAGCCGCTCGATGGCCGCGTGCGAAGGCGCGCTACTCGTCGTCGATGCCGCGCAGGGCGTGGAGGCGCAGACGCTCGCGAACGTCTACGTCGCGCTCGATAACAAGCTCGAGATCGTGCCGGTGCTCAACAAGATCGATCTGCCCGTCGCGCGCCCCGACTGGGTGAAGCAGCAGATCGAGGACACCATCGGCCTCGATGCCTCCACCGCATTGCTGGTCTCCGGCAAGACCGGCGTCGGCGTGCACGAGATGCTCGAGGCCGTCGTCGAGCGCATCCCGCCGCCGACCGGGGATCGCAACGCACCGCTGTCCGCGCTGATCTTCGACAGCTGGTACGACACCTATCGCGGCGTCGTCGTCCTCGTGCGCGTCATGGAGGGCACGCTCAAGAAGGGCCAGAAGCTGCGGTTCTGGGCCACCGGCGTCGAGTACGAGTGCCAGATGACCGCGGTCCGCCGCCCGGCGAACATCGAGGTCGAGTCGATCGAGGCAGGGCAGGTCGGCATCGTCGCCGCCGCGATCAAGGACATCGCGCACGCACGCGTCGGCGATACCGTCACCGATGCCGACAACCCGTGCGCGGCGCCGCTGGGCGGGTTCAAGACCGTCAAGCCGATGGTGTTTGCCGGCTTGTTCCCCGTCGACAACGAGGACTACCAGGATCTCAAGGACGCGCTCGGCAAGCTCGTGCTGAACGACGCCAGCGTCACGTACGAACCGGAGACCTCGCTCGCGCTCGGCTTCGGCTTCCGCACCGGCTTCCTTGGCCTCCTCCACATGGAGATCATCCAGGAGCGGCTCGAGCGCGAGTTCAACCTGAACCTCATCACCACGGCGCCGTCGGTCCGCTACCGGATCCACATGCCGGATGGCGAGACCATCGAGGTCGATAACCCGGCGAAGGTCCCGGATCAGGGCAACGTCGATAACATCGAGGAGCCGATCATCCTCGCCACCGTCCACCTGCCGCAGGACTACGTCGGGCCGATCATGCAGCTGTGCCAGGAGCGGCGCGGCGTCCAGCAGGGCCTCCACTACGACCCGGGTGGCCGTGTTCGTGTTGTCTACGAAATGCCGCTGGCCGAGATCGTGTTCGGGTTCTACGATCGTCTGAAGACGATGTCGCGCGGCTATGCGTCCCTCGACTACGAGCCCGCCGGTTATCGCCAGGCGGATCTGATCCGCCTCGACGTGTTGATCAACGGCGAGCGCGTCGATGCGCTCTCGATCATCTCGCACCGCGACACCGCGTATCACCGCGGCGTCGAGCTGTGCACGAAGATGAAGGACGTCGTCCCGCGCCAGATGTTCGACGTGGCGATCCAGGCCGCGATCGGCAGCCGCGTCATCTCGCGCACCACGGTGAAGGCGATCCGCAAGGACGTCACCGCGAAGTGCTACGGCGGCGACATCTCGCGCAAGAAGAAGCTGCTGAACAAGCAGAAGGAAGGCAAGAAGCGCATGAAGTCGGTGGGCTCGGTCGAGCTACCGCAGGAAGCGTTCTTGACCGTCCTCAAGGTCGATTAGTGGCATGAAGTCGGCGGTGCTCGATCGTCGAGTCCGCAAAGAGGCGCGCATCCTCGTGCGTGAATCCCGGGCCGCGCTCGCGTTGAAGCCCGGTCTGGTCGGCAAGGCCGGCGATCTGACCGAGGTCACCGACGTCGTCGACCGCGCACTTGGGGACAACGATCTCCAGGCCGTGCGGCGCCAGCTCCCCGCGCTGGATTCGCTCGTCGACGAGCTCGTCAAGCGCGCACCGAAATCGACCACGCGCGACTACGTGGAGTCGATCGGCGCCGCGATCCTGATCGCGCTCGCCCTGCGCGCGTTCGTGATCGAGGCGTTCAAGATCCCGTCGAGCTCGATGTATCCGACGCTCGAGATCGGCGACCACATCTTCGTCAACAAGTTCATCTACGGGATCCGGATCCCGTGGACGAACACGAAGTTCCTGCAGTTCCGCGGCCCCGCGCGTGGCGAGGTGATCGTGTTCATGCAGCCGTGCGAGCCCGACCGCGACTACATCAAGCGCGTGGTCGCGACCGAGAACGATACCGTCGAGGTCCGCTGCAACGTGGTCTTCGTCAACGGGGAGGCCATCCCGCACGAGATGGTCGAGGGCGACACCTGCACGTACGACGACTACGACGAGATCAACAAGAAGTGGTTCACGCGGCAGTGCTCCCGCTATCAGGAGCACAACGGGGACTACACCTACGACACGTTCCACGATGTCGAACGCCCGTCGCGGGACGAGCGTGCGAAGGAGACCAACGGCCTCCTCAACGGGGACAGCAAGGACTTCCCCAAGCTCGATGGCGTGCGGCTGCCGCCGAGCTGCTCCACGAACCCCGATGGCGAGCCGCTGGTGGCACTGAACCAGAAGCGCGGCCAGCTGGCCGAGAGCCACCCGGACCAGGTGTCATCGAACGCGTGCGAGCAGCAGCTCCACTACATCGTGCCGCCCGGCCACGTGTTCGTGATGGGCGATAACCGCGCCAATTCGAACGATTCGCGCTACTGGGGCTCGGTCCCGGTGGAGAACATCAAGGGCAAGGCCCTGTTCATCTGGTTGTCCTTTCGCCACTGGGGAATCACCGATTGGTCGGGGATCCGGTTCGACAGGGTCGGCAACTTCGTGCACTGATCGGACCTGTCGATGAACGCACGCCGCCTCGATCGCCGGGTCCGCAAGGAGGCACGCGCCCTCCTGCGCGAAGCCAAGGGGGCGCTCGGCAAGAAGCCCGACCTCAAGGGTAAGTCCGGACCGCTCGGGCCCGTCGTGGAGGCCACCGACAAGGCGCTCGCGGCCGGTGACCTCACGACGGTGCGCAAGCACCTCCCGGTGCTCGATTCCCTGGTCGACGAGCTGATCCAGCGACCCGCCAAGTCCGCGATGGGCGAGCGCGTCGAGTCGCTCGTGGTCGCGGTGCTCCTCGCACTCGCGCTGCGGGCGTTCGTCGTCGAAGCGTTCAAGATCCCGTCGAGCTCGATGTATCCGACGCTCGAGATCGGCGACCACATCTTCGTCAACAAGTTCATCTACGGCCTGCGCATCCCGTACACGAGAACCAAGTTCCTCGAGCTCCGCGGCCCACACCGCGGCGAGGTCATCGTGTTCATGCAGCCCTGTCAGCGCGACCGCGACTACATCAAGCGCGTGATCGCGACGGCCGGGCAGACCGTCGAGGTCCGCTGCGACGTGGTGTACGTCGACGGCAAGGCCGTGCCGAGCGAGCTGCTCGCCGCCGACACGAGCTACGAGGACAACGATATGGGCGACTGGCGCACGCGCCCGGTCAGCCGGTATCGCGAGACCGTCGGCGACGAGATCTACGAGACGTTCCACGAGTCATCGCGCCCGCAGCACCCGCCGCAGGCGGAGATGACGGACTTCCCGCTCGTGCAGAAGGGCTACGCGCCGAGCTGCGCCACCGACAACACCACGAACACGCCGGCGGAGAACCAGGCGATCGGCGAGATCGTGGAGACCGATCCGAGCGCGCCCGAGTGCACGCCGCACCTTCACTACGTGGTGCCGCCGGGCCACGTGTTCGTGATGGGCGACAACCGCGCGAACTCGAATGACTCGCGGTTCTGGGGCTCGGTGCCGCTCGACAACATCAAGGGTAAGGCGCTGTTCATCTGGCTCTCGTACAAGAACAGCCTCCTGGATCCGACCGGCTTCCGCTGGGACCGGATCGGAAACTTCGTCCAGTGAGAGCGGCGCTGCTCCTCGCGCTGCTCGCGGCGTGCGAGACCACGCCGTACCAGACCACGCCGCTCGATGGCTCGATCGGCTGCGCGGCGATGAGCTGCGGTGCCGACGAGGTCTGCGTCGAGGCCGCACCCGGTGGCGCGTCGAGCTGCTTCGCGGTGCCTGACGGCTGCTACATCTTCAACTGCAGCGGCGTGCGCTGCGCACCGTGCATCCAGGCGCTGTGCACCACGCCGCCGGTCGAGGTGCTCGACCGCAATGTCTACTGCCCGGCGCCGACCTGACCGCTACTGCTTCTTCGGGGGGATCGCGAGCTGCTTGAACACGGTGGTCATGGCGTCGGCGACCGCGGCATCGGCCGCCTGATCCCACGTGTACTCGCGATCCTTGTCGCGGATCTTCTTGCCGACCTCGACCTTGATCGTCGCCTGACCGTCACCGGTGAAGCCCATCGTACGGCTGGGAATGTTCTCGCCGAGCACGTGGAGGGCGATCCGGACCACGAGGCGCTGCGAATTCGGCTTGTCCATCGCCTGGACCTCCTCCGACGCGTCGGTCAGCTCCACGGTGATGAGGTAGCCGTTGGCGATCCCCTTCTTGGTCAAGAACTTCTTGTAGGGCTCGGCCTGCGTGCGCCAGTCGGGCTGGCCCTCGAGCTTGACCAGCTGGGGATGGGCGTCGAACGCCTTCTTGACCGAGACCTCGACCCGGCCCGTGGCGGTCTTGGCGACGTCCGCCTTGACCTCCGGCTTTGCCGTGACGGCCGCCAGCTCGAAGTAATACTTCTTTTTCGGGGCCGCCGAGGCAGTGGCCACCAGGGCGCTCAGGAGGGCGAGGATGAGGGCAGGGCGCAGCATGGTGGGCATCATAGTGACTCGGTTTTCCCTTGAGACGGCGCGTGCTAGCGTTGGATTCATGGTGAGGCCGCGGTGGCACGATGCGCTCATCGTTTCGGCGATCGTGGGCCTCCTGGCGGTCGGTGTGTGGGCGCTGTGGTGGGACGATGTGAGGGCTGCCCTGGGCTGGAGCCCCAAGGACGAGGCCCCCGTGACCGCCCCGGTCCCTGCTGCGAACAGCCAGACGTAATTGGCCGGCAACTTGACCGTGATTGCCACGGCTTAGTAGTCTTCCAGGGGGCGCCTACCGACGTAGGCCTCAGGAGCCAATGTTCACCATCGTCCTGCAGGAAAAAGGCGGCGAGCAGCGCCGCATGGTGTTCAACAAGCCCGAGGTCACCATCGGGCGGGTGCAGGGCAACGACATCGTGCTCCCGAAAGGGAACGTGTCGAAGCGGCACGCACGGATCGTGCTCAAGGACGGCAAGTTCATCATTGTCGACCTGAAGAGTACGAACGGCACGTACGTCAACGGTCGCAAGATCACGAGCCCACTCGTCGTCAAGGACTCCGACAAGATCTACATCGGCGACTTCATCGTCGGTGTCGACGAGGCGTCGCAAGAAGGCGACGGACCGTCGGAGACCACGACGTCGCCGCCCGGTGGTGATCGTCTGATCAATCAGCCGCCTCCGGATATGCGACCGCCGCGGCCGACGGAAGCGCAGCCGATGGCCGCGCTCCCGATCCCGATGAACAACGCGATGAACAACATGCAGGACCCGCCGCCGCCGGCGCCGGTCGCCGCGCCGATCCGTCCGGGTCCGCCGCGTCCTGCTCCCGCCGCGCGCGATCTTCCGCCGCGCGAGCCGCCCGCTTCACGCGATACCGATGCGCCGCCTCCGGGACCGCCGGGTCCGGGCCGCGCGATGCCGCCGATCGCGTCGCCGCCGCCCGATGGCGCGCGCACGCGTCCGCCGCTCGGCCGACCGGGGGGCACGATGCCACCGCCGATGGCGCCGATCCCGCCGATGGCCGCGCCGCAGCCGTCGCCGGCGCAGCACCTCGATGCGCCGCCGGCTCCGATGCCGGCCCCGTTTGCGGCTCCCGCGGCGCCGCCCGCGCAGCAATACCCCGCTCCCGCGGCTCCGATGCCCGCGCCGACATTTGCTGCGCAGCCCGCGCCGCAGTATCCGGCTCCGGCTGCGCCGATGGCTCCGTCGCCCGCGGCGACGATGGGCATGGGCTCACCCGCGCCGGTGGTCCCGCTCGCGTCGGGCAGCGCCCAGGCGAAGGGGCGAAACCTCGTCGGTGCCGGCGCGAAGCGCGTCATCGGCCGTGGCGTCTCGATGCCGAGCCGTCGCGGCGTGCACATCGAGCCGCTCGATCCGAAGGTCGTGAAGATGCTCGATCTGCAGTCGCAGATCCTCGAGCGTCTGCGCGCGAAGCTCGACCTCGACAAGATCCCGATGGAGCGCCTCCACGAGGAGGATCTTTGGCAGCGCGCCGAGCGCGCCACGATCGATCTCGTCGAGACCCTCGAGACCTCCGGCGAGCTGCCGAAGTACATCGACCAGGACACGCTGATCAAGGAGACGCTCTCCGAGGCGCTCGCGCTGGGTCCGCTCGAGGACCTGCTCGCCGACGAGAAGATCGACGAGATCATCATCGACCGCCGCGATCGCGTGGTGGTCGGCAAGGACCGCGTGCTGCGCGGCTCCGGCAAGGCGTTCTCGTCGGACGAGGTGTTCGAGCGCGTCGTGAAGCGCCTCGTCGCCGAGGCCGGAGCTCGCCTCGATGACGCGAATCCGATCGTCGACCTTCGGATGCGCGATGGCACGCGGTTGACCGCCGCCGTGGCCCCGGTGACGTCGCGCGGCGCCTGCCTGGTCCTCAAGAAGGTCCCCACGCAGATGCCGCAGCTCGCGGATCTCGGCACGCAGGGCGCGATGAGCCCTGGCATGGCCGACTTCCTCGCGACCTGTGTCACCGCGCGCCGGAACATCCTCGTGTGCGGTGGTCCGAACTCGGGCAAGACGTCGATCGTCGCGGCGCTCGCTGCGGCGTCCCCGGCGGGCGAGCGCGTGATCTCGATCGAAGAGGTCGCGGAGCTCTCGATCGCGCGCGAGGAGTGGATCCAGCTCGAGACGCGCGTCGGCATCGGCAAGAACTCCGACGTCGATCTCGCGGCGCTGCTCGAGACCGCGATCCGGTTGTCGCCCGATCGCCTGGTGGTCGGCGAGGTCCGTGGTCGCGAGGCGCTGCCGCTGGTCCACGCGCTCAACGCGTCCATCGATGGCGCCGTGGTCGGGATGACGGGCGAGGGCGCGAACTCCGCGCTCACCCGCCTCGCCACGCTCTCCCGGTTGACCGCACCGACCGCGGTCGACGCGGTTCGCGAGCTCGTCGCGCAGGCGTTCGAGATCGTGATCCACGTGGCCCGCTGGAGCGATGGCTCGCTGCGGGTGCTGTCGATCGACGAGGTGGTCGGTTGCACCGAGACCACGTTCGACACGCACGTGCTGTTCCACTGGAACAACGGCGTCTACGTGGCGACCGGCACCGTCCCGCGCTTCTACTCGGAGCTCGAGGCGCGCGGGATCCCGGCCGACCAGGCCGTCTTCCGGTAGTCGCTAGCTGCCGGTGCGATCGCCGGCGGCGCGCGGGAACCCGCCGCGACCGTTGCGCACGACGCTCGATCGACCGAGCGCCTCGAGCGCAGCCTTGCAGCGTTCGAGCTGCGCCTTGGGCTCGCCGCTCGTGCACGACAGAAAGTCGCTCGGGCCGGTCTTCGTACCGGGGCGGCGGACCATGACGTAGGTGTTCGCGCCGTGGCGATCCTGGAGGACAAACGTGTAGCCGGTCGCGGTTCCGAGCGCGGTCGGGATCGCGATCGCGGTGAGCGCGGAGCCGGCCTCCTGCGCCTCGTCGCGCACGCGCTCCTCGAACTCCTTCGCGTCGAGGTGCTTGCGCTCGAACATCAACGTCTCGAACGGACCGCAGCTCGCACCGACGGCGAATGCGTCCTGTTCGGACTGCACGAGCGTGATCGGACACGCCTTCGCCCACTCCGGCGCGGCATCGACGATGTGCTCGATCCGCGGCTGCTCGCCACGCGCGAGACGCGGCGGACGCGCATCAGCCATGGCCACGAGCGATACGAGCGCCACCCCACCGAGAGCGATCCGCATGCGCCCTGCGTATCAATTCGCGAGACGGCGCGCCAGGTCCAGGACCTCGAGATCCCGGGGCCACACGGCCTTGAGCAGATCGAGCAGGCCCTTCGCCGACGCCGTGTCACCCGCTTCGAGCGATTCGCGCGCTCCCGCGAGCTGCGCGGACTTGAGCGAGGGACCGAGCAGCGACGACTTGGTCGCGGCTTGCGCGCGCAGCACGTCGTCGCCGGTGATCGTCGCGAGCCGCGCGAGCTGTGCCCAGAAATATCCGGCCTGCTCGTGCTGTACGCCCTCGGCGGTCTCCGCCGCCATGCGGATCTCGTCGAGCGCGTTGCCGATATCGCCGAGCTTCTCGGAGATCCGTCCGAGATCGAGCCACGCCCAGGCGAAGGCCGGATCGTCTGCGACCGCCTGCTCGAGCTCGTTTCGTGCGTCCTCGGTCGCGCCCTGGACGAGCAGCGAGTGGCCGAGACGCCAGCGCGGACCCGGCGCTGCGGGGTCGCGCTTGAGGTGCGCGCGGAGCTGGCGCTCGTGCACCACGGGCAACAGCTCGCCGTCGTCGTCGAACACGTCCTCGGCGAACTCGCCATCACCGTCGTAGAGCAGCGCGGTCGCGTCGATCACGCCGGCGAGCCACCGATCGATCCGCGTGCCGTCGCAGATCTCGTCATCGAGCGACTCGTCGGTCCGCCAGATCTTGCCGCGGTGATCGATCGCGATCGCATCGCCCTCGGCGGTCGCGAACTTCCACCGCGCGGGCGTGGGCATCGTGACCTGACGGGCGGGCAGGATCTCGATCGTGTCGAGGAAGATCCGGCCGCCATCGCAGCGCGCGTAGAGCTCGATCAGCGGCTCGGGGAGCCCCTTCGGGAGGTCCGCGCTCGGCGGCTCGAGATCGTGAAGTCCCGGCGGCGCCGCATCGAGCAGGCCGATGATGCGATCGAGCCCGTCGGTGTCGTCGCGTCGCTTCTTCGACATGGCCGAAGGATCATAACCTGCGCAAGCTTGCTATCGCGAGAGCGGCATCGCGCCGACCGCCACGAGCGGCTCGCCCGCGCGATCCGCACCGCGATACACGGCGACCACGCGAACCCCGGCCGAGGGCGCCGGGACCTTGATCAGCTCGTCGGACGCGCCGGTGACCTGGGCGGCGCCGAGCTCGGTGCGCACGCCGCGGTCATCCTCGACGAGCACCTGCACCGTGCCGGCGCCGAGGCCCGCGCCGCTGACCACGATGCCGTCGGTGGCCGCGATCGTCAGATCGCCACGGAGCAAGTAATCGAGGAGGCCCGCCTCGTAGGCCGCGACCTCCGGGAGGATCGCCGCGATCTCCTCGAGCATACAGTCGTCGTCGATCCAGAACGAGAGCAGGCCGCGGTCGACCTTGTAGCGCGCGAGACACGTACCGGCCGCATCGCGCAGCGTGGTGCCGTCATCGCGGCTCGCCGCCATGAGGTTCAGCCGGGTCGGCAGCACGGGCTCGGGGCGCGCGAGCTTCGGCCGGGTCTCCGCGCCAACGCGGGTGGGCGAGGGCAACGTGTTCGGCGAGAAGTACGAGCGGGCGATGACGTCGGCGAGACCATCTCCGGACGTGGACGTGCCGGTGAAGAAGTCGCGCAGGTGATCGCGGGTGACCACGCGGGTGGGCGCCGCGACGCCGAGTCGACCGTGCGCGAGCGCCGCGATCCGCTCGAACCGCGAGCCGAGATCATCGGGACCGGCGCCCATCGGATCGAGGTGGCTCGCCTCGTCGCCGCGCACGCGCGACGGTGCGCCGAGATCGCCGAGCGTGTGGAGGATCGCGCCGGCCGCGATCAACGCCGCCGCCATGTGCCGCGACCGCTCGCCGGCGGTCTTCGCGCTCACGGCCTTCGCGTACTGCGCGAGGAACGAGTCGACGTTGAACGGGTTCTGCTTCGCCGTGACCCAGTCGGGCGCCGGGATCCCGTGGTCGGGTAGGGCCGCGCGGCCGATCGCCTCGCGGATCTTGTCGGAGGCGCCGCGGAGCAGGCCGCGGTCGGGCGACTCCCAGCCCTTCTTCGTCATCGGATCGAAGAAGTGGTTCGCGCCGTTCAACGCCGGAACATCGGCGAGCGCGGCACCAGCGGCGAGCCACGACAGCGCGACCTGACGGCCACGCGCATCGGGCACGGCGCCATGCGTCGGCGACAGCAGCTTGATCGCCGACATCAGCGCGGGCGCATCGGCCGGCGGGATCGTGAGCTGCTCGAACAGACCGCCGGTGAACCCGAGCGTGACGAGCCGCTTGTGCAGGCGAGATGCGAGCGCCGCCTGCTCGGCGAGGCCGGCGTGCGTGGTCTCGGGCTCCCACGCAGCGGCCGGTGTGGCCATCGCGGCAACGAGCCCACAGACGAGAACCAACGCAGCGAGGCGCTTCACTTGATCGTGCTCCCGGGCGCGGGCAGCAGCGCCTTGATCCGGCCGTAGACGGTGTTCGCGAGCGCGATCGCGTCCTCGGCGTTCGTGCAGGTGTTGGTCCCGCAGGTCAACAGCACGACCACGCCGCGCGGCGCATCGAGCATGCCGACGCCGCGGATGTCGTTCTCGAGCGCGACGAACGAGCGGCTCGCGATGTCATCCTTCTCGACGGTGCCGGGCAGCTGCGTGACCAGCTCGTCGTAGCGCTCCTGCGCCTTGCCAGGCTCGAGGCGCCACATGCGGATCGCGACGTCCCACGTCTCGGGGCGGCCCTGCGCTTTGAAGTGCTGCGACGAGTAGACGGCGGTATCGGGCTCGTCGGAGAGCGGACCGGTCTCGAACGCGCCGTCGTACTTCGTGCGGACCTTGATGTCGGTCTCGGTCAGGAGCTGCGCGGCGACCACGTACTGGCCATCGCCGCGACCGGGCCGCAGATCGTTGCCCGAGCTGCGCTTCCCATCGAGCTCGGCGCTCGCATCGGCGAGCTCCCACTGCGTGAGCGCGGCGACGGCCGTGCCGCCACCGACGAACCGCAGGTGGCGCGCATGCGACAGGTCGCTGCGCCAGCGATCGAGCAGCACCTGATTGTCGCGCTGCGCGAAGTCCATGCGCATGCCGAGATCCGTGAACCGGCGATCGCTGCGGTACGCGATGTAGCCGCGCTTGTAGACGAGCAGCGTGAACTCGGTGACCCGTGTGCCCCTGGGAATCGAGAGCAGCTCCGGGATCCGGTAGGCGCCGTTCGCATCGGTCGAGCCAACGAACTCGCGCGCGCCGGCGGGCTCCGGCAAGGCCGTGCCGCGCTCGAGCGTCCAGGCGCCGTAGACCAGCGCGCCGGCGACCGGGGCGTGGGTGGTGCCGTCGACAACGCGACCGCTGAAGGGGCCGGCGAGCGCGCCAGCGTCGGGGGCATCGGGACGGACGCGGAACGGAGCGGTGCGGACGGCCGAGTCCACGCACGCGGAGGCCCCGAGAGCACCTGCGAATGCCGCCACGAGCGCGAGTCGATAAGCGAGGTTGCGTGCCACGGAGCCGGCCGGTCTTAGCAAGAGCGACGCTGCGTTGCAAACCCGCCCCGTGCCATTCAAATCGCCGAGTGTTGTTGAGACACTCGTGACGGGTTCAACCCGAGGGGTCCGATGCGTTGTTCGATGTGTGGCCACGAAAGCCCAGCCGGGTCGTCGTTCTGCCTCAACTGTGGCAGTTCGCTGGCGCCTGTGGTGGCTCCACCAGTCTATGCGCAGACCCTCGCTCAGCCGGCAGGGTTGCCCGTGATCTGCGGCGTATGCCGCGGTGAGAATCCTCCCGGCATGAAGTTCTGCCGTGCGTGCGGTAGCGCGCTCGGGCAGAGCGCGGGTGCGATGCCCGCGGGCGGTGGTGCGCTCGGAGCCATGGGCGGTGCGCCGATGATGTCGCCGTCGGGAGGCCCGATCATGGTGCCGCCGATGGCGGCCGCGGTCGCGCCCACGATGGCGCCGCAATCGGCGATGCCGCCGGGTGTGATGCCCTCGACCGCGCCGGGCATGGTCCCTCCGTCCCCCGCGATGAATCCGATCGGCGGCTCGTCGCCAAAGGTCGTGGTCTCGCCATCGGCGCAGACGCCGATCCCGCCCACGCAGGGCAACATGATCACGTGCCCGCGCTGCGGCACGCCCACGCCGGTTGGCTTCGCGTACTGCCAGCAGTGCGGGCTTCACATGCAGGCGATGCAGCCCACCGATCCCGGGCAGAACCCGCGGCCGCGCGCGCCGTCCGCGTCTCCGGGTGGGGACACCACCGCTTCCGGCGGGCGCTCGATCTCGGGGGCCCTGCCGCCGAGCAACGTCGCGATCGATCCGCAGGGCGCCACGCTCGCCACCGACGGCGTGCGTGCGGGCTCGATCACGCCGCCCGCCCCGCACGTGTCCTCGGTGGCAGGCCCGGCCTGGGGCACCGCGGTGCTCGTCAATCGCGATGGCTCGGATGGCCAGCGGTTCAGTCTGGTCGGCGAGTACGCGGTGGTCGGTCGCGCCGGCGCCGATATCGCGTTCGACGACGATCGGTTCCTGGCGCGCCAGCACGCGCGCTTCGAGCGCACCGGCGACGGCGTCAAGGTGCTCTCGCTCGACGCGCTGAACGGCGTGTTCAAGAAGGCCGACCTTCCCGTCGATCTGGTCGACGGAATGACGATCCTCGTCGGGCGCGAGGTGCTGCGCTACGAGAAGGTCGACCCCGAGGAGGTCAAGGTCCATCCCCTGATCCGGCACGGCGTGGCGCTGTTCGGATCGCCGCCGCGCGAGCCGTGGGGCCGCTTCGTCGCGATCGTTCCCTCGGGCGGCTGGCGCGACGTGCGCCACCTCGCTGGCGAGGAGATCGTGCTCGGACGTGAAGAGGGTGACATCGTGTTCCGCGACGACGCGTTCATGTCCCGCCGCCACGCCGCGGTGACGTGGGACGGGCGCAAGGCGCAGATCACGGATCTGGGAAGCTCGAACGGCACGTTCGTCCGCATCACCGGGCCCACCGCGATCAAGCACGGCGATCACGTGCGGATGGGCGATCAGCTGCTGCGGATCGAGCTCGGCAAATAGTGAGCGGGGCGGGAGAGCAGCGACCCGCGCTCGCGGTCGTGATCGCTGCTGCCAGCGACATCGGCGAGGTGCGCGAGCACAACGAGGATCACGTCCTCATCGCGGATCTCGATACCGGGGTGAAGCTCGAGATCGGCGACCAGATGCACAAGGCCGAGGGTGCGCGCGGCCCGTTCCTCGTCGTGTGCGACGGCATGGGCGGTGTCGAGGGTGGCGAGATCGCGTCGGAGCTGGCCAGCGCCGTGCTGTGGCGCGAGATGAAGGTCTCTCCGGCGACCCGGGATCCGGAGGTGTTCGCACGGCTGCTCCGCCGCGCCGCGCGCGTGGCGAACCACGATGTCCATGCGATGGCGCGACGCGAGCCTGGTCTTCGCGGCATGGGCACCACCGTGTCCGCGGCGGCCGTCGTCGGAGACCGCTTGATCGCCGCCACCGTGGGGGACTCGCGGGTCTACGTGCTGCGCGCCGGTGCGCTGGTCCAGGTCACGCGCGACCAATCGCTGCAGTCCGCGCTGCTCGCCGCCGGTCACTCGCCGGGCGAGGTCGCGAGCGCCGGTGGCGCGATCCTCCAGGCGCTCGGCGTGGGCGATGATGTCGAGCCATCGCTCTCGATGACCGAGCTGCGCGCCGGTGATCGCGTGCTGCTCTGTAGCGACGGGCTCTACGGCCTCGTGGCAGATCCGGCGATCGCGCTGCTGCTCTCGCATCCGCACGATATCCAGCAGGCGGTGCGTCTCCTGGTCGCGGCGGCACGCGCGGCGGGCGGCACCGACAACATCACCGCGATCGTCTGCGAGGTGACCGGCGGTAGCCTCGTGCCACCGAAGAACGACGACGATCTCCCGTCGTTCCTCGAGTTCGATCCGCAGAAGGAAGGCGATCCGGCGCTCACCGAGACGTCGTACGTCGCCCGGCGGCTCGCGGCGCGCATCGGCATCCCGCAGCACTCGATCCCGCCGTCGATCCCGGTGACCGGGCAGCACCCGGTGATGAGGTCGTCGGACGGACTCCGCCTGCCCGCGACCGAGCTCCCCGTCGAGCTCGATGGCCCCGCACGCAAGC